>CAVOGI010000008.1:0-315758 GCA_963695205.1 uncultured Actinomycetota bacterium | reverse complement strand
ACCTCGCACCCGTGGCGGCGGTCCACCGGGCTCGGTCTGCCCAGCAGCAGTCCTCGGAGCGGGCCGACGTCCTGCAGCCCTCACTCGTGACGCTCGCGGGCTCGCTCGTCGAGGTGTCCGCTGACGGGACACCCCGCCAGTGGACCGGCCCCACGGCGCGGGTCCAGGTCTCCAACATGGGCAGCACCCACCGACGGCTGCGCGTCAGCCTCAGCCTGCAGGCCCTCGACGGCAGGCCGGGCACGGCATCGGTGACCGGACCGGGAGTGGCCACGACTCCCATACGCCTCGGCGGCAGGCCCATCCCGGTCATGCTCGAGGTCGATGCCGCGCCCGGCCTGTCGACCTTGACGCTGGCAAGCACGGCCACGGTCCAGCCGATCCCCGGGGGCGACCAGGGCTCTGCTGCCCTGCAGGTCTCGGGCCTGCGCGTCACGGACGAGTCGAGCCCGGCCAACGCCTCCACCGGCCAGGCCTTCGCCGCAGACTCGCCGCGTCCCGGGCGCTAGGGTCGCCGCGTGAGGACGCCAACGACGGTCGCCGACGCGGAGCGGGCGTCGTCCTCAGGGCCGGATCCGGCGCAGCTGCCGGCCGTGCTGAGGTGGGGTCCGGTCGTGGGGTTCGGGTTGCTGCTCCTGGCACTCTCCCGGCCGGCCGGCGCAGGGATCTCCGACCCGGACGCCCTGTGGCACGTGCTGGCCGGTGACCATTTGCGCCGGACCTGGGACTTCGCCGGCCCCGACCCGTTGTCCCGCTTCACCACAGGGCCATGGATCCTCACCCAGTGGCTCCCCGAGCTCGCCATGTCCTTCGCGCACGCGTTCGGAGGGCTCCCGGCCGTCGCCTTCTTGGCCCAGGTCGGCCGCCTCGCGGTCTGCGTCGCCATCTACGTCGGCTGTCGTCGCGAGGGGGGACCCCTGGCTGCGACGCTGGCCGCCGGGATCGCCGCCCTGGCGACGTCGGCGAGCCTCAGCCCTCGGCCCCAGCTCGTGGGGTTCGCCCTGCTTGCGGTCACGACGGCTGCATGGATGGCGACGCTGCGGGACCTGCGCCCGCGCTGGTGGCTGGTCCCGACGGCCTGGGTCTGGGCCGGCAGCCACGGGACGTGGGTCGTCGGGGTGATGCTGGGCGCCGCCGTGACGATCGGCCTGGTGCTGGACCGTCGCGTCGGTCGTACCGCAGCCGCCAGGCTGGCCCTCGTGCCCCTGCTGTCAGCGGTGGCGGCGCTGCTGACGCCGCTCGGGCTGCACGTGGTGGAGGCCTTCGGCACCGTCCGTGCGGTCAGCCCCTACATCCAGGAATGGCGCCGACCCGAGCTGGGACAGCCCTCGACGCTGGCCCTGGTGGCGCTGGTCCTCCTGCTGGTCGGCAGCTGGTTGGCTCGTCGGGACCTGCGCAGCTGGGGTGGCGCCGCCATGCTCCTGGTGGGCTTCGGGTGGGGCTTCGCCTACACCCGCAGCGTCGCGCTGGGGGCCATCATCATCGCCCCGCTGGCTGCTCAGGCCCTCGACCGCCTCCTGGGACGTCCGCGTCCACGTCGGGGGCGCGAACCGCAGGTTCTCGCCGGCGCTCGTCACGGTGGCTGTCGCGGTCAGCGCACTGGCGGCGTGGACTGGACCGCGTGAGCCGGTCGGCGTGCCGACCGGGCTCGCTGCCGGGCTGCGTGCCCTGCCGTCACACTCCGTGGTGTACAACGACGACGCCGTCGGGGGCTGGCTCATGTGGTCGTTCCCCGAGCTCGAGCAGACTGCCGACACCCGTGCCGAGCTCTACGGCCCGGCGCGTGCCCGGGCCTACCTCAACGACATGAGCGCCGACGAGGGGTGGCAGGCGTGTTCGACCGGGACCGGCCCTCCGCAGCCCTCATACGCGAGACCGCTCCCCTGGCGCGTCATCTACGGGGCGACCTTCACTGGGACGTCGTCGCTCGAGATCAAGGCTTCGTCCTTCTGCGGCCCGGTCTCTGAAGGGGACACCACCGCCCTGTCACGGGCCAGCAGGCGCGGCAGAGCCGGGAGCACTGCCAGCTAGTCGGAGCCCCCAAGCACCGGACACCCCAGGATGAGGGCGGGTGCAAGCAGCCACTGACCTTTCGGTCCTTGCTGCGTAGAGCACCAGGAGGGTCGCCACACCAAGACGAATCATGGTCGACACCCCCCGGCCAGAATCCGATGCGGAAAGCAGGAACTGAGCCCAGCGCAACCAGCGTCGAAGTCGACGAGCATGGAGGCGCCGACGATGAGGGCACACGTGCCCACTGCCCAGGCGACACCTCTCCAGTCCCGGCGAGCCAGGAACCACAGGCCGACAACACCAGGGGCGACCTTCGTGAGAAGGGGAAAGGCAAGAACGCCAGGCGACTTCGTGACCGCCAACACCAGCACGGCGCCGAAGAAGACGTACAGGTTGCCCAGGAGCAGCTCGCCAGTGAGGAACGGGACTGAGGACCAGGGTGCGCCGCCATCCGAGCGGCTTCATCAGCCAGACAGGACCCCGATCTGACCGGTGATCCACAGGGCCTGGAACATCGGCCAGGGCAAGCGCGCCAAGGGCCACAGGACCTGTGCGAAGGCGGGCGAGTAGAGATAGGCGTCCCAGGTGGCGCCGGGGGCCGTGTGTACCACGAGGCTGGGTCGCGAGCGGCAGCCCAGTACGCGTGGGAGTCCACGCCGATCATGCCTCGGACCGCGTACCCGTGGAACTGCATCCAGGCGAAGAGGATGGCGCCCGGTATCAGCGCGACCCAGAAGGCCTGCTTCATCATCTCCAGACGGTTCACGCGAGGCACGGAGTTCGGATCCCTTCAGGAGGCAACGGCAATCCAGCATGAACCGCCATGCAGCAGAGGGCATCGTCCGTTTGGTCATGGTTCTGGCCGCCTACGGGCCGCCACTCAGGGCTAGCGCTGCCCGGCCGGCACGAACTGTGGCACGTTCGGCTCGGGCACAGCGGCGTCGGGACCTCCCGGCGTCCGTCGGGGCGCACCGTCCACGCCAGGCCGATCAGGTACGCGGCGCCCAGCAGCACGTAGGCCGAAGCCAGCACCTGGTCCGCGGACGACAGCCGCAGCGGGTCCCCCGTGGCCGCCCACATCGGTGGCAGGAACATCAGAAGCCCCACGACCACGACCTGCCAGCGAGACCCACGGTGTGCCAGGACCACCATGGCGGGCACCACCCACACCCAGTGGTGGGTCCACGAGATCGGCGACACGAGCAGCGAGCCCGCGGCCAGCGCGGTGACCGCCGCGAGGTCCTCCCCGGCGGCGACGAGGCGGTGACAGACGTACGCGGCGAGGACCGCGACGACCAGTGCGCAGGCCAGGTATGCCGTGCCCGGGTCACCACCGTGCGTCCCCCGCACCCACACAGCGCGTAGGGACTGGTTGACCGGTTGCAGCGCCTGCTGGCCGAAGCGCGACAGCTTGTCCATGCCCCCCAGCCAGTAGGACGCCGACGCGCTGGGCTGCACGACCCAGCCGACGGCCACCGTGGCGACGCCTGACGCGAGCGAGCGGCCCGCGGATGCCCAGTCCCGCTTCGCCAGGTAGTAGAAGCCGAAGAACGCAGGCGTCACCTTGACGCCGGCGGCCACTCCCAGCAGCAGGCCCTTGGCCCACCGCGGGACCACGAACAGGTCGAGCAGGACCAGGGCGGCCAGGACAAGGTTGACCTGGCCGAAGATCAGCGTGCGTTGTACCGGCTCGAGGGCGAGCCCCAGCACGACCAGGGTCCCGGTCCACCACCAAGAGGCGGTCGTCGTCAGTCGTGCGCCGCACCGGAGCAGGCTCACCCGGACGATCACGATGTAGGAGGCCAGCGACAGGAGGGTCATGAGCCACGTGGCACCCACGACGCCAAGCAGGCCGAAGGGGACGCACACCACGGCACCGAACGGGGGGTAGTTGAAGGCCAGCACCCCCGGGTAGACCCCATAGATGTCCGTCCCGTGCACCACCGACCGGCCCGCCTGGACGAAGTCGACGAGGTCAACGACGTTCCACGAGGCGGGGTTGACCCACCTGACCCAGGCGAGTCCCACGGCGACCAGTCCCACCAACGCGGGGAGCAGCCACTGCGGAAAGCGGCCGCGGGTCGTCACGTCGCGAGACCCTAGCCGCTGCGACTGACCGTCAGGCGATCCCGCGCGTGATCTCGGACGTTCGGTCGATGCGGTCCGCCGCTAAGGACCGCGCCCCGGTTAGCCTCGGAGGATGAGCAGCGCCGAAGGAACCTTGACCTGGCAGCCCGCCGCTGCGCACCCCGAGCTGTTGGCGCCGGCGGTCGCCGGGGCGATCGCCCTCGTCCCCTCCTCGAGGGTGGCCCCCATCGACGCCCAGCCCTGGCCGACACCGCGGCCTTCTGCGAGGCGTACGACGTCGCGCTCGAGCACTCGGCCAACTGCGTCGTCGTGGCCGGCAAGCGCGCAGGCGAGATCCGGTATGCAGCGGTGATGGTGCTGGCGTCCGCGCGCGCCGACGTCAACGGCACGGTGCGGCGCCACCTCGACGTGCGCAAGATCAGCTTCGCACCGCACGACGACGCGGTCCGGCTGACCGGGATGGAGTTCGGTGGGATCACTCCGATCGGGTTGCCGGCTGACTGGCCGGTCCTGGTCGACTCGGCGGTGGTCGCGGCCGGCGAGGTCGTGATCGGCAGCGGGATCCGCGGCAGCAAGGTACTCCTCGAGGCCCGGGATCTCGCCGCCCTGCCGAACGCCACCGTCCTCGACCTGGCGGTGCCCACCCCAGAGGCCTGAGCGTCGGTCAGCGGCCGGTGCGGTGACGTAGGTCGGTCACGTGCGGGGAGACCGCCGGGTCGAGGCCGAGCCCCAGCGCGAGGTACGTGGCGGCGAAGTCGGTCGTGGCGAGCTGACCGGCGAGTCGGGTGAGCGGGTGCCCCGCCTGCGCGGTCACCTCGCTGACGCGCACCCCCGCCTCACGGGCCGCCTCGACCACGGCGTCGACCAGGGCTGCGGACTCCGCCCCCTCGCGGGTCGGCGGTTCCGGTGCCGCATCGCGAAGCATGAGCAGGCCGAGGCGCGGCGAGGCCGGTCCGTCGAGGAACGGGTCGGTGAAGATGTCCGCCGCGTCACTCCTGCTCCCGAAACCGCTCCCGAACCGGACCCGCTGCGAGCCGCGGCGGCCGCGCCGTACGCGGTGGTGAACGGCCCGTCGAAGCACGCCACGATCTGGGCGGCGTCGTCGGGCAGCTCGCCGGAGATCGCCGGCAGACGGGCGGTGCGGGCCAGCATCGACGCGGCCCGTCCGGCTGCGACGCCGTTGAGCGGGCCGTCCCCGAGGACGACGGGCACGCCCTCGGCGAGGTCGGTGGCGAGCACCTTCGCCGGGTTGACGAAGGACTCCGACGACGGCCGGCACGCCTCGGCGACCTCGTCGAGCCGGTCGGCCGTCTCGAGCAGGACGCGCTCCCCCACGTCGACGATCCCGAGCTCGCCGGCCGCGAGGAGCACCGGCGTCAGCAGGGACCACAGCGCGGTCCGCGACGTCGCCCGACCGCGACCGATGTCGATGTGCACCCCGCGCGCCTGGGCCGCGACGTCGGCGAGCGGTGAGTCCGACGCACCGACCGTGAGCAGGGCCGCGCCACGACGGGCAGCCTCGGCGGCCAGCGCCAACGGTCCCGCGGCACGACCCGACTGGGAGACCGCGATGACCAGGTCGAGCGGGCCGACCCAGCCCGGCAGCGGCACGTTGCGACGCACGCTGACCGGCACCGGCGAGCCCGGCTCGGCGAGCAGGTCGAGGATGTCGCTGACCACGGCTGAGCCGCCGAGCGAGGCCACGAGCACCGACCGTGGGCGCTCCCCACCGGCCACCCGGCCGATCCCGCCCTCCCTGGACAGGTCGATGGCCTCACGGACCTGGGCGCCTGCCGTCGCGAGACCACGCAGCGTCTGGCGGCTGTCGAGGGCGGCGATCGCGTCCTCGCTGTCGATGCGGGCCTCGTCGAGGTAGGGAGCCATCGGACGCCGCCTTCCGGTCAGGCCGGCTTGCGGGCTTCGTCGACCAGCAGGACGGGCACGCCGTCGTCGATGCGGTACTGCAGGCCGCACTCGGCGTTCGTGCAGTGCAGCTCCGGACCGGTGTCGCCCGTGGCGTCAGCCAGCTCCGAACGGCAGGCGGGGCAGCGCAGGATCTCGCGCAGCCACGGCTCGATCGGGGCTCCAGTGGTGTGCTCAGCCATCAGCCTTCTCCTCTCACCAGGGCGAGGACATCGTCCCGCACCCGTTCCATGGTGGCTACGTCCGCAGCCTCGACGTTGAGCCGCAGCAGCGGTTCGGTGTTGGACGCCCGCAGGTTCAGCCACCACATGCGGTCGTCGGTGTCGTTGGTTCCGGCGTGCGTCGCGGTCAACCCGTCGAGCTCGTCGAACTCCGCGCCCTGACCCTCGGCCCACTCGCGGACGGTCGCGGTGGAGGCCGCCGCGTCGGTGACCGTGGAGTTGATCTCGCCCGACGCGGCATACCGGCTGTATGCAGCCGTGAGCCGGCTCAGCGGCTCCCCCTGCTCGCCGAGCGCGGCGAGGACGTGCATCGCCGCGAGCATGCCGGTGTCGGCGAACCAGAAGTCACGGAAGTAGTAGTGGGCGCTGTGCTCGCCGCCGAACACCGCCTCCTCGCGCGCCATCTCGCCCTTGATGAACGAGTGGCCCACCCGGGTGCGGACGCCGCGGGCGCCCTGCTCGGCGATGATCTCGGGGACACCCGCCGAGGAGATGACGTTGTAGACGACGGCCACGTCAGCGGCCTTGGTGCCGGCCGCCACCTCACGCGCGATCTCGCGGGTGGCGACCAGGGCCGTGATGGCGCTGGGGCTGACGGGTTCGCCGCGCTCGTCGATGACGAAGCAGCGGTCGGCGTCGCCGTCGAAGGCCAGGCCGATGTCGGCGCCGTGCTCGAGGACCGCGGCCTGCAGGTCGCGCAGGTTCTCGGGCTCGAGGGGGTTCGCCTCGTGGTTGGGGAACGTCCCGTCGAGCTCGAAGTAGAGCGGCACCACCTCGAGCGGCAGCTCGGGCAGGCCGGCCCCCGTGCCGAGGACGGCGGGGACCGTGTGGCCACCCATGCCGTTGCCGGCGTCGACGACGACCTTGAGGTGGCGCCCACCGGAGAGGTCGACGAGACCACGGAGGAAGGCGGCGTAGTCGCCGAGCAGGTCGCGCTCGACAACGGTTCCGTGGGTCACGTCGGACGGGCCGGCACTGGTGCCGGTGTCGAGCAGCTCCTGGGCGAGGTCGCGCACATCGGCGAGGCCGGAGTCCTGGCCGACGGGGCGCGCACCGGAGCGGCAGAGCTTGATCCCGTTGTACTGCGCGGGGTTGTGGCTGGCGGTGAACATCGCGCCGGGCAGGTCCAGCGCACCACTGGCGTAGTAGAGACCGTCGGTGCTGCACAGCCCGATGAGGGTGGCGTCGAGCCCGTGGGCGGTGACCCCGTCGGCGAAGGCCCGGGACAGCTCGGGCGACGACGGGCGCATGTCGTGCCCGATCACCACCCCGGAGGCACCGTCCGCCTGGACGATGACCCGCGCGAAGGCTGCACCCAGGGCCCAGGCGACGTCGACGTTGAGCTGGTCAGGGACCAGGCCCCGGACGTCATAGGCCTTGACGAAGTCAGCGAGCTGCGGCGTGGGCACGCCCGAACCCTAGCGGGGTCAGAGGTCGCGCAGGACGCGCAGGTGCCCGCGGCGACCCGTCTCGACCGCGCCGGACGCACCCTCGTCAGAGGCCATGACGGTGGGGTGCGCGGTGGAGCGCACTGCCGAACGTGCCTGCGGCTGCTCCCCGAGGCGCGGACGCCCGGCCTCGCGGACGGCGTTGGCCAGGGCCAGCAGGTCGTCGTGCGACGGTTCGGGCTCGACGTACTCCCCCGACAGGCGCACGATCTCCCACCCGCGCGGCGCGGTGAGGCCCTCGGCGTGGTCGCGGCACAGGTCGTAGGTGTGCGGCTCGGCATACGTCGCGAGCGGGCCGATCACCGCGGTCTGGTCGGCGTACACGTAGGTGAGCGTCGCGATGGCGGCCTTGGGGCACGCGGTGCGGGAGCACCTCCTGGACAGACTCACGCGCGCACTCTATGCCGGGACCTCACGCCCTCCTGCTCGGCACGCCGTAGGGTGAGGACGTGACTTCGCCCGGCTCTCCTGCCGCCCGTGCCGGAGGGCCGCGCCGGGACCGCCACGGGCGTGGGGTCCGCGGGCCGCTGGCCTGGCCGTCGGTTCCGGCGATGGTGTCGCGCAGGCAGCGGTTCGACGACCTGGTGCTGGACAGCGCCGCCCGGCTCGAAGGCCGCCTGGGGACGCGGATCCACGAGGTCGAGTTCGCGGTCGAGGACGTGCCGACCACCGAGCCCGCCCCCTGGGAACGCGACGGGGTACCGCTCGGTCGGGTGATCCCGGGCCACGGCCGGCAGCCCTCGCGCATCGTCATCTACCGCCGGCCCGTGGAGGCCCGCGCCCAGGACCAGCGCGAGCTCACCGCCATCGTCGGTGACGTGGTGGTGGAGCAGGTGGCCGCCCTCTTCGGTATGCAGCCCGGGGACCTCGACCCGCGGTACGGCGACAGCGAGACCGACTAGCGCTGGACCTCGCGCAGGCCCACGGTGGTCGTCCGCAGGGCTGCGTCACGCAGCGGGGTCGCGGTGATCAGGGTGCCGTCAGCGTCGCCCACGCTGGACACCACCCCTGCGTACAGCTGACCGGTGCCGGGGGTCCGGTGCACCCACACCGAGCGGAGTCCGGCGACGTTGACCGCGGTCGTGGAGTCCTGGGGAACGTTGAGGCGCAACGACTTCTGCTCACCCTTCGCGTCGACCGTGACGACCTCGACGCCGGCGGGGGCACCGGTCGAGGTCAGCACCAGTGACCGTGCCAGGCCTCTGGCAGCCCCGGGCGGGTCGACGAGCGGCATCCCGGCCACCCCGGCGATGGGCGGCGTCGAGGAGGTCCAGGCGAGGTCGCTGGGCTTCGGCGCCGCCCCGCGGGTGACCATCGCCCCTGCGACGACCGGCACGTCGGCGCGCACCTGCAGGGCCACAGCGTCCTTGGGCAGCTTGCTGATGTCGATGTCGCGGACGCGGCCTCCGTCGATCCTGGTGACACCACCCGTGGGAAGCGCACGCGGACCGCTCGGCGTCAGCACCCGCGCCTGCACGACGGCCTCGTTGGCGCCGGGCACCGCCACCCGCAGGACGGCAGCGCCGTTGACCAGGACCGCCGGGATGACCTGCTCGCGCGAGGGCGCGGCTGCGGCGACCGCGTCGTCAGACCCGGCAGAACGCGTGCCGTCGAGCCACAGGTCGTTGACCACGGCCGAGACGACGCCGCCCTGGGCGACGACGTGCACCGCGGGGGTGGTCAGGTCGCCGGAGATCGAGTCGAGGAGGAAGACGGTGCGTCCCCGGGCCGGCACCACCAGGCCCTTGCCCTGCGACGTCGACACGGCACCGTCAGGCCCGTGCAGCGTGACGTCGACGGTGACCGGGTTGCCGCCGGGGTTGGTCAGGACGAGCCGCTCCTGGCGGCCTGGAGCCCCTCCACCGGCGAGGATCCAGGACTCCGCGGTCGCTGCCGTGCAGGGGGCGGAGGCGAGCGCACGGTGGTCTCCACCGGGCACGAGCCAGGACTGGGCCGCCGCGAGACCGGGTGCCAGCGACTGGGTGGCCGTGACCAGGGCACCGGCGGGGCCGCCGAGGTCTGCCACGGCGTTGGCGGCACGCTGGTCCACGGGTCTGGTGACCGCTCGGCCGGGCAGCCCGGTGGCAGTCAGCGAGCCTGCTGCGGTTGCGGGGGTAGCACCCGTGAGGGTGCGCAGCGGAGCGGTCGCGGCGGCGAGCCGCGGGTTCACCCGGACGTCGTCGACACCCTGGACCCCCACGAGCTCGGGACCGGGGCACACGACAGCCGCTCCGCGGACGGCATCGGTGCTCGTGCGGGCACCGGCGACGGTCTTGCCGGCCGGGGTGAGCGCCAGCGGACCATGGACCTGGGCGGCGCCGAGGACGATGCCGACACCCGCGGCCGAGGCCAGGGTGGCGCGGGCGATCCCGCTGACCAGAGGGTTCACCTGCGCCTCCTCGAGGCACGCGTGCCGAACGGGATGGCGAGGAACACCGCGAGCAGCAGCGCGGCTCCCTGCACCCAGCGCCAGGTCGAGGACGAGGGCAGGACCTGGACCGCGATCGTGTGGGCCCCTGCGGGGAGCGCGTATGCCGCGCGGCCACCGGTCGGGGCAACGGCGTCACCGTCCACGGTGACGCGGGCGTGACGGACCCACTCAGCGGGCTCGGCGAGGACCAGGCTCGCCCCCGCCGGGACGACGGCGCGGCCGACGAGCCGGCCGTGGTCGCCATCGACCGGGAGGGCCTGGTCCGACGTGCGCGTCACGATGCGCGCGCGGGACGGGGCCAGCGCGACATCCACGCTGTCGGCGCCACCGGCGAGGACGCGCCAGAACGTCACCCCGTCGTGCTCCCCCAGCCGACTCAGGCCGGCCGTGCCGTCCAGCACACGGATGCGGGCGTCGCTCCCGTCGGTGCGCAGGCCCACGAAACCGACGGCGAGGTCGGACAGGTCGCGGGCCGGGTCGAGCTCGCCGGGTGCGGCGCCGGTCTCGAAGAGGTGGCTGACGGCAGTGGTGAGGGCCGTCGTGTCGGGTCGACCGACCTGGCTGGGCGGCAGGACCCGCGCGACGTCACCGGGCTCGCGACCGAGCAGGGAGTAGGCCAGGCCGGCTGTCCCGGGCTCGAGCAGCAGCATGCGGTTGCCGATGCCGCTCTCTGCCTGGTCGACGGCGACCGCCGGCCGCGGGTCGGTCCAGGCGCCGAGGGTGTCACCGAGCGTTCGCCACGTGGTCCAGCCGACGCTGGCGATGACGGCCACGATGACGGCAGCCGCGATCGGCCACCGCAGGAGGGCCACCCAGCCACCGGTCGAGTGGCGCACCGAGAGTCCCTGGGTCCCCAGCAGCGCCGCGGCCAACAGGGCGAGGGCCACCAGGTACAGCCCGGTTCCGGACCAGGCGGTGATGTCGCTCCCGGCTCCCGGCTCACCCACCGGCACGGTGCCGAGGACCAGCCTGGGCGCGAGGACTGCATACGCGAGGCCCACGAGGCCCAGGCCGGCGAGGGCGGAGGCCGCCCAGCCACGGCCGGACCCGCCCCGGACGAGGCCCAGCACGCCGGCCACCACGATGGGGGCGGAGACGAGCACGGGGTACGACGCGGGGCCACCGGGGTGGAGCAGCGCGAGCTGCCACGGCAGCGCCTGGCCCGCGCCCCAGACGGACAGTCCGGGACCGGAGAGGAACAGCTGGGGCTGCTCGACCAGGGCCGCCACCCAGGGGCCGAGCAGCAGGACCGGGCCGACGAGCAGGACCAACCCCCGCAGCCGGGCGTAACCGCTCCCGAGGACGACGACGAGCACGGCGACGAGGGCTGCGAGCGGAAGGAAGGCCGGGACGAACGCCCCGAGCACGGCGGTGGCGAGGACCGTCGCTGCCGTGGCGGTCGCCGACCCACCCTGTCGGGCGACGAGGGCGAACCCGGCGGCGACCAGCGGCAGGACGATCGCTGCGACGACCCCACCGAGGCGCCCGGAGGCGACCGCCGTGGTGAGCACCGCGGTGCTCCCCCACGCCAGGGCAGCGAGTCCACGCGGCCAGGCCGAACGCGTGACGACCCGACCGGCGAGGTATGCGGTCAGGGTGGCCAGCGGCATGCCGAAGATGACGAGCACCGCGGTCGCGGCACCGAGTGGGCTGTCGGGGGCCCCGAGGACCGGGACGTGGGTGACGAGCCAAGCCAGGGCGGCGAGCACGACGAGGTGCGGTCCCTGCTCGGCCGACTGTCCCAGCCCGGCTCCGTGCCAGCCGTCCAGCCACGCGTGCCAGGTCGCGCCGGCCGTGGCGCGGACGCCCAGGAGCTCCCCGCCCACCAGTCCGTGGGACAGGCGGTCGACGACCCCGCCCCCCATCGACCGGGTCGCGACGAGCGAGGTGACGCCCACCAGCAGGACCGCGAGCAGGCCGGGGTTTCGGGCGAACCGCGACGCCCAGGTGGAGCCGAGGACGTGGAGGTCCTGCACCTCGTCGGCGACCGGTCCGGGCTCGACCGCGGTCTGCGTGGACGTCGCGAGGCGGCCGTCGTCGAACGACACCTGGTCGTGGACGAGGTCGCCGGTGTGGCGCAGCACGGTGGACGACGGCACGAACAGGCCGGTGAGGTCGCGGCGGCGCACGGTGCGCGTGCGGCGGGAACGCCACCGGGCACCCAGGACGCGCCAAGGAGTGAGCACCGCCCCGAGGTCGGACAGCTCGGCCCAGGCAGCCCGTGGGCGCTTGGCGACGAGCAGGGCCAGCGCGGCGACGGCGCTCGACACGGCGATCCAGGCAGCGAGCAGCGGGAGCGCCCACCACGCGCACCGGGTCAACGCGACCCGACGGACCTGGCGTCGCCGCCTCGTGGCGGAGTCAGCGGTCGTGGCGGAGTCAGCGGTCGTGGTGGTTTCCGAAGTCGCAGACACGCCATCGACGGCCACATCGAGCACGGGCGCGCCGGTGCGCAGGGTGGCCTTCGGGACGACCACGACGCGACGGCCGGCCTGGTGCGCCCGCCAGGAGAAGTCGACGTCGGCGCCGAAGTCGCCGAACACCGGGTCAGGGCCGTCGAGTCGGTCGAAGAGCTCCCGCTCGACGAGCATCCCGGTCGAGGGCACGGCGAGGACGTCGGAGCGGCGGTCGTACTGGCCCTGGTCCGGCTCCCCCACTACGGGAGAGGGGATGACGCGGCCGCTGCGGGTGAGCTGCACCCCGACCGAACGCAGCGCGCCGGGCGTGGTCCAGTCGAGCAGCTTGGGACCGGCGACACCGACCGACGGCGAGCGGCGCACGGCGTCCAGGAGCCTGGCCAGCGTCATCGGGGCGGCGGCGCTGTCGGAGGTGAGGATCCACAGGTGCGGGACCTCTGCCTGCGAGAGGGGGTCCACCGCCTCGCCGTGCCCTGCGACCTCGGAGTCGGCGCGCTCGGTCGCGAGCGCGGCTCGCACGGCTTGGGCGACGGTGAGCGTCGAAGGCACGGTGACGTAGCTGGTGGCCGGTATGGCGGCCGCGAGGTCGAGGTGGGCGCGGACCGTCTCGACAGCGTTGCCGTCGTCGCCGGAGTCGACGACGACCAGCCGGTCGGGCCGACGGGCCTGGTGGGCCAGTGCGTCGAGGGTCTGCGGCAGGGCCGAGGCGGGTCCACGCAGGACGAGCACCGCGGTCACGGTGGCGACCGCCACCGTGAGTTCGGTGTCGGTCGATCCGTGCGGCGGGGCAAGCGTCATGGCGTCACGCGCAGGTCGCCACGAAGGCGACTAGACCGCACGCTTCTTGAGCTTGCGACGCTCACGCTCCGACAGCCCGCCCCAGATGCCGAAGCGCTCGTCGTTGGACAAGGCGTACTCGAGGCACTCGGAGCGCACCTCGCACCCGACGCAGACCTTCTTGGCCTCTCGCGTCGACCCACCCTTCTCAGGGAAGAACGCCTCGGGATCCGTCTGGGCGCAGAGCGAACGCTCCTGCCAGGACATCTCTGTGTCGTCGCCGCCGTCCAGGGCGACCAACTGAAGTTCGTGCACGGCTTCCTCCTCGACCCGGTGCCGTTGCCGCCACCGACCCGATGACAACAATGGAATTACACGCGTGTCATACGTGGTTCGTCAAGCGGAAGTCTGATATTTGCCCGAACTCATGAACCTTGATAGTGGCGCGTCGCCCCGGTGCCGGTCCGAGCACGGGGCGACCACCACCCTCCCCCACGAGGCGTAGCTCAGCTCCGACGGTCGACGTAGAGGGCCATGGCGGGACACCAACGCACCGCCGCGGCCCGGGCCTCGGCACCGTCGTCGACCCCACCCTCAGCCTCCGTGAGCACCACGGGGTAGCCCCATTCGTCGAGCGTGATGCTGCCCGGGAGCAGGCTGGCGCAGACCCCGTGGCCGGTGCAGGCGACGCGGTCCACCCGCACCGTGGGGCGGTCGGAGGTCCTCCTCGGGCGGTCAGTGCGCGAGGGCGTGGTCATGGCTGCTCCTGGGGGTCTGGCCCACGGCGCAGGCGCCGTGGGCGTGGTCGTCGAGGTGGTCGGACAGGGCGCGCAGCGCGGATGTCGCCAGGCCGGCGACACCGTCGGGGAACCGGCAGGCACCCCTGCCCCGGACCGAGGCCGCCCGGCGGGCAAGGCGTTCGCGAGCTGCACCGGCCTGCCCCCTCCGGGCTGCACCCCGACCGTCGGCCAGCTCGTGCCAGTCCGCGGCGATCGCGGGGAGGCCGAACATGCACGGTCCGCACTGCCCTGCGCTCTCCCCCGCAGCGTGGTCGAACCACGACGCGAGCGCGTCGACGGGACAGCTGTCGGGGTCCAGCACGTGGACCACCCCCGGGCCGGGCGAACCCCCGTACGGCGCGAGCCCGGTCCGCGACCACGTCACCGTCGCCGCCTCCTCGGGTCGCAGGACGATGCCGCCGAGGCCACCGACGATGACCGGGCCGAGGCGACCGGGATCGGCGCCGGCGGCCTCGAGGATGTCGGCGAGCGAGGCGCCGGCGGCCGTGCTGACGACCCCCGGGAGGGAGACGGCCCCACCGACACCCACCAGGCGCGGCCCCGGCTCGTCGGGGAGCCCCTGGCTGCGGAACCACCCCGGCCCGTCGACTCCGCGGTCGACCACCTGGGCCACCCGCCACAGGGTCTCGGCGTTGAGCACGACGGTCGGGTCGATGCGTCGCCCGGCGCTGTCCGAGCCGCCCATGACGAACGGCGCCCGCTTGGTCATCGGCCGCGCGAGCCCACCCTGGGCGAGCGAGATCAGCGAGGTCTCCTCGGAGGAGACGTACCGCGCCGGTGCGGCCAGCACGTCGAGCCCGGCCGCGCGCAGTCGGGCCTCGGTCGCCGAGCCGCGGTGGGCGGCATACCTCACCCTGGTGCCGGCCACGAGCGTCGCGCCGCGCACGAGCTCGGGGAGGTGGCGCTCGACGACGAAGGCGTCCTTGACGGCCCCGATCTCGCCGTCGCAGGCGTTGACGATGAGGCTGGCGCCGTGCTCGCGGGCGGCCCGCACCTTGGTGGCGGTGCTGAAGGCGGCGCCGCCGCGACCGGTGAGCCCGGCCTGCTCGAGGACGTCGATGAGGTTCATGACCACTCCTGGGTGAGAACTGCCTGGCGGCGGTTGCGGTCGGCGTGGCTGGCCAGGGCCCGCCACGTGAGGGCGAGGCCGCCGACGACGGCGCACGCCACGGGGACGAGGCGCAGCAAGGGCTCGTTGGCCGTGCCCATGGCGTAGCCGTGGACCAGGGACATCGGCCACAGGGCGAAGGCGGTGAGGTGGACGGCCCGCCACAGCCGCCTGGAGAGCCGGTGCCGCAGCAGCGACGTGGCGACCACCGCGAGGATGATGTCGAAGGCGAGCGTCCCGAGGCCGACCCACAGCGGCTGGTAGCCGGAGGTGAACGGCACGACCGCCGAGATCCAGTCGATCTTGACGTAGGTCTCGAGGATCGCGGTGGCGATGTGGGCCAGCAGGAACACCGAGGTGCCCAGGGCCAGCGACCGGTGCAGGCCGACCACGACGGTCTGGCTCACCGCCCGGCTGCGCCGACCGGCCGTGAGGGCACCGAGCACGAGGACCGCGGTGAGCAGGACGATGCTCGCGGTGCCCGTCGCCCGCGACACGAACCACAGGATCTCGTTCATGCCGCACTCCTGCCGCGGGTGTCCTCGTGCGGCCAGCCGGGGGTGGTGACCACCGGTCCGCCGTCGGCCGGGTCGAGCCGAGCCGGTATGCCGCGAGCCTCGAGCCACGCGGGCGCTTCCGCCCCGAGGACGACTGCCGCCGTGGAGGCGGCGTTGGCCTCCAGGGCGGTCGCCCCGGCGCAGGTGACCTGCTCCCACACGGCGGGGGCGGTGAGCCCGGTCCGCGGGTCGAGGATGTGGTGGCGGGGCTGACCGTGCTGGGTCCAGGTGCGTCGACCCGTCGAGGAGGTGGCCAGCGCCTGGCCTCGGCTGGCGACGACCTGGCGGATCTCGCCCCGGGTCCCCTCGACACCGACCTGCCACCCGTCGTGCGGCAGGTCCCCGGAGACTGCCAGGTCCCCACCGAGGTTGACCAGGAAGCCGCCCTCGAGGCGGGAGGCCAGCAGCATCGCGATGGTGTCGGCGGCGTGCGCCTTGGCGCTCGCCCCGAGGTCCAGGACCGTTCCGGCGGGCACGCGCACGCGGCGCAGCCCCTGGTCGAGCTCGATGCTGCGCCATCCCGGAACCGAGGCGACCCGGGCGGCGCGGTGGCTGCCGAGCACGTGCGGTCGGCGACCCCGGGCGCGGACCTCGTCGAGGTCGGCGTCGTACCCGGACGCGATCACGGCTGCTCCGACGGTGGGGTCGACGAGCCCGTCGGTCAGGCTGGCCGCGTGCAGGGCCGCGGCGAGGCTGTCCGCGAACACCGGCGAGACGACGGCGCTCACCCGCTCGCTGCCGCGGAGTCGTGCGAGGGCGCTGACCTCCGAGTCGTCGCGGAACCGCGACACGGCGGCGTCGAGGTCGGCCAGGTGGTCGCGGGCGATGGCGATGGCGGCACCGAGGGTCTCGGGCCGCGTGACGATGAGGTGGTGGTGGGTGCCGATCGCGTCGAAGGAGGCCGAGGCGGTGAACATGTTCTGCGCGACGTGCGCGGTCTGGGTGTCCACGGCGCTCACGACCCGCTCGTGCTGGTCTGCGGTGCGCTGGAGCCCGGCGTGACCCCGGAGACGGACCCGAAGCCGGAGGTGCTGTTCGACGTGGTGTTCGACGTGGTCCCGTCGTCCCCGGACGAGCTGCTGGCATCACCCGACGAGGTCGTTCCCGCACTCGTGGTGCCTGCCCCCGTGGTGCTGGCGCTGGCGGTGGCCCGTCCCTGGTCGCTCGCGAGGTGCACGCCGACCACCCCGGCGCCGAGCGTCGAGGCGAGGAGTGCGCCGGCCGTCCAGCGACGGGCCAGGGTCAGCGGGCTGCGCTGCTTGCTCATGGGTTGGGTCCCTTCTCGTGGGTGGTGGTTCCACCGTGGGCTCGCTCGCTGTGGGGTTCCTGTGCAGCGCCTACGGGACCGGTCCGGGGTGGATGTGGGGTTCCTGTGAGAGCGGCGTGCCCGGCCTCAAGGGTCACGACCCGCCGCTGCTCGACTGGGGTGGCGCCTTGCTCGGCTGGACGGGCGCCACCGGCGCGAACGACCTGGTCCGGGTCGGCGTCGAGGTGCTCCGCGCCGTGCTCCGAGAGGCGGCTGTGCTCCGGGAGGCGGCGTGGTGGGTGCTTGGTCTTGGTCGGTCTTGGTCGGGGTCTGCGTCGTCCGCTTCGCCTCGGGTGTCGGGACGGCCGCAGGGCGCGGCGCGGCTTCCTGCTGCGCGACCGTTCGGGCTCCATCGGCGCGTGAAGCGGCAGCGGCGCTGGCCTGGTCGGCCGCGAGGTGCACGGCCACGACGCCCGACCCGAGGGCTGCGGCCACGAGGGATCCAGCGGTCGTGCGGCGGATCGTGCGCAGGAGGCGGTTCGGGTCTCGTGAGGTCATCCGGAGACGGTGGAGGAGGTTCCTGTCCGGATCCTGTGACCGCCCTTGGAAAGCCGTCGAGCCACCTCCCGTGGTGCCACCCGCGCCGGGCTGCCGCAGTCGGCTCCGTCCACGACTGGAAGACTGCCCGCATGCGCATCACGGCACTCGCCGGTGGCGTCGGAGGGGCCCGCTTCCTCCGCGGCCTCCGCACCCACCTGGACCGCTCCCCCGACCTCGCCGACAGCGAGCTGACCATCATCGGCAACACCGGTGACGACATCAGCCTGTTCGGGCTGCGGGTCTGCCCCGACCTCGACACCGCTGCTCTACACCCTCGGCGGCGGGATCCACGAGGGACAGGGCTGGGGACGCGCGGACGAGAGCCACCGCGTCCAGGGTGAGCTGGCGGCATACGGCGCCGTGCCGCAGTGGTTCGCCCTCGGCGACCTCGACCTCGGCACGCACGTGGTGCGTTCGCAGTGGCTGGGCCAGGGACTGTCCCTGACCGAGGTCACGGCCCGGCTCGCGCAGCGGTGGGGACTGCCCGACCAGCGGATCCGGCTGCTGCCGATGACCGACTCCCCCGTCGAGACGCACGTCGTCGTCGAGGACGAGGAAGGCCAGCGCGCGATCCACTTCCAGGAGTGGTGGGTGCGCCACCAGGCGTCGCTCCCGGCGCAGCGGTTCGTCGCCGTCGGCATGGACCGTGCGACCGCCGCACCCGGAGTCCTCGACGCGATCCGCCAGGCCGACGTCGTGCTGCTGCCACCGAGCAACCCCGTCGTCTCGATCGGCATCGTCCTGGGCGTGCCCGGCGTGCGAGATGCGTTGCGCGGCAGCGCTGCTCCCGTGGTCGGCGTCTCACCCCTGATCGGCGGTATGCCGGTGCGCGGCCACGCCGACGCCTGCCTCGCCACCATCGGGGTGGAGTGCACGCCGTCGGCCGTCGCCGGTCTCTACGAGGACTTCCTCGACGGGTGGCTCGTCGCGAGCGAGGACGAGTCGCAGGTGCGCCTGCGGCGCGCCGCCGTCCGCGGCCGACCTCTGCTCATGACCGACCAGGACGCGGCCGCCGACATCGCCGGCGCCGCCCTCGACCTGGCCCTCGAGCTCAAGGGGGCGTGACGGTGCCGGGCCTGGTCGTGCTCCCGCTGACCGGGATCCCCGAGATCACGGTCGACGACGACCTCCCCGCCCTGCTGCTGGCCGCGGCCCACGCCAACGACGCCGACCTCGTGGACGGCGACGTGCTGGTGGTGTCGAGCAAGGTCGTCTCCAAGGCCCTCGGGCTGTGGGCGGACGGACGCGACCGTTCGCTGGCGGTCGCCGCCCAGACGGTGCGCACCGTCGCCGAACGACGCTCGGGCGACCGCCTCACCTCCGTGGTCGAGGCGGTGGCCGGACCGGTCATGGCCGCCGCGGGGGTCGATGCGTCCAACACCGGCGACCGGGACGACGTCCTCCTGCTGCCGGCCGACCCCGACGCGCGAGGCGACCCGGCTCCGCGAGGCACTGCTGGCGACGACCGGGCTGACCCGGCTCGGCGTGGTCCTCAGCGACACGGCCGGCAGGCCGTGGCGCAGCGGCCAGACCGACTTCGCCCTCGGCGCCAGCGGCGTCGCCGTCCTGGACGACCTGCGCGGCGCGGTCGACGCCGACGGGCGCCCGCTGGCCGTGACCGCCCGGGCCGTCGCCGACGAGCTCGCGGCTGCCGCCGACCTGGTCAAGGGCAAGGCCGACGCCATCCCCGCGGCGGTCGTGCGCGGCACCCCCTGGGCCACCGCGGAGGCGGGGGCCGGCGCCCGGAGCCTCGTGCGGACCGGTCCGGGCGACTGGTTCGGCCTCGGCCAGGCCGAGGCGGTCCGATCGGCACTGGGCGTCCCACCCGGCACCGGTGCCGCGCGCGACGTCGGGATCGCCTCTGTCGCACCGGAACCCGTCGAGGCACCGGGTCGCGCGCGCTGTGGCGGTAGCGCTCCGCGAGTGCGAGACCGCCGGGGTCGACGTGGGCACGTCGACAGCGGGCGACCCGGAGCTGCGCGTCTCCGCCGCCACCCCCTACGAGCTCGGAGTCGTGGTGTCCCGCCTCCAGGTCGCCCTGTGGGGCGAGGGTCTGGACGTCGACGTCCCGCCCGAGGCTCCGGCCGACGCCGCCTCCCTGACCGTCACCGAGCGCTGAACGTCACCGAGCACTGAACGTCAGCCAGCGCTGAGCGCCGCGCGGGTCAGCGACGGCCGGTCGGCAGGTGGGTGCGGGGCGACATCCGCGGACCCCGACGCGGCCGGAAGTGTCCGTCGAGCTCGAGCAGGCGCTGCACGCGGTAGCGGTGCCCGCGGTAGGGCTCGAGCAGCTCGGCCAGCACGTCGTCGTCCTTGGCCTCACCGAGCAGGGCCCAGCGTGATGTTCTTGGCCACGTGGTAGTCGCCGAAGCTCACCGCGTCGGCGTCACCGAGCGCGCGCTGGGCGCACCTCCGAGGAGGTCCACACCCCGATCCCCGGTATGGCGCGCAGCCGGGCCCGCGCGTCCGTGGTCGACATGGCGGCGCACTCCTCCAGCCGCCCGGCCGACCTTCGCCGCCCGGACGGCCGTGGCCGAGCGGGCGCCGTCGACCGAGGCCCGCAGCCACTCCCACGACGGCACCGCGGCCCAGGTCGCGGCGTCGGGAGCCACCCACAGCTTGCGGGCCTCCCCCGGCCCCGGGGCACGCGACCCGAACCGGTGCACCAGGACGCGGTACCCGCCGAACGCCTCCTGGCCGGTCACCTTCTGCTCGATCACGGCCGGGACGAGCGCGTGCAGGACCAGGCCGGACCGCGGGACGTGCCACGCGGCATACCGACGGTGGGCCCTGGCCACCTGCGGGTGGTGGGCGCACGAACCCGCTCTCGTCGTCGCCCTCGCCGAGCAGCGAGGGCACCTGCGCGAGCGCCCACTCCGCCCCCGGACCCCAGGCGGAGGCGGTCACCTCGCCGTCGTCGGAACGCTGCACGAGACGCAGCGTCACCGGGCCCTGCGGCGTGGGCAGGCCCAGCCACCAACCCTGCCCGCGATCGGGCTGGAACGTCGGGTCACCCCCACCACGGCGCAGGATCGAGATGACGAGCCCCACCGAGACCGGTCGGACGGGACGCCACACGCGCGTCTGCTCGACCGTCGGGGACATGGGGCAATTGTCGCGCGTTGGGGTGACAACGAGCGCAGGCGGTCCACGTAGACTCTGCGCGACCCGCCCCCGAGCCACCGAGGAACCCGTGAGCAACAAGCGTGCGAGCCAGGACCGCAAGGCCCGACTGGCCGAGATCCAGAACCAGCAGAAGGCCAAGGAGCGCAAGGTCAAGGCAGGCATCGCCGCCGGCTGTGCGGTGCTGCTGGTGGGACTGGGCGCGGTCGTCCTCTACGCCGTCAACGACGCCAAGGGCAAGAAGCTCCCGAACCTCGGGGTCTCCGTCGCCGCCGCGAGCTGCGACGCCCCCACGACCGACGCCGGCGGCGGCACGGGCGAGCACGTCGGTCCGGGCACCAACAAGCCCAACGAGACCACGGTGAAGTACACGACGATCCCTCCGAGCCACGGCCCGCACTTCGCCGTGCCGGACGTCAGCGGTCGCGACTTCTACACCGCCACGGATCGCCCGGTGCTCGAGACCCTGGTCCACAACCTCGAGCACGGCTACACGATCCTTTGGTACGACGGCAGCAAGGTCAAGGACACGACGCTGCTCAAGGACGTCGCCGACCAGGGCAACAAGCTCCCGGAGTCCTCCGGCAAGTTCAAGGTCGTCGAGTGGGACGCCAGCCGGGGCGCGTTCCCGGCCGGCAAGCCCTACGCGCTGGTCCACTGGGCCAAGGACGCCGGCCACCGCCAGATGTGCGGCAACCTCTCGGGCCAGGCCGTGGTCGACTTCGTCAAGAAGTACCCGAAGAGCGACACCCAGGAGCCTGGCGCCGCCTGAGCCTCCCTCCCACGCAACGACAGGTATGCCGCCCGCTCACCGCGGGCGGCATACCTGTCTGACGTGCGGGGCCCGGTCACGGGAGGCCGAACGGGCCCGGCCGATGGGTCAGCGGCGGCGGAAGGTCAGCAGGATGAAGGTGTAGTCGAGACCGACGCGGTCCCAGTGGACCGGACGCTCCTCGTGGGACAGGTCATCGGACGTCGACAGGTCGCCGACCAGCTCCAGGCCCACCCGCTCGGCCGTGGCGACGAGCTGGCGGATGTCCTCGGGCGCGAAGATCTTCACCTCGCTGCCGTAGGCGGTGCGGCCGGTGGTGTCCGGGGGCTCCTGGTCGTAGTCGGTCGAGACGCTGAGCACGCCCCCCGGGCGGAGGACGCGGGCGCTCTCAGTCAGGAACCCCTCGATCGGCACACCGTGCTCGATGACCGACATGCACGTGATCGCGTCGAGGGAACCGTCCGGCAGGCCCGTGGCGGTGACGTCGCCGTGCCGGAAGACGACACCGTCGCGGCGGACCTCGTCACCGAACTCGAGGTTGATCCCCAGCAGGGAGCCCGGCTGGTCGCCGAGGCCGTAGAGGCGCAGCCAGGGCAGGACGGGTGAGTAGCGCGCGCTGCCGGCGTCCATCACCCGGGCCGACCGGGTGCCGTCGTCGGCCAGCGTCAGCACCGCACCGACGGCGCCGAGGGCGTCCCAGTTCTTCGGCTGGTCGCGGTGCAGCGGCAGGCGCAGTCGGTGGCCCTCCGCCACGGCGCGTTCCCAGTCGGCGCGGGTGCGCAGGACGGCCGTGGGCTCGACCGACCTCGGGACGGGACGGTTCGCGGCATACCCCCGGCGGGTCTCGGCGCGGCGCTGCAGGGCGACGCGCCCCCACAGGACGCGCTCGGCCCCACGCTTGGCGACGGCGAGCAGGAGTCCCCCGGGTGGTGCTGCCACCTGGCCCGAGGTCCCTGGTGTCGTGGCCTCGTCTGGAGTGGTCATTGCGGCAATCTATCGCCCGGTCGGACGGTCGACCACGACCTGGTCCTGCTCACGTTCGTCGGGCGAGGTGAGCAGGTGGTGGGAGCGGGCGTACAGCCATCCACCGAGGGCGAACAGCACGTCGCTCATGACGGTGAGGAAGCGCGACAGCACCACGACGGCGGTGGCCGCGGAGGTCGAGGTGACCGGGGCGAGCATGAGCACGAGGAGGCCCTCACGCACGCCGACGCCTGCGGGCAGCACGACGCTGAACATCGCCAGGGACGACGCCAGGGCGAACCCCGAAATGGTGGCCAGGGCCAGGGTCGACCCGTCGTAGGCGGTACCGGTGGCGGTGGCCCGGGCGAGCACCCACGCGTGCAGGCCGGAACAGATCCACGCCGCGATGAACAGCGTGCTGGCGCCGAGCACCGCCCGTCCCGACAGCTGGCGCTCGAGCGGCTCGCGGCGGAGCACCCGCAGGACGGTGGCGATGAGCCAGTTGAGCAGGCGCGGCCAGAGCACCAGGCACAGCAGCGGCACCATGAACAGCGCGACCCAGCCGGTGGTCGACGCGTTGCCACCGGTGATGAGCAACGGCACCGCGGGCATGCCGACGATGAGGCCGCAGATGGCCGCGACCGCCACCGTCGTGAACGCCACGACCGCCGAACGACGGCGCGGGATGTCCAGCCGCGCCCCCATCTCGGCCTGGGCGACGATGCTCCAGACGGCACCCGGCAGGTACTTGCCGAGCTGGCCCACGAAGAACACCCCGCCCGAGGGGGCGACGTGCAGGGGCGTGCCGAGGTCGGCGAGCAGCACCCTCCACCCGAGCATCGTGAAGATCGGCGGGAGGCAGACGAGGAACGCCGCGAGCGCGAAGGTGCGGCCGTCGATCTTGTTGATGTCCTGGGACACCTCGGCCCAGTTGCGGGCGACCGCGACCGACACCGCGGTGACCACGAGCAGGGCCAGCACGATGCGCATCGCGGTGAAGAGCCGGGCGCGGGTCATCAGCGCCTCCTCAGGGTGAGTCGAAGGAGCCCGTATGCCGTGTCGGTGCGGGTGGAGGTGCCGGACGCCTCGCGCATGCGTCCGGTGATGTCGCCGTCGAGGTCTCCCACGAGGACGAAGCCGAGGTCGTGCGACCGGGCGAGGACGCCGCGCACGTCACCGGGGCCGAGGGCACCCTCGGCACTGGACGGACCGATGGGCAGCGTGACGCAGAGCAGCCCACCGGACTTCAACGCCCAGCTGGCCTGGCTCATCGCCTCGTCGATGTCATCGGCGTCGCAGCCGCCGGGGTGCAGCCGGGCGATGACGTCGAGCGAAGCCGTGTCGACGTCGAGCACCTCGACGCTCGAACGGTGCCCGGTGAGCTCCAGCTCGACCGGTGCGAACCCGATGGCGCGCGCCCACCGCGACAGGGGCGACCGGGTGCCGGACTCGTCGACGATGACCGCGCTGCGGCGGCCGTCGTCCTTGACCCGGACGATGGCGGCCAAGGCACCGAGGGCCGCCCAGGCGGCGATGCCGTCACCACAGCGCGGGAGGCCCAGGCGCTTGGCGAACGCCTTGACGTCGTCGGCGTCGTGGCCGTCGGCGAGGATGTCGGACGCCCTGATCCACTCGGGCAGGTCGGCCCGGCCGAGCTCCACCTCGGGTCGCGACGCGGCGACCAGGCCTCGGACCGACGAGCTGACGCGGTGGCGCAGGTGGCCGACCACTGCAGACGGTCCGCTGCCGACCGGCGGGGTCGGGGCCGTGCCCACGTCGGGGACGACCGTCTCGGTGTCGTCGTCGGGCTCGACCGCCGGCTCGACGGCGGCGAGGGCCTCGAGGGTGCCGAGGTAGTTGGCCCAGGGCCCGGACAGGTCCGGCGGACGGACCCGGGAGCGGAGCTCGTCGGCGTAGCCGGGCTCGGCCAGCCGCTCGAGGGCCTTGACGAGGGCTCCCTCGTCACTGGGCGGCACCACGAGCCCGTCGACGCCGTCGCGGACCTGCGACCCGAACGTGCCGACATCGGACGCGAGGACGGCCAGGCCGTGCTGACGGCCGAGCAGGGCGTTCTGGGAGGCGGTGGCGCTGCGGTAGGTGAGCGCGAGGACGTCGTGCGACGCGAGCAACGAGGCGAGCCGGTCGGCGGGGACGTAGCCGCCGTGCACCTCGACGCGGTCACGCAGCCGCGGGTCGCGGGCGAGCTCCTTGACGCGTTCGCCGCTGCTGCCCCACATCTCGCCGGCGACGGTGAGAGTGGGGCCGGGCACCTTGGCCAACGCCTCCATGAGCAGGTCGACACCCTTGTAGTCGCGGACCATCCCGAGTGCGAGCAGCCGGGGAGGGCCGTCATGGGCGGGGCGGTCGACCGGCGCTCCCCCGGGGAGGTGCGGCGGGAGGTCCGTGACCGAGACCCGCGGGGCGTGCAGCTCGTAGGCCAGGCGGGCCTGCTCGTCGCTGTGGACGAGGACCGCGTCGACGCGCTCGAAGAGCTGCTGCATGAGCTCACGGTCGCCGACATGCGTCTCGTGGGGCAGCACGTTGTGGGCGATGACGACCGTGCGCGGGCCCGGGTGGGCGGCGCCGGGGGCGCCCCGGCCACGACGCCCGGCGCCGACGACACGACGGCTGGCGCCCACGACGCGGCGTCCGGCCCCTGCCGCGCGCAGCAGGGTGAGGTGGGCCGGGACGACCGCGGGGATGACGTGGACGACGACGACCACGTCGAACCCGCGCAGCCGGCGGCCGGTCCGCACCCAGGTGTCGGGTCGGGCCCAGCTCAGCGCGCGGACCGTGCGCGGGAACGGCTCCACGTCGGGGGCGCCACCGGGGACGGCCTGCTCACCGGGGTAGAGCTTGGACGGGTACAGGTGCGACCACGACACCAGCGTGACGTCGTGGCCGGCTTCGGCGAGCTCGTGCGCGAGGCTCGTCGTGTGGGCCGCCACCCCGCCCTTGTAGGGGTGGGTGGGGCCGACGACCGCGACCTTGAGGGCTGCGAGCGGGGTCACCGGAGGCGGGTCTCCGCGACCGGGGGCGGGCTCACGAGAGCCGGCCACGCGGCAGACTGCAGCGCGCTCACACGCCCGTGCGCGAACGCACGACGAGGTCGGACAGCAGGGCCAGCGAGCCGATCATGATGCCGCTGACGATGAGTAGCACCGTGCTGGCGGGGAAGTAGAACGGGTGGCGGACCATGTCGACGACGCCCTTGACGAGGCCGATGACGACCAGCCACAGCGCCGGGGGCATGAGGACCTTGAGCGGGTCGAAGTACATGACCATGCGCAGCACCTGGAGGATGTAGCGGTAGGCGTCGTGGACGAAGTGGAACTTGCTGACGCCGGCG
Source organism: uncultured Actinomycetota bacterium (assembly GCA_963695205.1). GTDB lineage: Bacteria > Actinomycetota > Actinomycetes > Actinomycetales > Dermatophilaceae > Pedococcus. The sequence goes on along the minus strand of CAVOGI010000008.1, from coordinate 289,922 downwards.
CGCTTGGCGTAGCTCGTCGGGACGTACTTGATGTCGTGCTGGTTGCTCAGGAACGCCAGCGTGATCGTCGTGACGCAGCTGAAGCCGGGGGGCAGCAGGCGCAGGTAGGGCAGCGACACCTCGCGACGGAACGCGCGCAGACCCGAGTTGAGGTCGGGGATGGTCTGGTTGGAGAGCTTCTCGGCGATCTTGCGGATGAGCCACTTCGCCGGGACGCGGGCCCACTTGTGGGTGCCCTCCTCCGTGGTGCGGGCGCCGACGACCTGGTCGTAGGTCGGGTCGTCGCGCAGGATGCGGACCAGCTCGGGGATCCGCTCGTTCTCGTAGGTCATGTCGGCGTCGGTCCACACGACGATCTCGCCGAACGCCTGCTGGGTGCCGATCCGGCGGGCCGTGCCGCTGCCACCGTTGCGGCGGAACGGCATCACCCGGATGTTCGGCGTAGTCGCGAGCCGCCTGGTTGAGGACCTCGAGGGTGTTGTCGGTGCTCGCGTCGTCGATGCAGAGCAGCTCGTAGGTGAACTCGCTGGAGTTCATCGCCGTCGTGATGCGCTCGATCTCCTGCAGGACGTGCTCGGCCTCGTTGAAGCACGGCAGCACGATGGTGACGTAGGGCTTGTCGGCGTCGTGCGCGCTCTGCGGGGTGCCCGCGGTGCTCGGCAGGTAGGCCGCGTCCGCCGGGTGCACGGCGGGCTGGGGGTCGACCGGGACCTGCACGGTCGGCGCCGGCGTCACCTGGAACTGCTCGGTCGGCGTCGCCGACGGGGCCTGGGCCGGCTGGGAGGTCGGGATCATCTCGGTCTCCGGAGTCGTCGCGGGGACTGCCGGACCGGTGCTGGTGTGCTCGCTCATCTCGGCGCCGAGCCTACCCGCCGGTCGCCTCCCCCACGCCCAGGCACGCGAGTCCACGGTCTTCGGAGCAACCGCGGGGCCAGGACCCGCCGGATGTTCCGAACGACGCAGCTTCAGGCTGCCGCCACGCACCCGGTGCGTCGGCAGCGTCGTGGCCGCCCGAGCCAGCCCCGCCCGGCCAGGATCGCGCCCACCTCGGCCGCGGTCCGACACGGCTCGAGCGCCACGTCCGCGAAGAAGACGCGGGTCGTCAGCCGGGCTGTGGTGAGCAGCTGGCGGTCGCGGCGACCGTCACGGACCCGGTCGGACCACTGCTCGTGCCCGAGCCGACCGTCCACCTCCACGATGAGCCGGTATGCCGTGTACTCGTGGTCGTGCCGCCGTCGCCTGCCGACCTCTGACGGCGACTGCGACACCGACCGCGGCAGAGCGTGGGCCCGTTCGACGTCACGCAGGTAGAGGAGCTCGGCCCCGCTCTCGCCACCGGCGTCCACGTCCACGAGGGCCCGGCGCAGGATCTGCGAGTGGCGGTGGCCGGCGCGCGCGGCCAGCTCCTGCGAGAGCTCGCTGGTCGTGACGAGCTCCTTCTGCACCGCTCGAGCAACCAGCGACAGTGCGTCCAGCGGCGTTCCGGTCGTGGCGACGTCGAGCACGGTGGCCGCCACCGTCGTGCGCCACGGCTGAGCCAGGTCGTGCACGACGGCGTCGAACCGGAACGCCCGCCGCACGCGCACGCCGCTGGGGGCCGCCACCCGGCGCCGCTCGGGGATGACCACCTCGATCTGGCGCGGAGGGCGGGGCTCCAGGCCCCATAGGTGGGCGGCGCTGCGACCGCAGAGAGCCGCGTCGGCGACCGGCCCACCCGACAGCGCGTGGAGCAGTGCCGCCATGGCGCGGCCATCCCAGTCGGCGCGCCCCGGCCTGGTCAGGTAGACGCCCTCGTGCGAGCGCACCCACCTCCCCGAGGTGACGCGCCATCGAACGGCCTCATCCGTCATACCCGCATCGAGGCACTGTCGACGGGTGAGGAGGTCGCACTGGCCGGACGCGATCAGGCGCAGCGTTCCCCAGTCGATCGGCACCGCACCACCGTGCCGGTTCTCGCGCCTGAGCCTCCTCGTTGTCCACAGCCCCCGTAGTTCGGAGCATCCGCCGTGCCAGGGCCCCGGCGATCCTCCGAACTTGTCGGGCAAGGGGCGGAGTGGGGGCGGCCGGAGCGGGGGTGAGCAAGGGGCGGCGGCGTTCCGGTTTCGCCGCTGACGACCACGTGTGGAACGGTGGGGGCGTGGACACGGGACAGGTGCTGGACCTCATGAAGTCCGTCGCGGCGGAGGTCATCACGCCGCGGTTCAGGTCGCTCGCCGAGGGCGAGGTCATGGAGAAGAACCCGGGCGACCTCGTCACGATCGCCGACCAGGAGTCCGAGGCCATCCTCACGCGTGAGCTGACGGCGGCGTTCCCGGGCGCGTTCGTCCTGGGCGAGGAGCGCACCTCGACCGACCCGACCACCCTGGACCGCTACGTGCGGGCCGAACACGCCTTCACGGTCGACCCGGTCGACGGCACCAAGAACTTCGTCCACGGCTCCCCCGACCACGCGGTCATGGTCAGCGAGGTCCGCCACGGCGAGACCGTGCGCGCGTGGATCTGGCAGCCCGAGCACGAGGTCGCCTGGGTCGCCGAGAAGGGCGCGGGCACCTGGCGCAACGGCGAGCGCGTGACGCGCGAGCCCGTCGCCGACGATGTCCCCCCGCGGGGCGTCACCTCGATCTGGCCCCTGCGCGGCCACTCGCTCGGCTCGCTGCCCGCGCTGGTCGGTTCGTGGGTCTGCTGCGGAGTCGACTACCCCCGCCTCATGGAGGGCGCCGCCGACTACATCCTCTACGCGCGCAACAGCCCGTGGGACCACGCGCCCGGCGCACTGATGGTCACCGAGGCGGGTGGCGTGGTCGGCCACCCCGACGGAACCCCATACGCACCAACGGTGCTCACGCCCGGCATCATCGTGGCGGCAGACAAGGGCACGTATGCAGCGGTGCGCCGCCTCGCCCCCGACGCCTTCGCCCGCCGGTCCTGAAGCCTCGCTCGAACCGACAGCAGGCGCCGGACTGATGGAACGACATGGCGAACGCGGAACAGCGTTTCGCCGACTACTTGCGGGGCGTGCCCAGCCAGACCTGCACCGGCAGCTCGACCAGCGCATCGGGCCGGCGCTCCAGCAGGCGCGCGTCCTCGTTGACGCGGACGTCGGACCCGACGACCGCCGTGTCCAGGCCGAGGTCGGTGAGCGCCTTGGTCGAGTCTGCGGCCAGCAGCACCAGTCGGCCGCCCCGTGCGCCGACGGCCGACGCGATCTGGTCGACGGCCCGCTTGAAGCGCGGGGGGTCCTGGCGCAGCGCCGTGGTCGTCGAGAGCGCCGCCACCCCGCAGTAGCCGCGGACCACCTGGGGCCACTCGTTGGCCGCGCGCGAGTCGGCCATGAGCACGACGTCACCGGCGCGCAGCTGGCCGCACACGGAGTCGACCGCGGCGAGCTCACCCTTCTCCACGCGCTCGTCGAGGTGCGGCCGGGTGGCCAACGCGGTGGGCACCAGGAGCGCCGCGGCGACGCCCACGCTCACGGCGACGTTGACGGCATACGGGAGTCGGCGGGTGGACCACCGGGAGGCCACAGCGGCACACGCGACCACGAGGAGCACCACGGTGGGCAGGGCGATGATCAGGCGCCGGTCCGCCCACGGGTGGTCGGGGGTGATACCGGGGCGGTAGAGCGTGAGCAGCGTCGAGCCGACGGCGACGACGGCCGGCCCGACCCACGACTGCAGGTCGCGGCCCTCGACCCATGCGGTCGCCGCCCGGTGGGCGAGGACCGCGACGGCAAGGAGCGCGAGCACCAGCGCGATCGGCCCGACCCACCACGACATCCAGACCAGGGACTGCTCGGCGTAGGTGCGGCCGCCGTCGATCGGCAGGCCCTGGCGCTGCTGCAGGCCGGCGACGACCCTCGACCCCGAGTCGGTGGCCGACTGGCGCGCGACCTGCCACAGCGGGCGGGAGGCCAGGAACACTCCGATCGCCACGAAGGCGCCAGCGAGCACGCGGGGCAGCCAGGCCTGGGCGAGCGTCCCGAGGGACCACCCGCGCCGTGCCCCGGCCACGAGGGCGCCCGACGCCAGCAGGACTGCCACGCCGAGCGCGGCCAGGGGCAGCAACGAGCCGGCGATGCTGCCGAGGTACTCGCTGGACGTGAGCCACGTCAGCCCGAACGCGATCACCGCCGAGACGGCGGTCGCGACGCCGAGGACCTTCGCGTGGGCGCGTCCCTGGACGAGGGCCAGGGCGACCACCGGGATGACGAGGATCGCCTCGCGCAACGCGTCCACGCGGATCACGATGGCCCCGCCGAGGAGCACTCCCCCGACGAGGGCGGCTGCTCGGGCGCCGGTCCCCTCTGCCGCGGTCGCGTGACGAGCTGCCAGCACCAGGGCGACGAGGCCTGCGGCGAGGACCGGCAGCGCCACGGGTTCGGAGTACGTGGAGCGGGCAAGGTGCACGAGCGGGAAGACCAGGGCCGTGCCCAGCGCGGCCAGCGGGCCCCAGCGCGGCCCGACGAGCAGCGAGCCGAGGAGGCCCACTGACAGCACCGCCAGGCCCCAGAGCACCGCCGGCGCCCAGAACGTCGCCGTCGCACCGCCCACCCACCAGGCCACGGAGTACCAGGAAGCCGTGCCGGGAGGGAACTGCGGCTGGATGGTCGGCTGCTGCGGTGTGCCGGTCGCGTAGAACGCGGGACTGGCGAGCGTGACACCGTCGATGCGGAGCACCTCGGGTCCGCCCACTGAGTCGGCCGACACGTCGATGGGACGACTGTGCCCGGATGCCAGCTCGATCGCGGACTGGAAGTAGGAGCCGGAGTCCCGGCGCGGCAGGACCTGTTCGGAGTGGGTGCTGCCGGCCCAGACGGTCGAACCGACGGCCAGCAGCACGAGTACCACTGCCGACCACACCGGCAGCGGGCGCACCGGCACCCGCGCGGCGAGCCGGAAGGAGACGGCCAGCAGCACCAGCAGCACCGGCCCCGCCACCCAGGGCTGCCACCACCCCAGGAGGGAGAGCACCGCTCCGGCGACGGCACCGAGGACGAGCCAGAGCGCTGCCCCGACCACGGTGCGGGTGACGACCCAGCCGCTCCACGCCTCACCGCGCAGCAGCGGGAGGTCGCCGGAGTCAGGGGTGTACGGGTAGCTGCGGTGCTCGCGGCTGCTCACACTGCACCACGCTAGCGGCAGCGGCTGGTGCGCAGATGACGCCCCGCCCGGTTGATCGACCTCGACTGCCGTTGCCGGCTCAGACGACGCGGCGCAGCCCGGGGATGCGCCTCAGCACCGCTGTCACGACGAACGCCAGGACGACGACGGTCCCCGAGATGCCGAGCACTCCCGGTACCGACTCAGCACCCTTGACGAGGTCGACCCCCGGCAGCCGGGCCACGACGGCGAAGACGAGCAGGTGGCAGGCGAACACGCCGAACGTGAGGTCCCCCAGGCTCCGCATCCGCCGGGCCACGGCCGGCGCCGCCAACACCGACGACGGGTGCGCCAGGCTGCGGACGAGCACGAACAGCGCCACGGCGGTGAGGCCGAGGACCGCGCCCTGGTAGGTCAGCGGCGAGACGGCCCCGAGCAGCGCGCCCAGGCCCTTGGGTGTGCCCACGTGCGAGGTCGGGTCGCCGACGAGGGCCGCTTGGAGCACCAGCTCGGCCGACAGCGCGAGCCAGGCCACGGCGACGCCCAGCAGGGCCTTGCCGCGCAGCACGACCTGGCCGAGCGCATACCCGAGGATGAGGAAGCCCACGTAGGGCACGAACTGCGTCACGAGGGTCGGCGGGGCGTCCACGACCGGTCGGTCCCGCAGGAGCGAGATCAGACCGCGCAGCGCAGCATCGGTCGCCGGGACCGCGGCGAGCCCCGCACCGGCCAGGACCAGCTGGCGTTGGCTCAGGGCGCGGACCAGGGGCCAGAGCAGCGGCACCAGCGCGTAGAGGCCGAGGATCAACCAGAAGAAGTAGAGCGCGGTGTAGGCCTTGCCGGTCAGGATGCTGGCGACCACGCGGGAGGCGGGCACCCCCGGCGAGACGACGGTGACCACGAGCGTGACGTATACGGCGTGCCAGAAGACGAGCGGGATCCCGAGGCGGGCCAGGCGGCGCCGGTAGAACTCCCCGGCGGACGGGACCGCAGGCGGACGCAGGATCACGGCGCCGCTGACCATGACGAAGACCGGCACGGCCCACTTGAAGCCGTAGTCCATGGCGGCCGCCAGCCACCAGGCGGATGAGCCCTTAAGGTCCGGGTTGATGTACGTCAGCCCGGCCACGTGGATGAAGACCACGCCCACGATCGCGATGACGCGCAGCCAGCTCGTGTAGGCGAGCCGCTGGGCCGTTCCCGGCACGGTCGGGGCAGCGGTGGCGGGCGCAGCGGCGGCCGAAGGCGTCGACGGGGCGTCCATGGGACACAGCATGTCCCATCCGGACCCCCACCCATACGGTGGATCCATGCCCACGCCCTCGATGGTCCTCGCCGCGCTGCTCCGATCCGACCCGGCCCGACCGCGCATCACCTTCTACGAGGACACCCCCGGACGCACGCAGGGCGAGCGCATCGAGCTCAGCGGCAAGGTCCTGGCCAACTGGGTCAACAAGGCCGCGAACGCCCTGCAGGACGAGTTCGACATCGCCCCGGGCTCCCTCGTCCGGCTCGACCTCCCGCCCCACTGGCGCTCGGTCTACTGGGCACTGGCGACGTGGTCGGTCGGCGCCACCGTCGTCGTGGGCCCGGCACCGGACGGTGACGAGCCGGACCTCCTCGTCACCACCGACCCCTCCGCCGCCGGCGCGGCCGAGTGCGCAGCGGTGCTCGTCACCCTGGCAGCGCTCGCGCGACAGTCCCCCGACGCGGCCGCGGCCGGCGCGGCCATGGACGAGGCGCGTGAGCTCTCCACCTACGGCGACCAGTTCGCCGCCTGGGACGAACCCGAGGACGGCCAACCGGCGCTGCGCGCGGAAGACACCGACACGGCATACGCGCACGTCGTGGCGGACCGTGGCTGGGAGCCCGGCGTGCGCGTCCACCTCGACGGAACCGACCTCGCTGCGGTCCTCACGGCCGCGCTGACGGCGTGGTCCGTGGACGGCTCCGTGGTGCTGACCCGCGGACCGTTGACCGAGGACGCCCGCGCCCACCGCCTCGTCACCGAGGGCGTCACGCTGCAGGCCTAGGACCTGGGCGCGAACGGACCCGGGTCGCGAACGGACCCGGGCGCGGCGTCAGCGCTTGCGCAGCTCGGCCTCGACGGCCTGCCACGTCACCGTCGCGACCACCCCGGTGCGGGCGAGCCTGGCCCGGCCCTGGAGGGCCTTGACCGCAACCTCGGTCCGCGGTCCGAACTCCCCGTCCGCACCGATGTGCAGCGCCTTCTGCAGGGCGACCACCGCTGCGCCCTTCGACCCCTTCCGCAGGACCGTGGAGTAGTGGCCACGCAGCGGGTAGTCGCGGCGTTCCAGCGCGGTCCAGACCTTGGCGTCGGTGACGCCATTCGCCGGCAGGTGGTGGGCCTTCTGGAAGGCCGACACCGCGTTCGCGGTGCGCGCGCCGTACGCGCCGTCGACCGCGAGCCCGCCGAGGGCGCGCTGGAGCGTCTTCACGGCCCCGCTGCGCGAGCCGGTGTGCAGGACCGTGGACATGAGCGCCGTGTATGGCGTGGCCGTGCGGGCAGCGGTGGAGCGCGACGGGGTCGCCGTGGCCGAGGAGCCACCCATCAGCGCCTTCCACGTCGGGGGCCCGACGATCCCGTTGGGGGTCAGGTTGCGGCGGGTCTGGAAGGTCCTGACCGCGGCCTCGGTGAGCGGGCCGAACTGACCGTCCGCCGTGAGGGCGAGCGCCTTCTGCAGGGCCACGACGGCCGCCCCGGTGGCTCCCTTGGCGATCGTGGTCGAGGCGTACCTCGCGAGGTCGCTCGCCGGTGCCGGTGCCGGGGTCGGCGAGGTCGGAGCCGGGGTCGGGGGGGCAGGCGGGATCGGTGCCGGAGCGGGCGGCTGGACCGACCCCCTGGCGGGAACGAGCTTGAGGGACACCATCTTCGCCCACGTCGGCGCATCGACGACCCCCGTCACCGCGACGGCGTGGGCGCCCTGCCAGGCGCGCACCGCGGCCTCGGTCTTCGGGCCGAACTGGCCGTCGGGGGTCGCTCCCACGACCTTCTGGGCGAGGACGACGTCCGGGCCCGTCGAGCCGGTGGCCAGGACCGGGTAGGACGTGGCTGGCGCGGTCGGGGGCGTGGGCGTGGGGGCCGACCCCGGGCCCGGGTCGATGGTCGTGATGGCCTTGCCGGTCCACCACGAGGTGTGGCCGTAGGCCCCGTCCCAGCTGAAGGAGAAGTGGATGTGGTCGGTGTGCGGGACGGAGCCCGTGTAGGGCGCCCACCCGCGGCTGGGGTCGTAGGCGCGCCACATCTTCTTGTTCCAGATGATGTACATGATCCCGAAGCGCCGGGCCATCGCCCCGGGACGGCCCAGGGAGTCCGGCGCCGACAACCACGCGGTCACCGCGTCGGCGACCGCCTTCTCGTTCGGCTTGTCGACGCTGAGCATCCAGTCCCAGGCGCGTCCCTCGGAGTGCTCGGTCACCCCGCTGTTGCAGTTGCGGATGATGCCGTAGGAGCTCGTGCCGAGGCCGTAGTGGCCCGAGAACAGCTTCGCGAACGCCAGCACCCCCGGCTTGGCGACCGGGTCGCACAGCCGCTGCGCCTGGTACGGCGAGGCCAGGTCGAGCGCCGAGGGCAGCGACTTGCTCGGCGGCCTCGGAAGGGTCGCCGCCTGGGCGCCGGCCCCCACGAAGGGCACGGTGAGGACGGGGATGCTCAGTACTCCAAGGGCACGGGCAGCACGCGACACGGGCAACGCTCCAGGGGGACGGGCCCCGGGTCACGGGGCGCGGGACGATCACGACACACCTTCCCGGGAGTCACTCCCGGACCAGGCGAGTCATTTGTCCCACCCGTTGACAGGCGCCTCAACCGCTTCAGCCGAACTACAACCATGGAGTTCGCCCAGCCCTCCCCCATCCAGCCGATGGCGCAGACGAGCGGCACCCAGGGAGCGGGCGCGAGCGTGGTCGTTGGTCCCGTCCGGTTGGGCACGTTCGGCACGAGGGAGGGGGGCACGAGGGTGGTCCGTAGGGCCGTGGTGGGTATGGCGGGCAGCGCACCGGAGCGAAGCGGAGGTGCGGATGGTAGGCCCGAGGACCCCCCTCGTGTCCCCCGACCGACCCAGCCACGGCCTGTCGGGCCGCCCCCACGCCCCCCTCCCTTGTGCGCGCCTCACCCGTACGCCCTCGGGCTGTGGCCTCGGCACGGTCGGTCGTCTGTGGCATGTGGGCGGGCCACTCGGGGTGGGTGGAACGGTGGGGAGGGACCACGCACGAGCCGTGCATGGCGCCGACTAGAGTCGCGGCCATGGACAAAGTCGTCTCCTCCGCAGCCGAGGCCATCGACGGAATCGTCGACGGCTCCTCCCTGTCGGTGGGTGGTTTCGGACTCTGCGGAGTCCCGAGCGTGCTCATCGACGCGATCCACCACACGGGGGTGAAGGACCTCGAGGCCATCTCCAACAACTGTGGCGTGGACGAGTGGGGCCTCGGGATCCTGTTGAAGGACAAGCGGATCCGTCGCATGGTCTCCTCCTACGTCGGGGAGAACAAGGAGTTCGCGCGCCAGTACCTCTCCGGCGAGCTCGAGGTCGAGCTGACGCCGCAGGGCACGCTCGCCGAGCGGCTGCGCGCCGGCGGCTCGGGCATCCCCGCGTTCTACACGGTGACCGGTGCCGGCACCCAGGTCGCCGAGGGCGGCCTGCCCTGGCTGTATGCCGCGGACGGCACCGTCGCGAAGGCCTCACCGCCCAAGGAGAGCAAGGTCTTCGAGGTCGACGGCGAGGAGAAGGAGTTCATCCTCGAGCGGGCGATCGTCGCCGACTTCGGCCTGGTCCGCGCCTGGAAGGGCGACCGTCACGGCAACCTCGTCTTCCGCAAGAGCTCGCGCAACTTCAACCCGCTGGCCGCGATGGCCGGCCGCGTGACCATCGCCGAGGTCGAGGAGCTCGTCGAGCCCGGTGAGCTCGAGCCCGACCAGGTCCACCTGCCGGGGATCTACGTCCACCGCGTCCTGGCGCTGACGACCGAGCAGGCCGCCGACAAGAAGATCGAGCGCCGGACCACCCGCCCCCGCACCGACGGCGCCAGCGCGCCCGCCGGGGCGGGCAGCGAGACGCCGGCCACCGACGCGACGACCAGCAAGGAGGCCTGAGATGGCCCTGACCCGTGAGCAGATGGCGGCCCGAGCCGCCCGCGAGCTGTCCGACGGCTCCTACGTCAACCTGGGCATCGGGCTGCCGACCCTGGTCCCCAACTACGTCCCCGACGACGTCGAGATCGTGCTGCAGTCCGAGAACGGCATCCTGGGCGTCGGCGCCTACCCGTTCGAGGGCGAGGAGGACGCAGACCTCATCAACGCCGGCAAGGAGACCGTCACGCTGCGCCGTGGCGCGTCGTTCTTCGACTCGGCCCAGAGCTTCGGCATGATCCGCGGCGGCAAGGTCGACGCCGCGATCCTCGGCGCGATGCAGGTCTCCGCCAAGGGCGACATCGCCAACTGGATGATCCCCGGCAAGATGGTCAAGGGCATGGGCGGGGCGATGGACCTGGTCCACGGCGCCAAGAAGGTCATCGTCCTGATGGAGCACAACGCCAAGGACGGCGCCTACAAGATCGTCGACGAGTGCTCGCTGCCCTACACCGGCCGCGGAGTCGTCCAGCGGATCATCACCGACCTGTGCGTCTTCGACGTCACCGAGGACGGCCTGGTCCTGCGCGAGCTCGCCGACGGCGTCACCGAGGACGAGGTGCGCGAGAAGACCGAGCCGAAGTTCACCACCGGCCTGGCCTGAGGGGCGCGCAGCGGTCCGGGGAGCACCCGGGCACGCGCCACACCGCCCGACGACGAAGGGCCCGCACCGGCTGGTGCGGGCCCTTCGTCGTCGGCGTCAGCTGTTGGCGGCGGCGGCCAGCGTCGCCGCCGAGACGGTCGTGGGCCCGCCCACGGCGGTGAGGGTCTCGAGCAGTGGGCTGGTCTGCAGCGTCACCGTCGCCTGGTCCCCCAGGCTGGTCCCGGCGCTGAGCACCACGAGGCGCTGCAGCGTCCCTGCCACGAGCGAGTCGACCAGGGTGGCGTCGCTGCCCGAGGTGAGCACCGCCTCGGACTGATCGGGAAGCTTCGAGCGGTAGAACGACGCGATCGAGCCGGACACGGCATACCGGTCGGCGCCGTCCAGGCGGGTGACGGTGGTGACGCCCGCCGCCTTGAGCTGCGCCACGACGGCGGCGGAGACCTGGGACTCGTTGCCGACGACGCGCGCGGACGTCGAGCGGGTCGCCGCGAGGGCCGTGCGGGTGGAGGTGTCCAGGCCGGTGGTCGGGGTGAGCAGGATCGGCTCACGCAGCGCCGAGGCGGGGCCGCTCACGACGAGGGTGTCGGGCACGTCGGTGCCGCTGGCCAGGACGACCGTCGGCACCGCCCGCTTGGCCTTGATCGCCTGGGCGACCAGGGCCGAGGTGGCGTAGCGGTTGGCGCCGCCGAGGCGCACCACCGTGATGCCGCGCTGGGTCAGCGCGCTGGCGACCGCCTTGGAGACCACTGCCTCGCTGCCGATCACGTATGCCGTCTTCACGGCCTTGCCGCGCCGGTTCAGCTCGGCGACGGTCGGCGCAGGGAGCGCGTCGCGCCGGGTGAGGAGCAGCGGTCCTGCGACGGTGGCGGCCAAGGGGCCGGAGACGGATGCGTCGACCAGGGCGCCGTCGGCCCCGGCGATGACGACCGACGTGGCCGACAGCGGCGACTGGGTCGCGACCGCGGCCGCGGTGGCATACCGGTCGGCACCGGAGAGGCGACGCGTGAGGTGACGGATCATCGTGGAGTTGACGCGGCCGGAGTACGGCGACCCGGAGGCCACGATGGTCCGCACCTGGTCACCGGTGATGGTGCGCACGGTGCCGTACGAGGAGGTCGCGGTCGCCGTGTGGATCCCGCCGTTGACGGTGCGGTCGGACAGGTCGAGGCGGGCGACGTCCGAGAGGCCGAACGTCGCGGCGAGCGAACCGCCGCCGGCGACCTGGCGCCAGGCGCGCAGCGGGTTGCTCGGCATGAGGCTCCAGGGGTCGTCGACCCCACGCAGGTAGGGCAGGGGCGTGCCGCCCCAGACGTCCTCGTTGTTCTCGGTGCGGCCGCCGGACGAGGAGGAGAAGAAGGCCGAGATGATCGAGCCCTTGGAGCGTGCGACGTAGCCGGTGGTCGTGTTGGAGCTCCCGGTGGCGTGGACCGCGTTCTTCCAGTTCGCCCAGTAGGGGGCGTTGCCGTTGGACAGGACGGTGGAGTAGCCGCCGTACACCTGATCGGACGTGGTGTCGAAGACGTGGCAGTTGCACGACGTCTGCACGGCCTTGCCGAGGCTGTTGTACTTGGCCAGGACGTAGCCGCGGGCTGCCGCGGCCTGTGCCCTGAGCGACTCGAGGTTCCACGACCACGGGCTCTCGGCGATGTAGTCGAGGTACTCGTCGTGCACGCGGACCTGGTTGACGACGTTCATCGTCGTCGAGGACTTCGGGGTGATGATGAGGGCGCCGTCGCGGTACTGGCTCCCCCCGATCCTCACGAGCGTCCGGTCACCGGTGTAGGGCGCGTGGTCCCAGTTGAGGATGGCCTGGGGACCGCTCAGCGGGCTCCCCTGGCAGGTCGAGCAGGACGCCTGCACGACGCCGCCGGACACCGAGAAGGCCACGTTAGCCGGGACCGCGGAGGTCATCGACTTCCCGCCGAGGCTGAGGGTGAACCCGCCACCCCCGTTGCCGGAGACCAGCTGGCTGGTGGTGGCGCTGGCGGACGAGGCGCCGTAGACGATGTTGACGTTGACCCACATGCTGTCGGGGACGGCGTCGTAGGTCGTGCCCGAGTAGTAGTGCTGGAGGATCTGCGCGGCGGTGTAGCCGGCCTTGGCCATCTCGAAGGCGCCGTACTGGCTCATGCCGATGCCGTGGCCCCAGCCGGACCCGTTGAACACCCACGAGGGCGCGGCGGTCATCCCGGTGCTGGCGAGGCTGGTGCCGGCGGCGACCGCGGCGCTCTGCATGCCCTTGCGCGTGGGGGCGACCTCGCGGTGCCCGTCGACGGGACTCGTCCCGGTGACGGGGCGCGCCTGGTTGGCGCCCCACTGCTGGTCCGGCGGGGGGCCGGCGGCGAACGCGACGGCCGGCACGGCCAACCCGAGGCCCACGGCCCCGATCGTGGTGGCGGCGAGGGAACGGACGGCATGCCGTCGCACGGTTCGGAACATGGGGGTGTCCTCTCTGGGGGCTTCGGAACAGCTGCTCGCCGGAGCGCCCACGACCGCCGCGTGCACCGCTGGCGCTGGACCGCCCGAAACGGACAGACGGCCCACAGTCACACAAGAGCCCCACCGGGAAGGGTCGCAGCGATCGCAGCGTGGCCGATTCGTTACGCGGGCGTCGGCCGGTCGGCCGATGGCGGATCGGCAGGTCGCCGCACGTGCTGACCCCTTTGGCCCACTAGGCTGACCGACGATGAACGACGACGTCTGGCTGGTCATCCCGCTCTACAACGAGGCCCAGGTCATCGGCGACGTGGTGGCCACGGCGCGAGCGGTCTTCCCGCACGTCGTCTGTGTTGACGACGGCTCCTCCGACACCAGCGCCGCGCAGGCCGAGGCAGCGGGCGCCGCGGTGGTGCGCCACCCCGTCAACCTCGGGCAGGGCGCCGCCCTGCAGACCGGGTTCAGCTACGCCTTGGGCGACCCCGGTATGCGGTGGGTCGTCACGTTCGACGCCGACGGCCAGCACCAGGTGGCGGATGTCGTCGCGATGCTGGACAAGGCACGGGCAGAGTCGCTGGACGTGGTCTTCGGGTCGCGCTTCCTCGATGACCGGACCCAGGCGGGCTTCCTCAAGAAGCTCGTCCTGCGCGCTGCGGTGGGCTACACCAACCTCACCACGAAGACGCGGCTCACCGACGCCCACAACGGCCTGCGGCTGCTGTCCCGCTCCGTGGTGGAACGCCTCGACATCACCCAGAACCGCATGGCGCACGCCTCCGAGCTCGTCGCCCAGATCGGCGGGATGGACGTGCGCTACGGCGAGAGCGCGGTGCACATCCTCTACACCGACTACTCCAAGGCCAAGGGCCAGTCCATCTGGAACGCCGTCAACATCCTCGTGGAGCTGATCCTCCGATGACCAAGCTCGTGCTCATCCAGGTCGTGCTGATCGTCGTGGTCCTGGCGGTCGTCGCCCGGCTCTTCCGGTCCAACGGAGCCCGGGCCCAGGCGATCCGGCGCCTCGGCCTCCTGCTGTTCGCGGCGTTCGCCGTGGTGTCGATCCTCATCCCCGACGTGTGGAACCGCATCGCCCACCTCGTCGGTGTCGGCCGCGGCACCGACATGGTGCTCTACGCCCTCGTGGTGGCGTTCCTCAGCTTCACGGTGACGACCTACCTGCGGTTCCGCGACCTCGAGACGCGCTACACCAGGCTCGCCCGCCGCCTCGCGCTCGACGAGGCCGAGCGCGACTTCCCACCGGGCCAGGTTCGGTCGGCCCAGGCTCCCGACTCCCCCACCAGCGGCACGCCGACCGCCTGACGCTCGGTCAGGGCGCGATCTTGGCGATGTGCTCGATGAGCCCGGTCGTCGACACCGACGGTGTGCGGGGCAGGTAGACCACCTCGCAGACGTCGCTGACCCAGTCGAACTTGCCGGCCCAGTCGTCGCCCATGACGAGGACGGATGCGCCGTGCTCGACGATGTAGTCGCGCTTCTTCTCCAGCGACTCCTCGACGAAGACCTCGTCGACGACCTTGAGGCTGCTGATGATCTCGACCCGCTCGTCCTGGTCGAAGACGGGGTTGCGCCCCTTCTTGGCCATGTTGAGCGCGTCCGCCGAGACCCCGACGACCAGGCGGTCACCGAACTCTGCCGCCCGCTTGAGCACCCGGATGTGACCGACGTGCAGGACGTCGAAGGTGCCGAAGGTGATGACGGTGCGATTGCTCAACAAGGACTCCTCGTATGCCGTCCGGTCGGGTGACCGGCGCGGGGCGGCGTGCGCGCTGGACGCCGCACGGTGGTCGTGCGGCGTTCCGCGCAGGCTACCGTCCGGCTGCTGCGCCCATCGCATCGTGGGCGGCGTCGAGGATGGTGGTCGCGGAGAGCCCCTCCCCCGTGCTCGCGCGACCCCCTGCGACCAGCGCCTCGGCGAACGCCGCGACGTCGAGCGTGGCGAGCTCGACCCCGGTCGGCCGCGGAGAGGTGTCGCTGGCGAGGACCCGCGCCCCGGCGGCGAGCGCCTCGCGCACGATGACGGAGTCGCCGTCCCAGGCCGTCGGCCTCAGGAAGACCGCACCCGAGGCCAGCACCTGTGCGACCTCCTGCGGTGGCGAGTCGAACGTGAGCCTCACCCAGGGATCGCCCGCGACCAGCTGTCGCAGCGCCTCGAGGTGACGGCCGTCGTGGCCGTAGGCGAGGATCCGCAGCGTCGCGTCGGGCCACGTGCCGGATCGCACGAGGCGGACCGCTTCGACGGCGAGGTCGGCGTGGTAGTGCTCGAGCCCGGCGTTCGTCGCCACGACCACGGCATGGGGGTCCCGGTGCGGCACCGGCGCGGCGGGGTCGTGCGGAGCCGGTACGTGCGGCGTGACGACCCGGACGCGACGCCGAAGGACCGGGGGCAGCACCTCCTTGATCTCGTCGTTGACGGCCCAGATCTCGTCGTAGGCGCGCAGGGCCACCTTGAGCACCGCTGCGCCACGTCGGCCCAGGTCGCGGACCTGACCGAGGGTCGACCCCGAGTGGAGCACCAGGACGGTGCGCCCCGGCAGCAGCGCGAAGACGGGGGCCAGGACCATGGCTCGCCACAGCCGGGTGATGTGGAACAGGTGCAGCGACCGACGGAACCGTAGGGAAGGCAGCGCGCGCAGCGCCCGGCCACCCGAACCGGTGTCGACGTAGCGGACGTCGTGGCCCTCGGAGCGCAGGCTGGTGGTGAGCTGGCCGTGGCTGGCGAGCACGCCGCCCACCTCGCCGTGCTCCTGGGCCCACTGCAGCACCCGGACCCGCCGTGGAGCCGGCACGCTCAGTCCAGCCTCGAGCTGGTGAGGACGCCCAGGAGGTGTCCTCCCGCGGTGACCACGGCCAGCGGCACCATGACGACGACGAGGACCTGGGTGCCCAGGAGGTCACCGTGGACGACGTCGACGATGCCGGCGACCAGGGCGAGCAAGGAGGCCTCGACCGCCACGAAGGCACGGAAGATGGGCAGGTACCCCATCGCCCGTCGGAGGGCGGCGAGGCCGGACACCTTGGAGCGCGTCGTCGCGGCGACGTCCTCGAGCATGGGGCGCCCGGTCTTGGCGCGCGCCACGTGGACGAGGTCGGTGAAGGCCTTGTTGAGCAGGACCACGACCGACACCAGCAGACCCAGGACGGTCCAGCCCCCGACGTCGAGCGGGTCGGTCACCGACCAGCCGTCGGCCCGCAGCCCCAGGAACGCGGGGATGGCGGCCTCGGTGGCGTAGTGCCCGATCCGGTCGAGGTAGATGCCGGCCGGGGAGAACCGCTGGCGCCAGCGGGCGACCTCGCCGTCGCTGCAGTCGAGCAGGATCTGCAGCTGCATCGCGAGGACGCAGACCACCGGTCCGACGAGCCCGGGCAGCGGCAGCGCGCACGCCCCCAGCACCCCGACCGCGATCATCAGCCAGGTGACGCCGTTCGGCGTGATGTGCGTGGGCAGCATCGCCTTCGTGGCGTAGATCGACAGGTGTCGGATGTACAGGGCGCCCGACCAGTGCTCGGCGTTGTAGCGCGCGATGTGCTCCGGGGGCTGCGCCACCGCCTTGAGCTCGGCGAGGCTGGGCCGGTCGTCGGCGGGGTCGTGGGCCAGCTGGCTCATGCCGGAGATCCTGTCCGCAGGGGGTCAGGCTGCGCAGCGATCCAGCTGCGCCAGCCGACGAAGGACTCGAGGAGGTAGCCGGCGGCGAGCAGCACCGCGGCCACCCACAGCACGGGCACGACCGCGTCGGGTGCGAGCGCGGCGACCACGAGGAGGGCCAGGAGGCGACCCTCGGTGCCGAGCCCGGCCGCGGCCACCCAGCTCGCAGGCGGGATCCCGGTGTCGCGCAGCCGGTACACCACGTCGTAGCGGTGGTAGGCGATGGCCGCGACATAGGCGAACGCAGCGGCCGACCACGACCCGAGGGTGTGGTGGACGAGGACCCCCACGGTGAGCGCCTCCGCGACCCACAGGACGGCCGGCGCCTGCCACGCCAGGCGGTGGTGGATCGGGGGCTGCCAGGCCACCGCGACGAGGACGAACCCGACGGCGGCAGCCCCCACGGAGGCGCCGAGGTGACCTGACCAGAGGACCCACGGCACGCCCACGACCAGGACCGCGGCACCGAGCAGCCCGACGAGGAACGGTGCGCCGCGCGACCCGACCCACGGTCACCGCGAGCGGACCGAGGTCGAGCTGCTCGTCGAGATCGCCCCGCCGCTCGGGCCGCACGACCGCAGCCCAGGTCGGGTCGCGGCGAGCCAGCACCGCAGCGACGCGGCCGCCCTGGGTCCACGCGACGGCGAGGGCGACGGCGACGGTGAGCACCCAGAGCACCAGCATCGGTCGTCCTGTGAGCAGGGTCAGCGCGATGAGCAGGTACCGCTCGGCGATGGGCATGTGGACCACCTTCTTGGTCCAGTGCACCACCTGGGTGTGGGTGCTGGGCGCCGGGGCGAACGTCGTCCGGGCGCCCTGCGGACCGAGGTCACGCGTGGCCGAGGCGGCCAGGAGGTCGGGACGGCTGAGCCGCGAACCACGCAGCCGGTGCTCGTAGGCGTAGTCCTCGAGGTGGCGCAGGGTCACCACCGCCATGGCAGCCAGGGCCAGGGGCCAGCCGTCGGAGCCCTCCCGCACGGCGACGGCCGCAACCGCCGCCAGGACGGCATACTCCTTGACCCTGTCGCCGACCGCGTCGAGGAACGCCCCGAGCGGGCTGAACCTGCGCGTGAACCGGGCGATCTCGCCGTCGACGCAGTCGACGACCAGCGCGACGAGCAGCAGCACGGCAGCGAGGACCCAGGCCCAGCGGGCGCCGGTGGCCACGAGCAGGGCCGCGACGACGCCGAAGGCCAGGGACACCATGGTCACGACGTTGGGGGTCCAGCCGTGGGCCAGTCCCACCGCGGTGAGCCGCCGGGACAGGGGCCGCACGGCATACGTGGAGAAGAAGCCGTCACCGCCTCGGGAGGCTCCCCGCAGTCGTTGCCGCCAGGGCTCCCCCGCCGCCCCGACCGCCCGCACTCCGGGGCGCGACCAGTCGAACGGGCCGAGCGGGCTGGCCTGCACCGTGAGCCCGCCACGGACCAGGACGAGGGTGGCGACCGCGACGGCGTCGGAACCCCACGTCGCGCTCAGCGGGGCAGCGGCACGCAGGAGGCGCGCGGCGACGGCCCGGTCGGGAGCCGCGATGCGCAGGATGCCGGGGAGCGCCCGGTTGGGGGCCGTGACGACGTGCGCCGTCGTGCCCGCCGACTCCACGAGCTTGCCGTCCCGCCCGACCCGGGCGGTGGTCGCGAGGTCGGCGCCCTCGGTCAGGGCGTAGGGGTCGGCCGCCAGGGCGGCGGTGCGCACCCCCGGACGGTCGAGCAGGTCGAGCAGGGCCACCTCGGAGATGACCAGGTCGTGGGCAGCGACCACGGCGGGGACGGATCCCGTGCGCTCGAGCGTCTCCGCCAGGCCCAGGAGCTGGTCCGACAGAGCCCCCGCGAGGGCCACGATCGAGCCGGAGACACCCAGGGCGGTCAGGGGGCCCATGATGTCGGACGGTCGGTCCCCGCCGAGGAGGACCACGTCGGCACCGGCGGAGAGACCGTGTACCGCGCGGGCCGCCTCGTCACCCACGGTCGGGGCGACGGCGGCGCCGTCGGGGCTGGTGCTGCTCGCGTCGGTGCCGCTCGTCACGACTCCGAGTCCAGGTCGTGGTTGTAACGGTCGAGCACGTCCTCCATCGGCGCGTCCATCTCGAGCTCACCCCGCTTGAGGTAGAGCCCGCGCGTGCTGAACCGGCGCAGGTCGGGCTCGGAGTGCGAGACCAGGAACAACGTCTTGCCGTCGGCCAGGAGCGCCTCCATCCGGGCGTAGCACTTGTCCCGGAACGCGCGGTCGCCGACGGCCAGCACCTCGTCGACGAGCACGATCGGCTCGTCCAGGGTGGTGATCACCGCGAACCCCAGGCGGACCTTCATGCCTGAGGAGAAGTGCCGGTACGGCGTGTCGAGACCGGCCCGAACCTCGGGCCCGGCGAAGTCGACGATGTCGTCGAACCGCTCCTCGATGGCGTCCTTGGACAACCCGTGCAGCCCGGCGGTGAGGTGGATGTTGTCGCGCGCCGACAGCTCGCCGACGAAGCCGCCGGTGAGCTCGATGAGCGGAGCGACGCCACCGTTGACCGCGACGTCTCCCTCGTCGGGCAGCAGGACACCGGCGATCATCTTCAGGAGGGTGCTCTTGCCGCCCCCGTTGCCGCCGACGAGACCGACGGCCTCGCCCGGCATGATGTCGAAACCGATGTGGCGCAGGGCCCAGAACGTCTCCTTCGGCGCACCGGTGCGGCCGTGGAACATCATCTCGCGCAGCTGCATCCGGCGGCGGCGCGAGCGGTAGAACTCCACGCCCAGGTCACGGACGGAGATGACGGGGTCGGTCATCAGATCTCCTTGAGGACGGCGCGCTCGAGACGAGCGAACACAGCCGCACCGATGAGCAGCATGGCGACGGACATGACGATGGACACCACGATCGAGCCCCATACGACCGCCTGCTTGGGGCCGTGGTGGGAGAAGAACCCGGCGCGCATCATCTCCAGGACCCCGGTCATGGGGTTGAGCCAGGTGATCTTGTCGTAGGGGTGGGGCACGATGTTGCCGGCGTAGATGACCGGGGTGGCGTAGAACAGCATCCGCAGGACGATCCGGATCACGCGCTGCATGTCGGTGACCAGCGAGGTGATCGGTGCGAGCAGGAGCCCGAGCCCGGTCAACGCCACCCCCTCGACGACGACCGCGAGCGGGAACAGCACCATCAGCCAGTTGAGGTGGGTGTCGCCCTTGAGGTAGTAGATCGCGGTGAACGCCACGAGGACGGGCAGCGACAACAGGTACTCGATGCCCTTGGAGATGACGACGCGCAGCACCCAGATCTCGCGCGGCAGGTTGGTCGAGCGCACCAGGCGGGCATCGGCGATCAGGGCACGCGACGTCTCGGTGAGCGCCCCCGAGAACCACTGCCACGCCAGCAGGCCGATGACGAGGAACAAGAAGTAGGGCTTGTGGCCGACGTCGCCGCGCTTGAAGATGTAGACGAAGACGACGAAGTAGATCAGCGACATCAGCAGCGGGTCGAGGATCGTCCAGACGTAGCCGAGGGCGCTGTTGGCGTAGCGGACCCTCAGGTCGCGCACGACCAGGGTCCACAGGACTCCGCGCTTGGCGAAGACCGCCTGCGTCCGGGAAATCAGATTCATCGGTCCTTTGCCTGTCCTGAGCACCTGCTCGTCCCGCGTTCCGGTGGGAATCATCGCGCCTCCCTCGGGTTCCCCGTCGCGGGGCTCACCGGAGATGCTGCATCAGCACCGTCATCGGGCACCGACTGGGGCTCGGCCTCGGCGGGCGCGCCCGGCACGAGCTCGGGCTCGACGAGCGCCCCCGGCAGGAGCTCGGGCTCGAGCTCGGCACCGTGAGCGGCCGCGGGATCTGCGCCGATGGCGCGGTAGAAGTCCTGCATGGCTTCCTTGTTGTAGGCGTCGGCGTCGAACGGCGGGTTGGGGACCTCGCCGCGCAGTGCCGCACGCATGCCGTCGGCCAGGGCCTCGTGGTCGCGGGGCACGACCAGCCCGACGCCCTCGGGCATCGCGCCCTTGACCGACCCGAACGCCGTGGTCACGACCGGCAGCCCGAGCACGCGAGCCTCGTGGATGACCATCGGCTGGCCCTCGTAGTCGCTGGAGAGGACGAAGACGTCGGAGTTCGCCATGATCGCGAACGGGTTGCGCTGCAGCCCGGCGAAGGTCACGGACTGCGCCAGCCCGAGCTCGCGGGCGATGCGCTGGAGCTTCTCCGCGAGAGGTCCGTACCCGATGAACACCAGCCGGGTGGCCGGATCCTCCTGGTGGACCAGGTCGAAGGCCCGAAGGAGGCGTTCGTGGTTCTTCTCCGGCGAGAGCCGGCCGACCGTCACGAAGGTCCTGACCCCCTCGCGGGGCGGCACGATGGTCGCGATCGCGAGGCGACGCTCGATCTCGTCGCGCATCGACTGGAGGCCGTGGGCCTCGGCGATGGCGGTGGCCGACCGGCCCACCGTCACGTCGGGCTCGACGGCCAGGGGCAGCGTCGCCAGCACCGGGTGGCTGCTCCACGCCTCGTCGCCACCCGCAGGCCCGTGGGCCAGCCGCAGGATCCTCTGGTGGTCGATCGGGTTGCGGGCGAAGGTGAACTTCTCCGGCGCCGCATACCGGTGCAGGTTGGCCTGGTTGATCTCCTGCAGCGCCTCCGACACGGAGACGAGGTGGTCGTAGGAGGCGTAGGACGAGAAGACCGAGCGCAGGTTGGCCTCGTGTGGACGGTGCCCCTCGATCTCGCGCTGCTGGTCGGCCAGCAGGTCGTTGTGCATCCAGATGGACTTCGAGCCGGCCGGGGCGAGCGTGAGCAGGAACGCGTCAGAACGGCGAGTAGCCGCTGAAGTCGACGACGTAGTCGAACTCGGTGGGACCGAAGCACCGACGCCACTCGTCCCCGCAGCAGGTCGATCATGGTGTGGAAGTCGTCAGGGTCCATGTTGGCGCCCTGGCTCAGCAGCAGCCGGCGGCGGCCGACGGTGCAGCTTGCCGGGCGCGAACGCCCCGACCCTCGCGAACCGCCGCACCCGTGGGTCGATCGCCTCGGCATTCTTCAGCCGGTCCTGGCTACGGCTGTGGTCGTACACCGCCGAGACGTCGAACCGGTCGTGGTCGAGGTTGACCAACAGGTTCAGCGCGGAGGTGGTGATGCCGTTGGACCGCATGCCCCCGAGGAACACCAGGAGCTTCTCGCGACCATCGCGGGTGGCCTCGACGATCCCGGGCCCCTCGGTGGTCATCGACAGCACGGTCCGCAGCACCCGCTCCGAGACGTGGCCGTCCTCGGCCGCTGCGAAGCGCTCCCGCCCCTGGGCATAGGCCGAGGCGTGGCTGACCAGTGGGTCCCGCGGGTCGCCCGTGCCCACGGCGTTGAGCAGCGCAGCGAGCTCGGACGTCGTGCTGGCACTGGGACCGGGCAGCTCGTCGGGAGCGAGGTACAGCCCGCGGTTCTCGAAGTAGTCGGCCTGGTCCGGGGTGAAGAACACGACTGGCCGACCGGTGTCGAGGAAGTCGAAGAAGACGCTGGAGTAGTCGGTCACGAGGACGTCGGTGACTCCGAGCACCGCGTTGGTGGGGATGTCGTTCGGCACGAGGAAGGACGCGAGGTCGGGTTGCTCGAGGGCGAACTCGTAGACCTGCTGGTGCACCTTGAGCAGCACCGTGGTGTCACCCGACAGCTTGGAGCGCAGCTGGCGGACCTGTTCGCCGAGCAGCAGCGCGTCGTTGGTCGGGGAGTAGAACGACTCGCCACGCCAGGTGGGGGCGTACAGGACCACGCGCCCGCGCGCGTTCACCCCGCGCTCACGCAGGCTGCGCAGCACCTCTTCCCGTCCTGCGTCGTCGAGGAACTGGCGGTCCGTCCGGGGGAAGCCGTACTCGAGGATCCGGCCCCGGTAGATGTTGCGCAGCCGGAACGCGCTCTCATACATCTGGTGCGTCATGAACTCCCCGCTGGACAGCAGGTAGTCGGCCATGACGAAGTTGCGGATGACGTTGCGCGTGGGCTCGGCGCCCTGCGGCTCGTCGTAGCCCATGTGCTTCAGCGGGGTGCCGTGCCAGGTGTTGACGTACACCTGCCCTGGCCGCTTGTTGAACTCCGCGGGGAACGACGCGTTGTTGATCAGCAGGCCCGCCGTGGCGAGCGCCTTGAAGTATGCGGACGAGCGGTACTTCACGAACGTGACCCGGGGGTGGTCGGCGAACTCCTCGACCACGGACGAGTGGTCCTTGGGACGCTTCAGCGCCCAGACGTGCCGCAGGTGCGCCTGCTCCGGGTCCGACAGGAGGGTCCGGAACAACGCCTCGGGATTGTCGAGCACCCCGTTGCCGGCGAAGGCTTCGTACAGCACGACGTCGTGGCGAACGGGCAGCTTGCGTGTGTAGGCCCGCCACTCGATGGGTGCTGTCTTCTTGGCCTTGCGCACGATCCGCCGGAGCATCGTCACGGGCGGCGGCAGGGGACGCATGGGGCTGGTTTCTCCTCGAGCAGTGGGGGTGAGCCCCCGATGGTACGGCCAGCAGCACCCGCGCCCCCACTTCGACGGGCCCGGTGACCTGCTCCGCAGCCAGCTCTGTCCTCAGGTTCGGCTCACCCCGTGTCGTGTACTGTGCGCGGGTGCTCAACCCCGGCTCCACGACCTGGTCACAGGCGGTCCCGGCCTTCCTCGTCGCAGCCGCACTCCTCTTCGTGCCCGGCACGGTCGCGGGCCTCCTGGCCCGGCTGCGCCCCCAGTCGGCGCTGGTCGTCGGCCCCGTGCTCTCCACGTCCGCCCTGGCCGTGACGGGCATCGTTGCACCGAAGATCGGCGTGCAGTGGGGGGCGGCGACGTTCGCCGCCGGGATCGTGGTCCTGTGGGCGGCCGCAGCCCTGGTCGGCTTCGCCGAGGCGCGCTGGGCGCCCCGTTGGGCGTGGTTGCGCCCGGCCGTCGCGGCCGACCGTGACGGGCTCCCCGTCGTGGACGGCGCCCGCAAGCCCGATGCCCGCCAGACCGGTGCCCGCAGTGAGGGCACGCACGACGGACGGACCTCGGGCTGGGTTGCTCGTCTGGACAGTCCGGGGTGGGCGACCGTGGCCGGGGTCGCCTTCGCGTTCGCCGTCGTGGCCTACTCGCTCGTGCGGATCAGCAAGACCCCCGAGGCCTTCCCGCAGCACCCCGACACGATCTTCCACCTCGCCGACGCCCAGTGGATGGTCGAGCACCACGACATCTCCTCCCTGACGGCCGCCGGCTACATCACCCCCTCCGGCACCGGGTTCTACCCCGCCGCGTTCCACGGCTTCACGGCGACCATCTCCATGCTCACCGGGGTGCCCGTGGTCGTGGCCACCTCGGTCTTCGTCCTCGCGGCTGCGGGCCTCGCCTGGCCGCTGGGGTGCATCGCCCTGGCGACCACGCTGTTCGGCCGCCGGACCCCGGTGGTCCTGGCCACCGGCGTGACCTGCGTGGCGTTCACCGGCTACCCCTACTTCCTCATGGGGTTCGGGGTGCTGTGGCCCAACCTGTTCGGCGAGACGCTGCTGCCGTCGTACCTCGCGACCTTTCTGGCGCTGGTCGGCAGCCGGGCCCTGGTCCGCGATCCTCTCGCCCCCCGGTTCACGGCGGCCGCGATCCTGCTCATCGGGCTGCCGGGGCTCACCCTGGCCCACCCCAACGCGCTCATGAGCTTCGGCGTGTTCGCCCTCGTCATCCTCACGGGGACGGCCCTGCGGATGGCATGGCGGCTGCGGCGCCGCCCCCTGCCGGCCCTGGGCGTCCTCGGTGGCACCATCCTCGTGCTCGGCCTGGTCCTGCTCGGCTCGAAGACCGTCGCCCCGGGCGGCATGCTGCGCACCGGTGCGATCGGCCCCGAGCTGAAGGTGCGCGCCGCCCTCAACGACCTGGTCTTCTTCGCCCCGCGCGGAGCCTCCTACCTGCCCGTGCTCACCGGCATCGTCGTCGTGGGCATCATCGCGCTCCTGGTCCGGCGCCGGGCCCCGCGGTGGGTGCTGGCGGCCATGGTCGTGATGTTCGGCCTCTACTGGGTCAACGTCACCATCGACAGCTGGACGTGGCGCGACCTCACCTGGCCCTGGTACAACAACGCGGTCCGGCTGCAGGCCGTCGCGATCCTGCCGACCGTGATGGTGGCCGTCGCCGGCCTCGTCGCCGTCGTCGACCTGCTGGCTTGGCCGTTTCGACGCCGGGCCCGAGCCGGAGCTCGAGCCGGAGCCGGAGCCGGAGCCACGCTGCTGTCCACCGTCGGTGGTCATCGCGGCCTTCGGCCTGGGCACGCAGGCCTACGTCAGCGCGCACGACGAGATCATCAACCGCTACTTCCACCCCCCGGCGGCGAACTCGTGGGCCAGCAACGCCGAGCTGCGGGCACTGCACACCCTGGGCAAGCGCCTGCCCGGCGACGCCGTGGTGGCGGCCAACCCCTGGAACGGTGGCACCTACCTCTACGTCGTCAGCGGTCGGCACCTGCTCGTCCCGACGGAGAAGGCCAACGCCGCCGGCGACCGGCAGCTGCTGTCGCTGCGCCTGGACGAGGTCTCCACCAACCGCGACGTGTGCGCCGCGGCGACCCGGCAGCGGGTCAAGTGGGCCATCACCGGGGGCCGTCCGTTCTCGTGGGCCGGCGACCGCCTGGCCGACTTCGTCGGCATGGACCGCGTCGGCAGCTCGCCGGGCTGGACCAAGGTCACCAAGGCCGGCCCGTACACGCTCTACAAGCTGACCTCCTGCGCGAAGTGACGCGAGCGCGTCTCAGTCGATGCGGACCCGGCTGGTCAGGAACCCCCAGCCCCAGCTGAGGTGCATGGTCGGCAGCACCGCGGGCAGCCACAGGCGGTCCAGCGGCCGCAGCCGCCGGTCCCCCACGGTGAGCCCGCCCACGGTGGTGGCCAGCAGGTATGCCGCGGGCGCCAGCCACAGGGGCCACCAGACGAAGCCCCCGGCCAGCCCGACGACGACCCCGACGAGGGCGGCCGGCGGAGCGAGGTAGCGCAGGTTGATGGTGCCGGCGTGGGTGCGGGCGACCACGCGGCGCCAGCGCCCGTAGTCGCGGTACTGGCGCGCGAGGGCGCGCAGGGTGGGGCGGGGGCGGTAGGCCACCCGCAGCCGCGGTGAGAACCAGACCAGGCCGCCAGCCTCCCGGATGCGGTGGTTGAGCTCCCAGTCCTGCGCCCGGACGAAGCGCGGGTCGTACCCGCCGGTGCGGGTGAGCCACTCCCGACGGAACACCCCGAGGTAGACGGTGTCAGCCGGACCGGACTCTCCACCGGTGTGGAAGGCAGCCGAGCCCACCCCGAGCCGGGAGGTCATCGCGGCCGCGACCGCCCGCTCGAAGGACGTGATGCCCTCGGCATCCATCAGCCCGCCGACGTTCGCCGCCCCGGTCTCCTCGAGCAGCTCGACCGCCGTGCGCACGTAGTCGGCGTCGAGGACGCCGTGACCGTCGACCCGGACCACCACGTCCACGTCGTCGAGGGCGGCGATGGCGGCGTTGAGGGCCTGCGGCGTCCGGCCCGACGGGTTGTCGACGGTGCGCACCCGGTGGTCGCGCGCGGCGATGTCGCCGGCGATCGCGTCGGTGCCGTCCCGGCTCGGACCGAGCGCGAGCACGAGGTGCACCGGTCCTTCGTAGTCCTGGCCGAGCACCGCCGCGACGGCCTCGGCGAGGTGGCGTTCCTCGTCGAGGATCGGCATGACGACACCGACGCGAGCCGGACGCGGCAGGGCCTCGAGCGGGTGGTCGGCAGGTGGGGTGCTGGTCATGAGGCTGCAGAGCATACGGAGGAGAGGTCGCTCTCCGCCGCGTTGCCGGCCGCCTTGGCCGGGTCCTGCACCGCGGTGCCGGGCTGGGCCCGGGGCGCGGTCCTGTGCTTGGGCTTCGCGGCCGTGGTCCTGGTTGCCGTTGCGCCGGACTTCGCCCTGGGCTTGGCCTTGGTGGCCACGCCCTTCTCCGACGCGGCGATCGTCGAGGCGACCGTGCTGGTGATGGTGTGGGGGTCGTAGGACCACGGCTTGATCAGGGGCGGCACGAAGTTGACGCTGCGGATCTTCTGCGAGCGGGCCTTCATGGCGAGGTCGGCGAAGCGACCCAGCTCGGACTGGGGCAGGTCGGTCTGGAGGAGCGCGGAGCTCGCCGACGCGATCTTCTGGAACCGCAGCAGCACGGTCTCGGGGTCCAGCTGGTCCGACATGGCCGTGAGGACGCAGCGCTGGCGCGCCATCCGCTCGTAGTTCGTCGAGCCCTGGCGCGACCGGGCGTACCAGAGCGCGTGGTACCCGTCGAGGTGCTGGGTCCCCGGCTCGATCCAGCCGACGATCGGTGAGGTGCCACCGCCGATGGGGGTGCGGTACTTCACCGTCACATCGAGGCCGCCGACGGCGTCGACCATCTTGCGGAAGCCCTTGAGGTCGACCATGACGTAGTACTGGATGGTCAGGCCGCTCAGCGCCTCGACCGCCTCGCGGGTGGCGAGGACCCCCGGGCTCTTGGTGCCGGCCGGGAACTGAGCGGCATGGTCCTGGGCCCAGGTGAACAGCCCGTTGAGCAGGCACTGGTCGCCGCAGTTCCAGCCCTGGGGCATGAGCCGGGCCATGGTCGAGCCGGGCCGGAAGTTGATGTTCTCGGTGTCGCGGGCGAAGCCGAACGTCACCGGTGCGCCGGTCCTCGCGTCGATGCTGACGAGCTGGATGCTGTCGGGGCGGGTGCCGACGCGGTCCTTGCCGGTGTCGGCGCCCAGCAGCAGGACGTTGTACCGGCCGTCCACCGCACCGACGGCCGCCCCGTCCGAGAACAGCGCGCCCAGGGCGTCCCGGCCGGCACCGACGGTGCTCGCCGCATACACGAGGCCGCCGGAGGTGACCACGAGCATCACGGCGGTGACGGCGGTGAGCATCCGACGGGCCCGGACGACGAGGCTGCTGGGGCGGCCGAGCCGCCACGCGTCGACGAAGAGGAGGGCCCAGAGACCGGCGTACGCCACGATCAGCCACTCGACCACGCCGAGCACCCAGCCGCGACCGAGCAGCCCGATCGCCAGCGAGTGGCTGGCCAGGAACACCAGGCCGAACCCGACCACGAGCGCCCCCAGGGCCAGCCACGCGCGCAGCGCCAAGCGGCCCAGCCACCGGTTGCCGGCGACGAGCTGGGCACTCCCGGGAACGACGAGCGTGAGCAGCACCAACGTGAACGCACGACGCCGTCGCATCCCCGAGCTGAGGGTGTCGGCGTCGGCCAGGGTCCGGTGTGCGCGCCCGGAGACGTACACGCCGACCTCGTCGTCCACCATCGACGGGGCGGGGGCACGGCTCATGGTGGATCAGTATGAGGTGGTGCCAGCGTGATTCGTGTGACGCGTGTGATCGTGCGAGTGTCGTGGCGCAGGTCACGTTCGGCGGCGAGACCTCTCGGCCGCTGAGCACGCGCCTGAAGTTTTCCTGAGCCCCCGACGCGTCGTTTTGGCGCTCCCCCACCTGACCCCGGACACTGGCAGGATGACTGGACGCTCCGGGCCCGACGACGCCCGCCCCATCCCGCAGCGCGGCGACGCCGGTCACTCCTCGGGGTGGGAGGACGACCCTGACGACGTCTACGTCGTCGACGTGCGCGGTCGCAAGCAGGGACGGGGCGCCGACGCCGCCCGCGCCCAGCGCGCCCCTCGTCGCCAGAGCGCCACACCCCCGCCCGCGGGTCCCCCGGCCCGTCCGCGCGCTCCCCGTGACCCCGACCAGCCGGGGCAGCCCCGCCAGCCGCAGCGACCGCCGCGGCCGCGTGGCGCAGCGCGCCGGCGACGTCGACTGGTCGCCCTGCTCGTCGGCCTGCTCGTCGTGGCGTGGGTGTCCTTCATGGTCTACACCCCGGTGCACGCGTGGAACTCCGTCACCAAGGTCGACACCACCCCGGCCGGGGTGCGACCGGCGCAGAGCAAGGGCTACAACTACCTGCTCGTCGGGTCCGACAGCCGGGCGGGGCTGACCAAGGCCCAGCGCAAGGAGTACGCCACCGGCAACGCGGCCGGCCGCCGCACCGACTCGATCATCCTCGTGCACGTGCCCGAGAGCGGCGGAAAGCCCGCGCTGATCTCGATCCCGCGCGACAGCTACGTCCCGATCCCCGGCCACAACAGCAACAAGATCAACGCCGCCTTCTCCTTCGGCGGCCCGAACCTGCTCGTCGAGACCATCGAGCACGTCACGGACCTGCGCATCGACGGCTACGTCGAGATCGGGTTCGGCGGGTTCGCCTCGGTCGTCGACAGCGTCGGCGGCGTCGACATCTGCGTGAAGTTCAACATGAACGACAAGAAGGCCGGCATCAACCTCAAGAAGGGCTGCCAGCTGCTCGACGGCAAGAACGCCCTCGGCTACGTGCGCGCCCGCTACTCCGACCCGCGCGGCGACATCGGCCGGGCCGAGCGCCAGCGGCAGTTCCTCGCCGCCATCATGAAGAAGGCGCTCACGCCGTCGACGGTCCTCGTGCCGACCCGCTACTGGGGCTTCTCCCACGCCACGGCCAAGGGCCTGATCGTCGGCCAGGACACCTCGATGCGGGACGCCAGCCGGGTGCTGCTGGCCATGCGCACGGTCTCGGGCGGCCAGGGCCTGAGCCTCGTGGTGCCGTTGCAGAACCTCAACTACCAGACCAACGCCGGCAGCTCGGTGAAGTGGGACACCCCGCGCGCCAAGGCGCTGTTCACCACCCTGCGCGAGGACAAGCCCCTCGAGTCGCCGCCGCCGGGCACCGACGGCAAGCCCTCCGGCGGCTGATGCGTCCGCCACTAGACTCGGCGCGTGACTCACCCGCTCCTTCGACGTCCCCGCGCGTGAGCACCCCCGTCCCTGTGCGTCCGCTCGTCACCCACCTCAAGCCCCTGCGCCTCGACGAGGCCACCGCGGGGTCACCGCTGGCCCGCGGCTCGCTGAGCATGGTCGGCCTCGCCAGCCAGGGCGTGCTCCGGCTGGCGATCAGCCTGCTCACGGGGCGGGTGCTCGGCAAGGCCGTCCTCGGCGCGGTCCAGAGTGCGATCTCCACCGCCACCCTGCTGTCCCTGCTGTGGCCCACCACGACCGGCGCCGCCGCGTCCAAGTACGTCGCCCGCGCACGCGGAGCCGGTGACAGCGTCGAGCTCCACGCCGTCGCCAACCACCTTCGTCGCAGGACGGTCCTGGCCACGACGCTGATCAGCCTCGCCGCCCTCCCGCTGTGGATGGCGATCGACGACGCCAGCCTCCTCGACGGCCTGCCTGTCGCCGCCTTCACGGCCGCCTACTCGGGGTACTCCTTCACCCGCGGCCTCCAGTTCGGTGCCGGCCAGGTCCCGCGGGCCACCACGTGGGACCTCATCAGCGCCTCCGCGGGGGTGGTGGCCTTCGTCGTCGCCATCGTCGCGGGCGTCACGGGCACCTGGCTCCTGCTCCCCCTCGCCGCCGCCTACAGCCTCTACACCGCGGCCAACTGGCCCTACTCCGCGACAGGTCGCCCGAGCGCGGCCCTGCGCAAGGAGCTCGACCACTTCGTCCTCCTCGGCGCCGCCGGCACCATCGCCAGCACCGGACTGCTCCAGCTGTCGATGATCGTCGCCAAGGCCACGGGCGGCCGGGAGGGAGCCGGGCAGTATGCCGCCGCGTTCGTCCTCGCGACGCCCGCCTCCCTGCTCGCGACCTCTCTGAGCCTGGTCCTCTTCCCGTCGCTGGCCGAGGCCTGGGGCCGAGGCGACCGTGCGGGGTTCCGGGCCCAGACCGACCAGGCCACCCGCATCCTCCTCCTCGTCATGCTCACCGCCTTCGGGTCCCTGATCCTCTGCTCGCGCCTGGTCATCGACCTCATCTGGGGCAAGGACTTCGCCGATGCGGCCCAGCCCTTCCCGATCCTCGTCCTGGCGGTCCTGGCCTCGACGATGGGCGTGGCGAGCAGCAACGCCCTGCTCACCGGGTGGCGCAAGGGTGTGCGCGTGACCACGGCTGCCAGCCTCGCCGGACTGGTCATCGGCGCACTGGTGTGGTTCGTGGCCACGCCCACGCTGGGGATCGTCGGCGTGGCCCTGGGGTACCTCTGCGGTGCTGTCGTCATCGGCGCGACCCCCATCGCCGTCATCTGGCGCCTCGACCACCAGCACTGGTTGGGGCTGGCCCTGCGGTTCGGCGCCGGACTCCTCCTGCTGGGCGGGATGTACCTGGTCCAGCGCAAGCTCGACCTCGCCCTGGTGTGGGACATCCCGGCGGCCGTGGTGTTCTCCCTCCTGTGGTGGGCGATGTCCTGGAAGGATGTCCGAGTGGTCCTGGCACGCGTGGTGAGGCGATGAAGGTCGCCGTGACCAAGGGGACCCTCCGGATCCCGCCCACCTACTTCGCGGTCGCGCACGCCGCCCGCATGACCGAGGTCGACGCCCAGCTGTTCACGCTGGCCGCCGACATCGCCGACCCCGCCACCGGGGTGCGGGTGCACGAGGCCGTGCCGCACCTCGGTCGCCCCTTCCGCCAGCGCGAGCTGGCCATGCCGGCCTTCATGCCGGTCATGACCGCGATGGTCCGCCGCTTCCACCCCGACGTGGTCCACCAGCACTTCGCGACGTGGTGCGCCCCGGCGGTGGCCGCCGCGCACGGGCGGGCTCCCCTGCTGACGACCCTGCACGGGGTCGACACGTTCACCACGATGAGCCCGGCGCGCACCGCCATGGCCCGGTGGCACCACTACAACGTGCACCTCGCCCAGCGGAACAGCGCCCGCTTGCTCGCCGTCAGCCGCTACCTCGCCGACGCGTCCGCGACCGTCGGGTTCGACCCCGCGCGGGTCGAGGTGCACTACCAGGGCATCGACACCGACTACTTCACGCCGGGAGACGCAGCCGAAACGGCTCACGGCGACCTCGCTCACGGCGCTCCCGACCCGGATGGCCTTCCCCTGGTGCTGTTCGTCGGGGCGCTGGCCCAGCGCAAGGGCCTCCCCGACGTGCTGGAGGCCTCCCACCGACTGGGCGCCTCCCTCCCCCACCGCTTGGTCATCGCGGGGTCGGGTCCGATGCGGTCGCTGGCCGACGACTTCGCGGCCGAGCACTCCGGCGTCACCGTCCGGGGCGGGCTGGACCGCGCGGAGGTCCGGGAGCTGATGCGTCGGGCCGACGTCCTCGTGATGCCCAGCCAGCGCGAGGGCACGTGGTGCGAGGCCGCCGGGCTCGTGGCGCTGGAGGCCCAGGCCTGCGGCACCCCGGTGGTGGCCTACCGCAACGGCGGCATCCCCGAGATGGTCGTGGACGGCAGCACCGGGCGCCTGGTCGACGAACGCGACGTCACCGGGCTGGAGGTGGCCCTGCGCGAGGTCCTCTCGCTCCCCGACCCGCAGCGGCTCGAGATGCGCGAGGCAGCGCGTGCGTGGGTCGTCGGGCACCGCAGCCTCGCCGGCAGCTGTGTCGAGCTGCTCGAGCACTACCGCGACCTCGCCGGCTGACCGCTCAGCCGAGCAGCTCGAACGCTGCCGCGGCCACTGTGCGATCGCCATCAGGTGCGACCGCTCCTCACAGGTGGCCTGACCGAAAGCGTCACCTGTTCGTGCAGCAGACCACCACGTATGAGCACGAGGTGGTGCCATACTCACCGCACGTCAAGCGCCGGATCTCGACGTGCTAGGGGCCTGATGGTGGACGTCGGTACGCGGTCGGTCGTCCGCATCGCGCTTGCGGCCGGCCTGGCACTCGCGGGGCTGTGCCCGTGGGCACTCCCCGCCGGCGCCGCAGGTGCGGTCTTCGACGACTCTGGTGCAGTCGCGGTTGTCGGGTCGACCGTCGTGGTCAGTACCGGAGCGGTGGAGCAGCTGGACCTGCGGTGGAAGCTGGCCCGAGCCGCCGACGCCTTGGCTGTTGCCGTCCCCGTGTCAACAGCGGCCACGGCTTCAGGTGCTCCTTCGGACGCCGCGCAGGTGGCCGGCAAAGTCACCGCACCACACCGCCGCTCGGTGCTGCTCCATCCGTGGATCCTCCTGGGCGACCCCGGCAGCGGCGCTACCGCCGCCCGCGATGCACTCGATGCCCCGACGCAGCCGGTGCGCGTCAGCGAGAACGTCGTCGTGTCGGGCGCGGACCTCCCCGCCACACTGGCTCGGGTCGAGCCGCGGATGGGCGCGAAGGCCGCGAAGGCCGCTGCTGCGTCCGTGGTCCGTCATTCGCCGCCGGGATCGCACTACGCGGTCGCACTCCTTCACCCGCAGAGGGGCACCCGGTTCGACCCGGGCTGGGTGGGAACGCTCAGGCTCACCGTTCGCGGTGGCGTGCAGTCGACGTCGACGCTTCCCGCTCCGGGCACGGCCCCGACCCGTGTGAGCGTTCCCCTTCCGGGCGGCGTCCTTGGTGCCCGCGGCCCGCAGGTGGTCGCCGTGACCGCGGAGAGCCAGATGGTCGCGGCTGACGGGAACAACACCGCACCCTTGGTAACGGGCGTCGACCGGTCGTCCGATGGGCGTTGGCAGACCGTCTTGTACGGGCAGGGCGGCGGGGAGGCACCAGCGGCCGACGTCGTGGAGGCAGCTGAGGACACCGGCCCGTTCCATGCCGTCGAACCCGTGATCCTTGCGGATCCTAATGCGACGCCGTGGCTCATCGCCGGTGCGGTGTTCGTCGCCCTTGCCGCGGCGTTGCTGTGGCGGGGCGTCAGCCGGCGACGTCAGCAGCGCATCTCACGAGCACCAGGCATCGTCACAGGTCACAGCCCGGTCGGCCCCTACCCGAGGAGCTGACGTGCCATGACGACGCGCTGGACCTGGTTGGTGCCTTCGTAGATCTGGGTGATCTTCGCGTCGCGCATCATCCGCTCGAGCGGGAAGTCGCGGACGTAGCCGGCTCCTCCGAGCAGCTGCACCGCGTCGGTGGTCACCTGCATGGCGACGTCGGAGGCGTAGCACTTGGCGGCGGCACCGAAGAAGGGCAGGTCCTTGTCTCCGCGCTCGGACTTGGCGGCCGCGACGTACACCATCTGGCGCGCGGCCTCCACAGCCATGGCCATGTCGGCGAGCATGAACTGGATGCCCTGGAACTCGGCGATGTGCTTGCCGAACTGCTTGCGCTCCTTGACGTAGCCGATGGCGAAGTCGAGGGCGCCCTGGGCGATGCCGACCGCCTGCGCACCGATGGTGACGCGCGTGTGGTCCAGGGTGCGCAGGGCGATCTTGAGGCCCTCGCCCTCGGCGCCGACGATGCGGTCACCGGGGATGCGGACGTTGTCGAAGTGCAGCTCGCGGGTGGGGCTGCCCTTGATGCCGAGCTTGCGCTCCTTCTCACCGAAGGTGAACCCGGCGTCGGACTTCTCCACCACGAAGGCGCTGACGTTGGCGCCGCGACGGCCCTCGGGGTCGGTGACCGCCAGGACGGTGTAGTACTCGGAGACGCCGGCGTTGGTGATCCACGACTTCTGCCCGTTGAGGACCCAGTCGTCACCGTCGCGCTTGGCACGGCACTTCATCGCCGCGGTGTCCGAGCCGGCCTCGCGCTCGGACAGGCCGTAGGAGAACGTCGTCTTCCCCTCTGCCAGCGGCGTGAGGTAGCGCTTCTTGACGTCGTCGCTCGCGGCAAGGATCAGCGGCATCGTGCCGAGCTTGTTGACCGCCGGGATGAGCGAGGCGGACGCGTCGACGCGGGCAACCTCCTCGATGACGATGCAGGTCGCGAGCGCGTCGGCGCCGACGCCGCCGTACTCCTCGGCGATGTGCGGGGCGAAGAAGTCCGAGGCGACGAGGGCGTCGTGCGCCTCCTGCGGGTAGCGCGCCTCCTCGTCGACCGCTGCCGCGTAGGGCGCGATCTTGTCCTCCGCGACCGCGCGCACCGCGTCACGCAGCGCCTCATGGTCCTCGGAGATCCGGAAGAGGTCGAAGTCGGGGTTCCCTGTGCTCACGGGGTCAGGTTACCCGCTGGTATGCGGTCGGGGGCAGGGTGCCGGGGTGGGGTGCACCACGTCGCTCGCGATCGGCCCCCTCACGGGCCCGTAGACTCCGGCGCTGTGAGTGCCCCCCGGATCCTCTGCATCTCCCTGTCCCCGTTGACGCGTGACGCCCGTGTGCTGCGGCAGATCGACGTCCTGGCCCAGCACGGCGAGGTGACGACGCTGGGGTACGGACCCAAGCCCCCCGCAGCCACCGCCCACCTGCAGGTCGAGGACGGGCTCAACTCCCTGCCGCGCACCCCCCTCGGCGTCGCCAAGCTCGCCGCCCATCGGCACAAGTCGGTGGAGCTGGACGCCCCGGCGGTCCGGCGTGGCCTCGAGCTGGTCGGCGGTCAGCGTTTCGACCTCGTCGTCGCCAACGACGCACGGGCCCTGCCCCTGGCCCACCACGTCGCGCACGGAGCCCCCGTGTGGGCCGACATGCACGAGTGGGCCGCGGCGGAGTTCTCGCACGTCGCGTCGTGGCGGCTGCTCATCGGCCCGCTCATGGAGAAGCTGTGCCGGGAGTACCTCCCGCAGTCGGCGGCCGTGACCACGGTCTGCGAGCCGCTGGCGGAGCGCTACGCGGAGCACTACGGGGTGGAGTGCCAGGTGGTGCGCAACGCCGGGGTGTGGCGCGACCTGCAGCCGTCACCGCTGGAGCCCGGACGGATCCGCCTCGTGCACAGCGGCGCGGCCATCCGCGGCCGCAACCTCGAGATGCTCATCCAGGCCACCCTGGCCGTCGAGGGTTGCAGCCTCGACCTGTTCCTCGTGCCGGCAGCCGACGGCGGTCGCTACCTCGCAGAGCTCCGCACGCTGGCCGGCGACTCCGGGGCCATCACCTTCCACGACCCCGTCGCCCCGGCCGACCTGCCGCAGGCGCTGAACCGGTTCGACGTCGGCGCGTTCTGCATGCCGCCGATCAACATCAACGCCGAGTACGCCCTGCCCAACAAGTTCTTCGACTTCGTCCAGGCCCGCCTCGCCCACGCCGTCGGGCCGGCTCCGGAGATGGCGCGGCTGGTGCGCGAGTACGGGCTCGGCGTCGTGTCTGACGACTTCAGCGTCGAGGCCTTCACCGCAGCCCTGCGGACCCTCGACGCCGAGGCCGTGCAGGCAGGCAAGGAGGCCTCGCACCGGCACGCCCGCGACCTCAGCAGCGCCTCCGACGTGGCGACGATGTCCTCCATCGTCACCGGCCTGCTGCCCAGCACGCACTGACCGGTCCGCCCCGGACCACCCCGACGGTCCCGACCCCCACGGCACAGTGAGGTAACCGCCTTGACCCGCTCCACCCGTCCCTCGGTCATCATCGCCTCCCGGCTGTTCCCCCCGGAGCCGGGCGCCGCGGCATACCGGCTCGGCGCGCTGGCTCGCACCCTGGCCGGGCAGGGCACCCCGGTCGAGGTCCTCACCACCAGGCCACCGGCAGGCAGCGGCGCCGTGAAGGACCCTCGAGGTGTCCGCGGACGCCGTTGGCCGGTGCTGCGTGACGCCGGCGGGAACGTCCGCGGCTACGTGCAGTTCGCCAGCTTCGACGGGCCGCTGTTCTTTCGGCTGCTCTTCGCCCGCCGGCCGGGGGCCGTCGTCGTCGAGCCACCGCCCACGACCGGCACCGTCGTGCGGATCGCGTGCACCCTGCGCCGGATCCCCTACGTCTACTACGCCGGTGACGTGTCCAGCCGAGCCGCCGAGGGGATCGGCGTCTCCCCCGCCGTCGTCTCCGTCCTGCGTCGGGTCGAGTCCTGGGCGATGTCGGGCGCGGCAGCAGTCCTCGCGGTCTCCGACGGGGTCGCCGAGGAGATCGACCGGCTGACCGGCGGCTCGGTCCCCGTCACCGTCGTCGGCACCGGCGTCGACACCGACGTGTTCACCCCTGACGCGTCGGTGACGCGCAGCGAGCACCCCACCCTCGTGTATGCCGGCACGATGTCGGAGATCCAGGGCGCCTCGGTCTGGGTCGAGGCCTTCGCCCGGGTCGCGCAGGAGTTCCCCGACGCGACCCTGCTGCTCTACGGCCAGGGCGCCCAGGAGCCGCTGCTGCGCTCGCTGGCTGCGGGGCTCCCCGCGGGGAGGGTCGTGTTCAAGGGGGTCGCCTCCGGCGCCGAGGTGGCCACCGCCCTCTCGTCCGCCTGGGCCGGGCTCGCGTCGTTGCACCCCGGGCGTCGGCTACGACTACGCGTTCCCCACCAAGATGTTCGCGTCCACGGCCAGCGGCACGCCCGTGGTCTACGCCGGCCCCGGTCCCGGCCGCGCCATGGTCACCGAGCACGACCTCGGCTGGGCCGGCGACTGGGAGCCCGAGGCCGCGGCGGAGCAGCTGCGCCAGGCCCTGTCAGCCCGGCCGGACGAGGGCACCCGCGACCGGCTGGTCGCCTGGACGCGCGAGCACGCCAGTCAGCGCGCCGTCGCCGGAGCAGCTGCCGCGACGGTGCACGAGGTGCTCACCGGTCGGGGCGCCTGACCTCAACGGGACCCCGACCGTCCCCCACGACGGTCAGCGCCGGTCGGCCGACCCTCCCGCGGACCGTCAGCGCCGGCCGAGGTGCCAGAGGTGGCCGTGCTCCCTGCGGTCGACGAGCTGGGGCATGACCTCCTGCTCGAACAACGACAGGGCCGTGGTGTCGTAGGCCGCCTCGGGGAAGTAGGTGATGGCGTACGTCATGCCCTGCTTCTCCAGCGCCTTGAACGTCTCGACGATCTGCTCGGGGGTGCCGACGGCCGGGCCGCTGCGCAGGCCCTGGACCTGCTCGTCGGCCTTGGCCTCGGGCACCCCGGCCTTGAGGAACTGCTCGCGGATCCAGCCGAACCGGTCCTCGAGCTCGCGCTCGGTGCGACCGATGACGACGTTGTAGTTGGCACTGCGGACGATCTGGCCGAAGTCGCGGCCCAGGTCGTCGCAGTGGCCCTTGAGGATCTCGCTCTTGTGGGCGAAGCCTTCGGGGCTGCCGTCGAAGTTGGTGTAGTCGGCATACTGCGCCGCGATCCGCAGCGTCTTCTTCTCGCCACCACCGGCGATCCACATGGGGATGCCGTTGTCCTTCGACCCCGGTGCGCTGGTGCCCTGCAGCGGCTGCGGGTGGCAGAGCGCACCGTCCACCGAGTAGTGCTCCCCGTCGAGCGAGGCCGAGCCTGTGGTCCACATCTGGCGGAGGATCTCGACGCCCTCCTCGAGGCGCTTGATCCGCTCCCCGGCACGCGGGAAGCCGTAGCCGTAGGCCCGCCACTCGTGCTCGTACCAGCCGGCGCCGATGCCCATCTCGACGCGGCCCTCGGAGATGATGTCGATCGTCGCGGCCACCTTTGCAAGGTAGGTCGGCTCGCGGTAGCTCATGCACGTGCACATCTGCCCGAGGCGCACCCGGCCGGTCACCGCGGCGAACGCCGCCATCAGGCTCCACGCCTCGTGGGTGGCCTCTTCGCTGGGCACCGGCACGGTGTGGAAGTGGTCGTACACCCAGATGGAGGTCCAGTCCTCGTTGGCGTCGGCCCTGCGCGCGAGCCCCGCCATCGTGCCCCACTGCTGGTTCGGGTCGATGCCGACCAGGTCCATGCGCCAGCCCTGCGGGACAAAGAGACCGAACTTCATGGAGTGCTCCTAGAGGGTGGAGGAAGAGGGGGAACGCTCGTACAGGTACATCGACGCCATGAGGTCGACGCCCGCAGGCGGGTCGAGCTGCTCGCGCAGCTGCCAGCCGGGCTCGTGGGCGGCGACCCAGGCGGTGAAGGAGCGGTAACGCTCGTGCGCGGC
This sequence comes from uncultured Actinomycetota bacterium, assembly GCA_963695205.1. Lineage (GTDB taxonomy): Bacteria > Actinomycetota > Actinomycetes > Actinomycetales > Dermatophilaceae > Pedococcus. The sequence goes on along the minus strand of CAVOGI010000008.1, from coordinate 251,366 downwards.
CTGGCGACCCTCGTCCGTGTCGTTGCTGCAGATGACGACCCACCGCTCGGCACTGGCGAAGAGCAGCCGCAGGTAGTCCTCGAAGACCTCCTGCTCCGTGAGGTGGAACAGCACCTCCATCGACAGCGCGAGGTCGGCGCGCAACCAGCCTGCGGGGTCGGTGAACTCCCCCGGAGGCAGGTGCATGAAGCTCTTCGTGGCGTCACCGGCGAACCGCGCCATGCACAGCCGCACGGCGGTGCCGGAGGGGTCGATGCCGAGGTAGCGGGGGTACTCCGCCAGCGCCAGCTGCTGCCCGTCGCCGCAGCCGAGGTCGACCACGGAGGTGACCCCGAGCTCGCGCACCCAGCCGTTGACGACCTCGGCCTTCCAGGCGGCCTGCGGGCCCGAGGACCCAGAACCCGACGTGCCGCCCGAGGCATACCGGCGTTCCCAGTAGGCGGCGCTGCCGGGGAAGGTGCGCCGTAGCACCCGCCGGGCGACGGGCTCGACGAACGGGATGCGGGCGACTCGGCTCACGGTGCTACGCAACGGGGTGCTCATGGGTGCCTACAGTGCCGGAACATCGTCGGTGAGGTCCATCGTCCGACCGGTCTTGGCGGACTCGATGCACGCCTCGGCGACCCGCACCGTGGTCAGGCCCTGCTCCATCGTCACGATGTCGGCCTCCTTGCCGAGGACCGCGTCGCGGAAGCTCTCGTGCTCCACCCGCAGCGGCTCCGGCTTGGCGATGGCGTAACGGACGACGTCACCCTCGGAGACACCGCGGAACTTGGCGATGGCGTCCCACGTCGTGGCGATCTCGCCGTTGGCGTAGAAGGTCAGGTCGGCGGTCAGGGTGTCGGCGACGAACGTGCCCCGCTCACCGGTGATGATCGTGACCCGCTCCTTGAGCGGCGACAGCCAGTTGACGAGGTGGCTCGTGACGGTCCCGTCCGCTCAGCTGCCCGACGACCGCGACGAGGTCCTCGTGCTCCCGACCGGACTTGTATGCCGTGCGCGCGGCCACCGAGGTGAACGTCTGCTGCGTCACCCACGCGGTCAGGTCGATGTCGTGGGTGCCGAGGTCCTTGACCACGCCCACGTCGGCGATGCGCGCCGGGAACGGGCCCTGGCGACGGGTGATCACCTGGTAGACGTCGCCGAGCTCGCCGGCCTCGAGGCGCGCGCGGGCGCTCTGCAGGGCCGGGTTGTAGCGCTCGATGTGGCCGACGGCCCCGACGAGGCCGGCGTCCTTGAACGCGTCGGCCAGCCGGACGGCGGACGGGGTGTCCTGCGCCAGCGGCTTCTCGATGATGGCGTGGACGCCGGCGGCGGCCAGCGCGAGGCCGACGGGCTCGTGGTAGATCGTGGGGACCGCGACCATGCAGTAGTCGATTCCGTGCTGCGATCAGGTCCTCGATCGAGTCCTCGAGCGGGCGGTCGCCCGCGACGCCGTGCGGCGTCACCACCCGGGTCGGCGACCGCGACGAGGTCGACCCCGGGCAGGCGAGCCCAGGACGCGGGCGTGGTGGCGGCCCATCATGCCGAGGCCGATGAGACCGGCGCGCAGGTTCGCCATCAGGCACCCGCCTTCGCGAGGGTGTTGACCGCGGTGACGATGCGCTCGAGGTCGTCCTGGCTCAGCGACGGGTGCACCGGCAGCGACAGGCACTCGGCGGCCGCCTTCTCCGTCTCGGGCAGGTCGACGTCGACCTGGAAGGGGGCCAGCCGGTGGTTGGGCACCGGGTAGAACATGCCCGAGCCGACGTTGTACTCCTCGCGCAGGGCCGCGGCGAAGCCGTCACGGTCCTGCGGGACGCGGACGGTGTACTGGTGGTAGACGTGCACGGCGCCGTCGGCGACCGGCGGGGTGGTGACACCCTCGAGGTTGGCCGTGAGGAACGCGGCGTTGTCCTGGCGCTGCTTGGTCCAGCCGCCGACCTTGGTCAGCTGGACGCGGCCGATGGCGGCGTGGATGTCGGTCATGCGCGTGTTGAAGCCGACGACCTCGTTGTGGTACTGCTGCTCCATGCCCTGGTTGCGGTACAGCCGCATCAGGCGCTCGACCTCGTCGTTGGCGACCGAGACCATGCCGCCCTCACCGGACGTCATGTTCTTGGTCGGGTAGAGCGAGAACATCGCGAAGGTGCCGAAGGCGCCGACCGGCGTGCCGTTCAGCGAGGCGCCGTGCGCCTGGGCCGCGTCCTCGAAGACCTGCAGGCCGTGCTTGTCGGCGATGGCCATGCAGCTGGTCCATCTTGGCCGGGTGGCCGTAGAGGTGGACCGGCATGATGCCGACCGTCTCGTCGGTGATCGCGGCCTCGACGGCGGCGGGGTCGAGGCAGAAGTCGTCGGCCGATGATGTCGGCGAAGACCGGCGTCGCACCGGTGAGCGCGACGGAGTTGGCCGTCGCGGCGAAGGTGAACGACGGGACGATGACCTCGTCGCCGGCCTTGACGCCGGACGACAGCAGGCCGAGGTGCTGACCCGAGGTGCCGGAGTTGACGGCCACGCAGGCCCGGCCGAGGCCGAAGTGCGCGGAGAACTCCTCCTCGAACGCCTTGACCTCCGGGCCCTGGGCGAGCATGCCGCTGCGCAGGACGCGGTCGACCGCCTCGCGCTCCTCGTCGCCGATGAGCGGCTTGGCAGGGGGGATGAACTCGGTCATGGTGCGACGGCCTCCGTCAGAGTGTTCGTCGTGCTCGGTGTAGTGGTCTCCCGGTCTGCGGGCAGACGCCACGTGCCGGTCAGTCGTCCTGCTCGAGCGGGACGCCCGCCTTGCCGACCCAGCGGATGCGCGTGGCCGGGACCCCCGCGACGAGGGCGAAGTCGGGGACGTCCTTGGTGACGACCGACCCGGCGGCCACGAGGGCCCAGCGTCCGATCGTCACGGGAGCCACGCATACGCTGCGCGCTCCGATCGACGCGCCGGTGCGGCAGGTGACCCCGACCGCCTCCCAGTCGTCGCCGCTCTTCAGGCGTGCCGTCGGGGCTGACGGCGCGCGGGAAGTGGTCGTTGGTGAAGACGACGGCCGGCCCGACGAAGACGCCGTCCTCGAGCACGGCCGGCTCGTAGACCAGCGCGTAGTTCTGCAGCTTGCAGTTGTCGCCCATCTGGACTCCGGTGCCGACGTACGCACCGCGGCCGACGACGCAGTTCTCGCCCAGCACGGCACCCTCACGAACCTGCGCGAGGTGCCAGATGGACGAGCCGTCACCGATGCTCGCGCCGTCGGCGACGTCGGCGGAGTCGACGATCCGGACCGCCACGGTCAGCCCACCTTCTCGGCCTGGCCGACGACGAGGAAGCGCACGTCCTCGAACCGCGAACGGTCCAGGATCCGGCGGCCGTCAACGACCACCTGCACGTCGGGGAAGTCCTTGGCGGACAGCTCACGGTATTGCGCGTGGTCGGCCTGGACGACGACGACCTCGACCGGCTCACCCAGGGTGTAGGCGTCCCAGCCGAACTTCGCGAGCTCGTCGGCGGAGTACATCGGGTCGTGCACGACCACGGTCGCGCCGGCGTCACGCAGCGCGTCGACCGTGCCGAAGACCCCGGAGAACGCCGTCTCCTTGACGCCGCCGCGGTAGGAGGCGCCGAGGACGGCCACCTTCTTGCCCTCGAGGCTGCCGCCGGCCGCGCCGACGGTCAGGCCCACCGTGTAGGCGGGCATCGCGGCGTTGGCCTCGCGGGCTGCGCGCACGACGGTCGCGTCGGGGTCGTTCCACAGGTAGAGCCGCGGGTAGACCGGGATGCAGTGGCCACCGACGGCGATGCCGGGCAGGTGGATGTGGCTGTAGGGCTGGGAGTTGCTGGCCTCGATGACCTGGAAGACGTCGATGCCGTTCTTCGCAGCGAAGGCGCCGAACTGGTTGGCCAGCCCGATGTTGACGTCGCGGTAGGTCGTCTCGGCGAGCTTGGCCATCTCGGCAGCCTCGGCGCTACCGAGGTCCCAGACGCCGTTGCCGCGCTCGAGGTCGGGACGCTCGTCGAACTGCAGCACCTGCTCGTAGAACTCGACGGCCTTGGCGGCGCCGGCCTCGGAGAGCCCACCGAGGAGCTTGGGGTACTTGCGCAGGTCGGCGAAGACGCGACCCGTCAGCACGCGCTCCGGGGAGAAGACGAGGTGGAAGTCGCTGCCCTCGACCAGGCCGCTGCCCTCCTCCAGCTTGGGCTTCCACCGGGTGCGGGTGGTGCCGACCGGGAGGGTGGTCTCGTAGATGACCAGCGTGCCGGGCTTGAGGCCGCGGGCGATGTCGTCGGTCGCGGAGTCCATCCAGCCGAAGTCGGGCCGGGCCTCGTCGTCGACGAACAGCGGCACCACGACGACGACCGCGTCGCTCTGGGAGACGGCGTCGGCGGTGTCGGTCGTGGCCACGAGGCGACCCGCGGGGACGACCTCGGCGAGGTGCTCGGCGAGGTGGGCCTCACCGGGAAACGGCTCGGTCCCGGCGTTGACGAGGTCCACGACGGGCTGGCTGACATCGGCGCCCAGGACGTCGTGCCCGGACTTGGCGAACTGCACGGCCAGGGGAAGGCCGATCTTGCCGAGGCCGACTACGGTGATCTTCACGGATGTTCCTTCACGGTTGGGGTCCGCGGACGATCTTAGGGCTTCATTCCTGAGTCGCAGCCCCGCCCCGAGGTCCGTCGCCGTGAGCCTTGCGACTCGGGCCGAACCTGTGATGCTGGCAGGCATGACCTTGAAGCACCAGAACGACCCCGAGCTGATCCGCGAACTCCTGGCCGACCCCGGCGTCTGGGTGGTGGTCGGCCTGTCGGACAACCCCGAGCGCACAGCCTTCGACGTGTCCCGCTGGCTCAAGGTCGAGCTGGGCAAGGGCCTCATCCCCGTCCACCCGTCGGCCCAGACCGTCCACGGTGAGAAGGGCTACCCCAGGCTCGCCGACATCCCCGACGGCACGGACATCAAGGTCGTCGACTGCTTCGTCAACTCTGCGCACGTCGGTGCCGTCGTCGACGACGTCATCGCGCACAAGGACCGGCTCACCATCGACGCCATCTGGATGCAGCTGGGCGTGGCGGACGAGGCTGCTGCGCAGCGGGCACGCGAGGCCGGCCTCGGGGTCGTCATGGACACCTGCCCCCGGATCGAGTGGCGCACGGTGCGCTCCTCGGGGATGAGCCGCTGAGGCCCACCCCCGAGGGCAGTTCAGCAGGCCTTGAGCTTCAGGGCCGCGTCGGAGACCATCGACGGACCGCCCAGGGCGGTGACCTTCGTGGCTCCCAGGCGCCTGATCTCGGCCAGAGTGGGGGCGGGCACGCACTCCTGGCGCGAGAGCAGGACCGGACGTCCGCCATACAGGGCTGTCGCCGAGCCCGAGAGGGCGTCGGGGAAGTTCAGGCCGTTGGCGAGCATGACCTCTGGCGCTGAGGTGGCGGCCGTGCGCGAGGCCATGGCTGCGGTTGCGAAGCGGTCCGCCCCACCCAAGCGCTCGACGGTGACGCCGGGCACGGCGGCCTTGACGGCGCCGAGCACCGCGGCAGAGACCACCGAGGGGCTGCCGAGGACGTAGACCTTCGACGGCTTGACGCGCTTGAGCGCCGCCGCCGTCTCGGCCGGCAGGCTGCTCGGCTGGATGAGGAGCAGCGCGCCGCCACCGACGGAGGCTGCGGACGCACCGCCGAGCGCATCAGCGCTGGTGCTGTTCGCGAGGTAGACGGGCACGCCGGTCAGCACGGGGTTGAAGCCCTCGGTGAGCTGGCTCGCGGTGTCGAAACGGTTCACGCCGGGGACCCGGGTGAGGTAGCTGCCCGACCCGCCGGTGATGTGGCGCTCGAGCTGGGTGGCCATCGCGGCGGACACGGCGCCCGTTCCCCCGACGACGACGATCTTGCGCGTCTTGAGGCGGTCGAGCTCGGTCGCGACAACGGGGGGCAGGGTGCCGGCGCGCGGGACCAGGACCAGGGGTGCGCGCAGGAGTGACGCGAAGGGGCCCGCGCCGAGCGCGTCCGCGAACGTCTCGCCGGACGCGACGACGACCCACTCCCTGGTCGGGTCGAAGTTGGCCCTCGAGATCTCGACCGAGGTCGCGTAGCGGTTCGGCCCGGACAGGCGGCTGGTCGCGGCAGCGGCGCCGGTCAGGGCGGTCAGCTGGGCGACGGGTTCGGGCGCCTCGGGGTGCGCCCGCGCGGATGCCTGCGGCGAGCTCATGCCCACGGCGGCGGCGAGGGCCATGGCGGCGGCCACGGCCACCGACCTGCGCGTGGGGGTCACGGCACGGGGACGGGCGGTGCGAAGGGAAGGGACGACCATGGTGTGTGCTTTCCGGTGTGGGGGAACCTGAAGATGCAACCTGCGGAACGTAACCCGGGGGCAAGGCACCGCACCGAGGGTCGCCGGGAACTCGGCCGGACGGACGACCCCGGCCCGAGCCGAAGGGCCCAGGCCGGGTCGTCGACCCGTCGGCCTGCCTGAGCCGCGGGCCAGCTGCTCTCGCTGGGCGGCGGGGTCTGTTCCCGGCCGGGTGGTCAGCAGGCCTTGAGCTTGAGCGCCGCGTCGGAGACCATCGACGGTCCGCCGAGGGCCGTGATCTTCGTGGCGCCGAGCCGCTTGACCTCGGCCAGCGTCTCGGCAGGCACGCAGTTCGTCCCGGTGAGCAGGACGGGACGACCAGCGACGTAGGGCGCGACGGCGGAGCCCGAGAGCGCGTCGGGGTACTGCAGGCCGTTGGTGAGCAGCACCTCGTTCGCCGACCTGAGGGTGTCGGCGGAGGTCAGCGCCGCGGTCGCATACCGGTTCGCCCCACCGATCCGCTTGACCGGGACGGCCGACCCGACGGCGGTCCGCGCCTGGGCGAGGACGGTGTCGGAGATCGACGAGGGTCCGCCGAGCACGATGACCTCGGACGGCTTGACCCGCTTGAGGGCGGCCGTCGTCTCGGCCGGGAGCTGGGTCGGGCTGGTCAGGAGCAGGAACCCGCCCGACACGCTCGCCGCAGCGCCGCCACCGAGGGCGTCCGGGAAGGTCGTCCCGCTGGCGAGGTAGACCGGCACGCCCGTCACCGCGGGGTTGAACCCCTGGGTGAGCTGGGCCGCGGTGTCGTACCGGTTCGACCCGCTGACCTGGTAGGCGATCTTGCCGGTGGTGTGCTTCTCGAGCTGGGCGACCATCGAGCTGCTGACCGACGACGGGCCACCCACGACGATGACGGTCTGCGTCTTGAGGCGGTCCAGCTCGGCCGCCACGACCGACGGCAGCGCCCCCGTGGTGGGGACCAGCAGCAGCGGCGCCCCGAGCAGGGCCGCGAAGGGGCCGGCGCCGAGGGCGTCGGGGAAGTTCAGCCCCGAGGCGACGACGACGTAGTCCTTCGGCGCGGTGGAGTTCGCCTTCGAGATCGCGACCGACGTCGCATACCGGTTCGCACCGGACAGGCGGGAGGTGGTGAACGCCGTGGCGGCGGTCTGCGACGCGGTCGCTCCGGTGGCGACCGGGGCGGCCGTCGCGGCCGTCGCGGCACCGGTGCCTACACCCAGGGCGAGCAGGGCGCTGGTGACGAGAGCGGGGAGGGTGAGGCGGGCAGTGCGCATGGAAGACCTTGTCGTTCGGGGGCGCTCGGGGGCGCGGTGCAGGCACCGTAGCCGCCGAACCCCGGACAAATCACCCAGTTCGGCAAGATCTGGACCGGACGGCCGACCCCGCCCGCGCGACTCGGCCGCTCAGGCGGAGGCGTCGCGCCGGGCGCGCAGGGCGGCGCCCTTGGCGTGGGCCTGGTCGCGCAGCTCACCCTGGAAGCGCACCATCGCGGCCCGGAGCTGCGCAGCCTGCTCGCCCTCCCCTGCGGCGAGGATGCGCGCGGCCAGCAGACCGGCGTTGCGGGCGCCCCCGATGGAGACGGTGGCCACCGGCACCCCGGCCGGCATCTGGACTATCGACAGCAGGGAGTCCATGCCGTCGAGGTGCTTCAGCGGCACCGGCACCCCGATGACGGGCAGCGGCGTCACGGCGGCGAGCATCCCCGGCAGGTGGGCCGCTCCCCCGGCGCCGGCGATGATGACCCGCAGGCCCCGCTCTGCGGCCTGCTGCCCGTAGGCGATCATCTCGTCGGGCATCCGGTGCGCGGAGACGACGTCGGCCTCGAAGGGGATGGCGAACTCCTCGAGCGCAGCGGCGGCCAGCTCCATCACCGGCCAGTCGCTGTCGCTGCCCATGACGAGCCCGACGAGCGGGGCGGTGGCGGGGCGCTCGGTCATTCGGTGATCACTCCTGCGAGGTAGTCCGCGGCGTGCTCGGCGCGTGCACGCAGGTCGGCGAGGTCGCTGCCGCTGACGGTGACGTGGCCGATCTTGCGACCCGGGCGGACCGCCTTGCCGTAGAGGTGGACCTTCAGCCCGGGGTCCCTGGCCATGATGTGCCGGTACGCGGGGTACAGCTCGGGGTACTCGCCGCCGAGCACGTTGGCCATCACGGTGTGCGGTTCGCGCGGCGTCGGGGCGCCCAGGGGCAGGTCGAGGACCGCGCGCAGGTGCTGCTCGAACTGTCCCGTCACCGCGCCGTCCATGGACCAGTGCCCGCTGTTGTGCGGGCGCATGGCCAGCTCGTTGACGACGTATGCTGCGGCGCCCGTCCTCGGGTGGCGCACCTCGAACATCTCCACGGCGAAGACGCCGGTGACCCCGAGCTCCTCCGCGATGCGCAGACCTGCCTCGGTGGCGACGGCGGCCAGGTCGGGGTCGAGGCCGGGAGCGGGGGCGAGGACCTCGGTGCAGATGCCGTCGACCTGGACCGTCTCGACGACCGGCCATGCCGCGGCCTGGTTGGAGGGGCTGCGGGCGATCAGCACGGCGAGCTCGCGGACGAAGTCGACCTTCTCCTCGAGCAGGATGCCGTCGGCGAGGGCACCCGGCCGGCCTGCCTGCTCGAGCCAGTCGGCCACGTCGTCGGCCGAGCTGATGACGCGAACTCCCTTGCCGTCGTAGCCGCCTCGGGGGGTCTTGGCCACGACGGGCCAGCCGTTCTCGTCACCGAACGCGGTGACGTCCTCGGCGCTGCGAGCCCTGGCCCAGGAGGGACAGGCGACTCCGATCTCGGTGAGGCGTTCGCGCATCGCGAGCTTGTCCTGGGCGAAGTGGAGCGCCTCGGGGCTCGGGTGGAGGGGAACACCCTTGTCCACCAGGGCAGCGAGCACGTCCGGCGGCACGTGCTCGTGGTCGAACGTCACGACGTCGCACTCCTGGGCGAACGCCAGCACGGCCTCGACGTCGGTGTGGTCGCCCACCGGCGCGGACGGGATGACCTGGGCCGCCGCGGCGTCGGTCGCCTCCGCGAGGACGCTGAGAGCCACGGAGAGCTCGGCGGCGGGTCCGGCGCACATCCGGGCGAGCTGGCCGCCTCCGATGATGCCGACGACGGGGAACCCTCCGGGGGCGCGCTGCGGTGAGGTCACGACGGTGAGGATATCGGCCGGACGGTCCCCGCCCGAGGCCGCCCGTTCCGGCGCAGGTCTGCACGCGACTCACGGCCGGCCTCGATAGGCTCCGCGGGTGTCTGTCACCCCATCCGCCCTCGCGCGCCTGCGAGGGACCGTCGACGTCCTCTACCGCGAGATGATCAAGTTCGGCGTCGTCGGGGCCGTCGCCTTCGTCATCGACATCGGCCTGTTCAACCTGCTGCGTCGCACCGTGCTGCAGGGTCCTGGCACGGGGGTGCTGTCGAACGCCGTCATCTCGACGATCATCTCCGCGGCCGTGGCGACCGTCGTCGCGTGGGTCGGCAACCGGATGTGGACCTTCCGGCACCGGCGCAACCGGCCGGTGGCCCACGAGGCACTGCTGTTCGCCCTGACCAACGGGGTGGCCCTGCTCCTCCAGGCACTCTGCGTCGGCATCACCAACAAGTTCCTCGCCGGGGACACCGGCTGGGTCGCCGAGAACCTCGCCAAGATGATCGGTATCGCGCTCGGGACGCTGTTCCGTTTCTACGCCTATCGGAAGTTCGTGTTCAGCCAGGAACCGCTCGAGGACACCTCGCCGCTCTCGGACTGAGCCGCCAGAGTGCTAGGAGCTGCCTGAAGCCGCCCAGCCGCCAAGAGCCGTGAGGGAACCGGCTCAGGAGGAGTCGGACTCGCTGAGGAACAGGGCGAAGATCGCCGGCTGCGCCTGGATGAGCTCGAGGCGGCCGCCGTTGGACTCCGCAAGGTCGCGGGCCAGCGCGAGGCCCAGCCCGGTGCCGCTTGTGGTGACCGACCGCTCGAAGATGTGCGGCGCGATCGTGGCCGGGACGCCCTCGCCCTGGTCTGCTGACCTCGACGACGACGGACGGGCCGGACCGGCGGGCGGCGACGTCGACGGTGCCGCGGCCGTGGGCCAGGGAGTTCTCGAGCAGCGTGGAGAGCACCTGCGAGAGGGCCACGGGGGTGGCCTGGACGACGAGCCCACGCTCACCGTGCACCCGGACGCTGCGCCGGGCCTGCTCGAACGCCGGCTGCCACTCGCGCTGCAGCGCCGCGATGACCGAGTCGAGGGACACCGTCGCCTTGGGCTCGTCACCCCCCCGCCGGGTGCGCGACATGAGGTCGTCGACGACCCGGGTGAGGCGCTCGACCTGGGCGATGGCGATGTTGGCCTCCTCCTGCACGACCTCGAGGTCGTCGGTGGCGGCGATCTCCTCGAGCCGCATGAGGAGGGCGGTCAGCGGCGTGCGGAGCTGGTGCGAGGCGTCTGCGGCGAAGTCGCGCTCGGACGCCAGCGACTTGGTCAGGGTCTGCGCGCTGCGCGAGAGCACCTGGGAGACCTGGTCCAGCTCGGCGATGCCGGAGTGCAGCGGCTGGATCCGGGACTCGCCGGCACCCAGACGCTCGGCACGGTCGGCGAGCTGGGTCATCGGTCGCGAGAGCCGACGTGCCTGCTGGATGGCGACGAACACGCCCACCCCCAGCGCGAGGACGGCGAGGGCGACGACCACACCGGCGAGGCGCAGCGAGGTCGACGTCGGGGTGCCGTCGGCCAGCCACTGGCCGACGATCCCGCGCCCGGCGACGGTCGCCTGCCAGATCGCGAGGGCGACCGGCACCATGGTGATGACGATCGCGAGCCCCACGGCCAGGACCGTGGACCGGATCAGCTGTTGACGCATGTCTGTCGCTCAGACCTCGTCGCCACGTTCGAAGCGGAACCCCACTCCACGCACGGTGGCGATGTAGCGGGGCTGGGCGGCGTCGTCACCGAGCTTCCGGCGCAGGACGGAGATGTGCATGTCGAGGGTCTTGGTGGACCCGAACCACGCGGTCTCCCAGATCTCGCGCATGAGCTGCTCGCGCGAGACGACCTTGCCCTGCTCGCGGACGAGCACGCGCAGCAGGTCGAACTCCTTCGCCGTCAGCTGGAGCTCCTCCTCCTGGAACCACGCGCGCCGACCCTCGGGGTCGATGCGCACCAGCTCGTTGGCCGAAGGCGCGTCGGTCGGGTTGCGCCGCAGCAGGGCCCGCACGCGGGCGAGCAGCTCGGCGAGCCGGAACGGCTTGGTGACGTAGTCGTCGGCGCCGGCGTCGAGACCCACGACCGTGTCGACCTCGTCGGCGCGCGCGGTCAGGATCAGGACGGGGACGGTGCGCCCCTCGGCCCGGATCCGGCGGCACACCTCGAGGCCGTCGACGTAGGGCAGACCCAGGTCGAGGACGACGAGGTCGGGGTTCTCTGCCGATGCCTCCAGTGCCGCCCGGCCGTCTGCGCGGACGTCGACGTCGTAGCCCTCACGTCGAAGTGCACGGGCCAGCGGTTCGGAGATGGCGGGGTCGTCCTCGGCCAGGAGCACACGGGTCATGGGGTGATCGTAGGGAACGAGCGGCTCGATCAGCGACCAGGCCACTCCGGTCGGCGTTTTTCGTTGAAAGCGGACACACCTTCAGCACGGTCCTGCGAGAACGCCGTCGCCGCCCAGTGCTCGTCCTCCAGCTCGAGACCGGCGGCGAGGTCGGTGTCGAAGCCGGTGCGCATCGCGGCCTTGGCGTTGCGCACCCCGACCGGCGAGTTGGCGGCGATGACGGTGGCGAGCTCGAGCGCCCGGTCGCGCGCCGTGCCGGTCGGCACCACCTCGTCGACGGCCCCGAGCGCGCAGGCGTCCGCGGCGGAGAACCGCTGCGCCGTGAAGATCATGCGGGCAGACCGCGACCAGCCGATGCGGCGGGTGAGCAGCTGCGTGCCGCCGCCACCGGGGATCACTCCGACGGACACCTCGGGCAGGCCGACGACGGCACCCTCGCCACAGACGATGAGGTCGCAGGACAGGGCGATCTCGAAGCCACCGCCGAGGGCGTACCCGTCGACCGCCGCCACCACCGGCACGGGCAGGTCGAGCACCCCCCGGTATGCCGCCCGCGCCAGCGGCCGTTGCGCGCGCAGGTCCTCGTCGGTGAAGGAGTTGCGCTCCTTGAGGTCTGCGCCGACGCAGAAGGCCAACGGGTGGGTCGAGCTGACGACCACGGCCCGGACGGTCGGGTCGTCGGCCAGCTCGCGGGTGGCCCGGCCGAGGGCGTGCGCCATCTCGGTGGACACGGCATTCATCGCCTCGGGGCGGTCGAGGACGAGCTCGGCGACGTGCCCGGCGTCCCCGTGCCGCTCGATCCGGACCAGTGCTGACGTCATGAGGTCTCCTCGCGTGGGGTCGTTGTCGGGGGCGGGTTCGGGGGCAGGGGCTGGGGTGCGGGTGCGCGGCCGGCGAGACGTCCGCCGGTGGCGCGCCGCAGCTCGCTCGGCGTGACCCGGCCAATGCCGCGCAGCGTCCTGGTGCGCAGCGCCGTCGTCTCGAACCCCGACAGCGCGGCGAGCGCCGCGGCGAGCGCGTCGTCGACGAGCACTCCCCCACCGGGGGCGACACTGGTGATGCGGGAGGCGCGGTTGACGGTGGTGCCGAAGACGTCCCCGAGCCTGGACAGGACCGGACCGACCGCCATACCGACGCGCACGTCGGGGAGCAGGTCGTCCTCGGCCATCGTCTCGACGAGGTCGAGGGCCACCGCGGCTGCAGGGGCGGCGTCCAGGGTGACGAACAGGATCTCGTCGCCCACGGTCTTGATCACCCGCCCGCCGTGCGCGGTGACGATGTCGGTGGCCAGGGCCTCGAAGCGCTGCACCATGACGGCGAGCTGGCGCTCGGTCATCCGGCGCACGAGGGAGGTGAAGTTGACCAGGTCGGCGAACCCGACCACGCGCCGTACCCCCTGGGAGGACTGCTGGGGGTCGGCGTCGGCGAGCATGCGGGAGATCGCGGCGGTCAGGTGACGGCGCCAGGCGTAGATGAGCAGCGGCTCGAGGGCGTCGGCCATGTCGGTGAGCTTGCGCGCCGCGGCCTTGGCGGCGGCGAGGTCGGGCGCACCGCGTGCGTCCTTCTCGTCCAGCGCGGCCTCCAGGGCCGGGTCGGCCAGGGCCTCCGCCATGAGCTGGGTCTGCCACACCGCGAGCCGGTCGGTGGTGCGGGCGAACGCCCGGGTCATCGCGAGCGCCGTCGTCTCGTCGAGCTCTTCCTCGCGCACCAGCCGGGCGACCGCCATCAGGGCCATCTGGTCGGCCTCGGTGAACATCTCGTCGTCGTCCTCGACGATGGGGAAGCCCAGCGCGTGCCAGAACTTGCGGGCCGACAGCAGGGAGACCTCGGCGCCGCGGCTGACGTCGCGGCGGACCATCGTCGCCGGCTTGCCGAGCAGACGGGCCTCGAGGTTGTCGGCACTCAGGGCGGCGAAGTCCTCGGGGCGCACGAGCCGATGGCGGCCGACCTCGGACACTGCCAGACCTCCTCGGTTTCTCGCGCGCAGTCGGTGCTGCGCGTGCAGGGCAACACGGGAGCAGCCCCGCCCGGGGCAGGACTGCGCGGGCGCCACGGTGCAGCCCTCACCCCGCATCATGCCGTGCGGGCAGCACCCCCGCCGTACGACACCACCGACCGGCGGGTCACCTCGCTGGTCGCACGTGCACCACGTCGCCGGCGGCGACGGAGTACTCGGTGCCGTCCGCGGCCACGACCAGGCGCCCCTCCTCGTCCACCCCCGTCGCCCGGGCCCGCCGCACCTCGCCACCGGAGACGTGCAGCTCCACCTCGCGCCCGATGGTCAGGCAGGCAGACCGGTATGCCGCGTGGAGAGCGGCCCGTGACGCCGGACCACCGCAGAGCTCACCGTGCCAGTGCGCCAGGCGGCCGAGCAGGGCCACGACCAGGTCCTCCCGGCTCACGTCGGGGGCACCCGCCAGGCGCAGGGAGCGTGGCGGTGTCGACGGGCAGCTCGTCGCGCTCCTGGTCGACGTTGACCCCGAGCCCGACGACGATCCCACCGGGCTGGAGCTCGCAGAGGATGCCGCACACCTTGCGCTCACCGTCGGCGGGGACGAGCACGTCGTTGGGCCACTTGAGCCCGGCCTCGACACCGGCGACGTCACGCAGGGCGTCGCGGACCGCCAGGCCGGCGGCCAGCGGCATCCAGCCGCGTCCCACGTCCGGCGCCGGCAGGAGCACCGAGAGGGTCACCGAGGTGTGCGGCGGCGTCTCCCAGATGCGACCGAGGCGACCCCGCCCCGCCTTCTGGTGGTCGGTGACCACGACGTGGAACGGCCTGGCGAGACGGGCTGCCTCGGCGTTGGTGGAGCCGAGCTCACGGTGGACGTCGACGTCCAGCCACGGTGATCCGGACGTGACCAAGGCCTCGTGCAATGCCTCACGCTGAAGAGGTTCGCGCATGGGGGCAAGGCTAGGCTCCCCGCCATGGCCCAGACCACCACCGATGCCGTGTCCACCGGCGGGACCGACGTTCCCAGCTCCGACTCCGGCATCAACCTGCACTCCACCGAGGGCAAGCTCGCCGACCTCAAGCGCCGCGTGGCCGAGGTCGCTCACGCCGGCTCCGAGCGGGCCGTCGAGAAGCAGCACGCCCGTGGCAAGAAGACCGCTCGCGAGCGCCTCGCGATGCTGCTCGACGAGGGGTCCTTCGTCGAGATGGACAAGTACGCGCGGCACCGCAGCACGGCGTTCGGCCAGGAGCAGAACCGCCCGTACGGCGACGGCGTCGTCACCGGCTACGGCACCGTGGACGGCCGCACCGTCGCGGTGTTCGCCCAGGACTTCACCGTGTTCGGCGGGTCGCTCGGCGAGGTGTTCGGCGAGAAGATCTGCAAGGTCATGGACTTCGCCATGAAGGTCGGCTGCCCCGTCGTCGGCCTCAACGACTCCGGTGGCGCCCGCATCCAGGAGGGTGTGGTCTCCCTCGGCCTCTACGGCGAGATCTTCCGCCGCAACGTGCACGCCAGTCGGGGTGATCCCGCAGATCTCGCTCGTCATGGGCCCGTGCGCGGGCGGCGCGGTCTACTCCCCGGCCGTCACCGACTTCACGGTGATGGTCGACCAGACGTCGCACATGTTCATCACCGGCCCCGACGTCATCAAGACCGTCACCGGCGAGGTCGTCTCGTTCGAGGACCTCGGCGGTGCCCGCGCCCACAACACCAAGTCCGGTGTCGCGCACTACATGGGTGACGACGAGGCCGACGCGATCGAGTACGTCAAGGCGCTGCTGTCCTACCTCCCGAGCAACAACCTCGAGGAGCCCCCGTCGTTCGCCGACGAGGGCGAGCTGCCGTCCCTCGAGGTCACCGACGACGACCGCGTCCTCGACACGCTCATCCCCGACAGCCCCAACCAGCCGTACGACATGCACACCGTCATCGGCGCGGTCGTGGACGACGGTGAGTTCCTCGAGGTGCACCCGTTGTTCGCGCCCAACATCATCTGCGGGTTCGGGCGCGTCGAGGGCCGCTCGGTCGGCGTCGTCGCCAACCAGCCCATGCAGTTCGCCGGGACGCTCGACATCGACGCCTCCGAGAAGGCCGCGCGGTTCGTGCGCACGTGCGACGCCTTCAACGTGCCGGTGCTGACCTTCGTCGATGTCCCCGGCTTCTTGCCCGGCACCGACCAGGAGTGGGACGGCATCATCCGCCGCGGCGCCAAGCTCATCTACGCCTACGCCGAGGCCACCGTCCCCCTCGTCACCGTCATCACCCGCAAGGCCTACGGCGGCGCCTACGACGTCATGGGGTCCAAGCACCTCGGCGCCGACATCAACCTCGCCTGGCCCACGGCGCAGATCGCCGTGATGGGCGCGCAGGGAGCCGTCAACATCCTCTACCGCAAGCAGCTCGCCGCCGCCGAGGCGGACGGCGAGAACGTCGAGGAGGCCCGCCAGCGGTTCATCACCGAGTACGAGGACACCCTGGCCAACCCCTACATCGCGGCCGAGCGCGGCTACATCGACACCGTCATCACGCCGAGCAACACCCGGATGAACGTCACCCGGGCCCTGCGCGCGCTGCGCACCAAGCGCGAGACCCTGCCGCCCAAGAAGCACGGGAACATCCCCCTCTGATGGCCCCCGACCTGACGAACGACGAGAACGAGACCACCCCCGAGCAGTCCCCGCTGCGGCTCGTCCGGGGTGACGCCAGCCCGGAGGAGATCGCGGCGCTGTTCGCGGTGCTGTCGGCCGCGGCCGGCGGCGACGAAGCGCCGGCGCCCCGACCCACCTCCGCGTGGACGTCGCGCGAACGCCTCGTCCGCCGGCCCCTCACCCCGGGTCCGGGCGCCTGGCGCGCCTCCGCCTGGCGCTGACCCGACCCCATTATGGGGTCGGCGGTCAGCGGGTGCGACGTTCGACCATCTCGCGCAGTTCGTCGGCGTCGGGGCCGGTGAGGGCGTCCGCGTCGAGCACTCGGCGGGCCGCCTCGAGGTCACCCATGAAGGCGCGGAAGGCGTCCGGCACGCTGATGTCGTGGTCCGGTCGTGACACCACCTCGATGGTGTCGCCGGGTCGGACCTCGCCGCCGGTGACGACGGACAGGTATGCGCCGGTCCGCCCGACCTCGGTGAACCGCTTGACCCAGTGAGCCTCGCCCATCCGCGCCTGGAACGTCGAGCAGGGGACCCGCGGACCGCACACCTCGAGGACGACCTCGTCACCGACGGCCCACCGCTCGCCGAGCAGCGCGCCGTCGACATCGAGGCCGGTCGTCGTGAGGTTCTCGCCGAAGAGGCCGTCGGCGAGCTCGCGCCCGAGCCGTTCCTGCCAGGCGTCGAGCTCCTCGCGGGCGAAGGCGTAGACGGCCTGCTGGTCCCCTCCGTGGTGCGCCACGTCCGCGATGAAGTCACCGACCACGCCGCTGCCGAGGCCACCGTGCTTGGGTCCGGGAGCCCGCAGCGTCGCCGAGTCGACCGGCTTCTTGCCGATGCCGGTGACTCCGACCTCCTTGGCCGGGTTGGGCTCGGAGGCGCCGATGTTGAGCGAGAGCAGGCAAGCGGTCATGGGCTCAGCGTAGGCAGGACGACAACTCGATGTCGCGGTGCCGACGTCAGACCTCTGGGGTACGTTCGCGGCTGTGAGCACGCAGACCTCCACGACCCGCCCCGCCACCGCCGTCGACGCCATCGCCGAGGACTACCTCGCGCGCAGCGTGGCCCTCAGCCCGATCAGCGCGACCTACTACGGCATCGCCGGCCACGAGGAGGAGCTCGACGACTTCTCCCCCGCGGGCCACGCGGCCGCCTCCGAGCTCCGTCGCGACATCCTGTCCCGGCTGGAGGGCGTGTCGCCGGTCGACGACATCGACCGCGTGACCATCGCCGCGTTGCGTGAGCGCATCGGCCTCGCCGAGGAGACGTATGCCGCGGGGCTGGACGAGATGGCCCTCAACGTCATCGCCTCCCCGCTGCAGGAGATCCGGGGCTGCTTCGACCTGATGTCCACCGACACCGACGAGGACTGGGGGGTCTTCGCCCGACGCCTGGAGAAGGTGCCGACCGCCCTTGAGCAGTGGAAGCAGAGCCTCACCGCCGCAGCGGACAAGGGAAACATCGCCCCGCGCCGCCAGGTCAAGGCCTGCATCGCCCAGTGCCAGGACCTCACCGCCGACGACGGGTACTTCGCCGGTCTGCTCGACGGGACGACGGCCGACACCGCCCACGTCACCGACGGGACGCGCACGGAGCTCGAGGCCGGCGTGGGTGGCGCCCGCGCCGCCTACGCCGAGCTCGGCACCTGGCTCGCCGCCGAGCTGCTCGACCGCGCACCCGAGGCCGACGCCTGCGGGCGTGAGGCCTACGCCCTGCTCTCCCGGGCCTTCATCGGCGCCGAGGTCGACCTCGAGGAGACCTACCGCTGGGGTCAGGACGAGGTTCGGCGGATCACCGCCGAGATGGCCGCCGTCGCCGACCAGATCAAGCCCGGCGCGAGCGTGGCCGGAGCCATCGCCGCGCTCGACGCCGACCCGGCCTACCAGCTGCACGGCACCGACGAGCTCAAGGCCTGGATGCAGAAGAAGGCCGACGCCGCGATCGCCGACCTCGCCGACACGCACTTCGACATCCCCGACCCGGTGCGCACGATCGAGTGCCTCATCGCGCCGACCCAGACCGGCGGGATCTACTACACCGGCCCGAGCGAGGACTTCACCCGTCCCGGACGCATGTGGTGGTCGGTTCCCAAGGGCGTCACGGCGTTCGGCACCTGGAAGGAGCTCACGACCGTCTACCACGAGGGCGTCCCGGGCCACCACCTCCAGGTCGCCCAGACGGTCTTCCGCTCCGAGCTGCTCAACCGCTGGCGCCGCATCGGCGTCTGGACCTCCGGCCACGGCGAGGGCTGGGCGCTCTACGCCGAGCTGCTCATGGCCGAGCTCGGGCACATGGACGACCCGGGCAACCGGCTCGGCCTGCTCGACAGCCAGTCGCTGCGCGCGGCCCGGGTGGTCATCGACATCGGTGTGCACTGCGGGTTCGAGGCCCCCGAGGAGGTCGGTGGCGGCGAGTGGGACTACGACAAGGCCTGGCAGTACCTCACGGCCCACGCCAACCAGGGCGAGGCCTGGCTGCGCTTCGAGCTCGACCGCTACCTCGGCTGGCCGGGTCAGGCACCGTCCTACAAGATCGGCGAGCGGCTCTGGCTGCAGCTGCGTGAGCAGGTTCGCGAGCGCGAGGGTGACGCGTTCAGCCTCAAGGACTTCCACCGTCGCGCGCTCGACATCGGCAGCGTCGGCCTCGACACCCTGCGTCAGGCGGTCCTGGGCGAGCTCGACTGAGCCCCTCGCCCACCGGGCCGCGCTGACCGCTGGGGTGGTCGGCGGACGCAGCGCGACCGCGCGGGTGCGAGGATGCCCCAGTGGAACTCGCCCTGACCCTCGTCGTCATCGTGGCGGCGGTCATCCTCATCGCAGGGCTCTCGGGACGCATCGGTGTCCCTGCTCCGTTGGCCCTGATCGTCGTGGGGATCGGCGGCTCGTACGTCACCTTCATCACCGAACCCGTCCTCACCCCCGACGTGGTGCTCTACGGGCTGCTCCCGCCCCTGCTGTATGCCGCGGCGGTGCGCACCTCCCTCGTGGACTTCCGCGCCAACACCGCCTCGATCCTCGCGCTGTCCGTGGGGCTCGTCCTCTTCACGGCGGCCGGCGTCGGCCTCGTGACCTGGTGGCTCATCCCGGTGCCGTTCGCCGTCGCCTTCGCGCTCGGCGCGGTCGTGGCGCCACCGGACGCCGTCGCCGCGACCGCCGTCGCCCGCCGGATCGGCCTCCCCCGTCGTGTCGTGACCATCCTCGAGGGTGAGTCGCTGGTCAACGACGCCACCGCACTGGTGTCGCTGCGGACCGCGATCGCTGCCTTTGCCGTGGCGGGCACCGGGGCCGGCGCCCATGCACCGGAGCAGGTGACCCTCGGGTCGGTCGCCCTCGACTTCGGCTGGGCCGTCGTCGGCGGCATCGGGTTCGGCGTCCTCGTCGCCCTCGTCGTGGGGCTGATCCGCCGCAACTTCACCGATCCGGTCATCGACACCGCCCTGTCGTTCATCGTCCCGTTCGTGGCGTTCCTGCCCGCCGAGCACTACGGGTCATCCGGGGTGCTGGCCGTGGTCGTCGCCGGACTGCTGCTGGGTCACAAGTCGCCCGTGGTCCAGACCGCGGCGTCCCGGCTCAGCGAGCGGATCAACTGGGCGTCGGTGCAGTTCCTGCTCGAGAACGCCGTGTTCCTCATGATCGGCCTGCAGATGCGGCGGATCGTCGGCGACGTGCGGGACTCCGGCCTCGGGTGGAACAGGGTCGTCGTCCTCACCCTCGCGGTCCTCGTCGCCGTGGTGGTGCTGCGGCCCCTCTACGTCTTCCCGACCCGCCTGCTGTTCAGCCGGTTCGACAAGGGCGTCAGCCCGACGTCACGGCCCTATGCGCACAGCGCCATCATCTCGTGGGCCGGCATGCGCGGTGTCGTCACGCTCGCCGCAGCGTTCACGCTCCCCCAGGAGACGCCATACCGAGGGGTCCTGGTCTGGATCGCCATGGTGGTGACCGTGGGCACCCTGCTCGTGCAGGGCACCACCCTGCCGCTGCTCGCCCGGTGGCTGCGCGTGCGCGGGCCCGACCCGCGTGAGGACGCCCTGCAGGAGGCGACGATCCTGCAGGCCTCGGTCTCGGCGGGCCTGAACGCGCTCGAGGAGTGCGACGAGTCCGACCCCGAGGTCGTCGAGACCCTGCGCTCGCGCGCGGAGAACCGCACCAACATCGTCTGGGAGCGCCTGGGCCAGGGCCGCGAGGGAGCCGAGACCCCGAGCGAGACCTACCGCCGGATGCGCATGACGATGCTGGAGGCCGAACGCCGCGAGCTGCTGCGGATCCGGGACGAGGGGCTGGCCGACCAGGAGGTCCTGGCGCACGTCATGGACCAGCTCGACATCGAGGAGTCGATGCTGGACCGCATCGAGAACCGCACCTCCGCGCTGCGGGACGAGCCGATGCTGCCCGTCGAGCGGGCCGAGGACGAGTGCGAGCACCTCGCGGACCACCACGACCGTTTCGTGGCGCCGACCAGCCCCCACGGCTGCGAGGAGTGCCTGCGCGACGGCACGACCTGGGTCCACCTGCGGCTGTGCCTGGACTGCGGCCACGTCGGGTGCTGCGACTCCTCCACGGAGAAGCACGCGGACGCGCACTTCCACGAGACCGGCCACCCGGTGATGCGCAGCTTCGAGCCGGGCGAGTCCTGGCGCTGGTGCTTCGTCGACAACCAGCTCGGCTGAGTCCGGCGTCGCCGCCGCTTCGTCGACAGCCAGCTTCGTCGACAGCCGGCTCGGCTGGGTCCCGGCGTCGGCGCAGCTCGGCCGCCCGACCGGGCCCCGGATACAGTCCGGGCATGACCAACCCGATCGCCACGCTCGTCCTCGCCTCCGCCTCCCCCGCCCGCAAGAGGCTCCTGCTGGCTGCCGGCGTGGAGCCCAGCATCGTCGTCAGCACGGTCGACGAGGACGCCGTGGCCGCCTCGGCCCGCGAGTCCTACGGCGAGCTGGCCCCGGAGAACCTCGCCCTGGTGCTGGCCCGCGCCAAGGCCGAGGACGTGGCTGCCCAGCTCGACCACGCCCTCGTCCTCGGCTGCGACTCGGTCCTCGAGCTCGACGGCCAGATTCACGGCAAGCCAGTCGATGCAGCCGAGGCCATCGAGCGCTGGTCACGGATGAGCGGCCGCTCCGGCGTGCTCCACACCGGGCACTGGCTCATCGACACCCGCGACAGCGACGCCGGTGGCACCGGCGCGACCCTCGGTGCCACCGCGTCGACGACGGTCCACTTCGCGCGGGTCGGGCCCGAGGAGATCGAGGCGTACGTCGCCACCGGTGAGCCGCTGCGCGTTGCGGGGGCCTTCACCATCGACGGCCTCGGCTCCCCCTACGTCGCCGGCATCGAGGGCGACCCGAGCAACGTCGTGGGGCTCAGCCTGCCCCTGCTGCGCGAGCTGCTCGACGACCTGGGGATCGCCTGGCGCACCCTGCGCAGCGCCAGCTCTGCCCGCGGCAACTGACCGCCGCTGCCCGCCCCGCCACCCCGACCACCT
Source organism: uncultured Actinomycetota bacterium (assembly GCA_963695205.1). Lineage (GTDB taxonomy): Bacteria > Actinomycetota > Actinomycetes > Actinomycetales > Dermatophilaceae > Pedococcus. The sequence continues at coordinate 229,520 of CAVOGI010000008.1, read as the reverse complement.
CGCAAAACGCCGGTTGCGCGGCAAACCTCGGTATGACAACCCGCGGTATGCCGCGCAACCGGCGTTTTGTGCGCCGAGGAACGGCGCGCTCAGGGGGTGAGGTCAGACCGGCGGGACGTCGCGGCGCTTCGTGGCGAAGTGGCGCTCGCGGTGGGCCGCGTACTTCAACCGCAGCAGCAGCTCGGCCCGCAGCGCGTCGGCCTCGATGACCTGGTCGAGGACCAGGTCGGCGGCGAGGCGCTCGAGGTCGACGTCCTCCTCGTACTCGCGGCGCATCGCCTGGACGAAGGCCTCGCGCTCGACGGGATCCTCGATCGCGGCGATCTTGTTGGCGTACACCGCGTTCACCGCGGCCTCGGGACCCATCACGGCGATCCGCGCGGTCGGCAGCGCGATGGTCGCGTCCGGGGCGAACCCGGGCCCGCCCATCGCGTAGAGCCCCGCGCCGTACGCCTTGCGGACCACGACGCAGAACTGCGGGACCGTCGCCGACGACACGGCGTGCACCATCTTCGCGCCGTGCCGGATGATCCCGCCGCGCTCGACCTCGGACCCGATCATGAAGCCGGGGACGTCGGCGAGGTAGAGCAGCGGGATCGAGAACGCGTCGCACAGCCAGATGAACCGGGCCGCCTTGTCGGCGCTGTCGGTGAACAGCACCCCGCCCTTGACCATCGAGTTGTTGGCGACGATGCCGACGGTCTCGCCGTCCATCCGCCCGAACCCGATGACGAGCTCCGGCGCGAACAGCGGCTTGATCTCGAAGAACGAGTCGTCGTCGACCAGCCCGTCGATCACCTCGTGGATGTCGAACGGCTGGCTCTCGCGCTCGGGCACCGTGTGGCGCGTGAGCGGCTTCGAGGGCTCCTCGGGGGCGTAGCTCGGCTTGTCCGCCCGCCAGCTCGACGGGACGTAGGAGAAGTAGAGCTTGGCCAGCTCGATCGCCTCGGTGTCGTCGGAGACGAGCAGGTCACCGACGCCGGAGACGGTGCAGTGCATCCGCGCACCACCCATGTCCTCGAGCGAGACCTTCTCCCCCACCACCATCTCCGCCATGCGCGGGCTGCCGAGGTACATCGACGCGTTGCCCTCGACCATGATGATGAGGTCGGTGAACGACGGGATGTAGGCGCCACCAGCGGCGCTCGGGCCGAACAGGCAGCAGATCTGCGGCACCTTGCCGGACAGGGCGACCTGGTTGTGGAAGATCTTCCCCGCGCCGCGACGACCCGGGAACAGCTCGACCTGGTCGGTGATCCGCGCCCCGGCCGAGTCGACGAACCAGAAGACCGGCAGCTCCTCGCGCAGCGCCGTCTCGGTGGCCCGGACGATCTTCTCGACGGTGCGCGCACCCCACGAGCCGGCCTTGACGGTCGGGTCGTTGGCGACGACGACCGCCGGACGGCCGTCGACCGTCCCGCGCCCGGTGACGACGCCGTCGGCAGGCAGTCCGGTCGCCATGGCGTTCGCGAACCGGCCGTCCTCGACGAAGCTGCCCTCGTCGAACAGCAGCGCGATCCGGTCGCGGACGTAGAGCTTGTCCTGCGCGTCGAGCTTGGTCTGCGCCTTCTCGGGCGCCGAGCCCGAGGCGTCGTATGCCGCGGCGAGCCGCCGGCGCACGTCCCCCACCTTGGGGTCGGCGCCGGAGTCCCCGGCCACGGCGAAAGCGGGACTGGCGTCGTCGACTGGGCTCACCGGCATACCCTCTCGCACTGCGTCTGGACCGTCCGCACCCGGACGGTGGCTGGTGGTGGCGCTCACGCGGTCGGCAGGCCGAGGTGGCGGGCGATGACCATGCGCTGGACCTCGGAGGTGCCCTCGCCGATCTCGAGGATCTTGGCGTCGCGGTAGAAGCGGGCCACGGGGTACTCCTCCATGAAGCCGTTGCCGCCGAAGACCTGCGTGGCGATGCGCGTCGCGGTGACCGCGGCCTCGGTCGAGTAGAGCTTGCAGATCGCGGCGGCCTGCTTGACCTCCTCGACCGAACGGCGCCCGCGCTCGAGCTCGTCCTTGAGCCAGGCGGCCTTGTAGGTGAGCTGGCGCGAGGCCTCGACCATGACGGCGAGGTCGGCGATCTGGAACGAGACGCCCTGGTTGACGCCGATCGGCTTGCCGAACGCCTTGCGCGTCTTGGCGTACGCGGTCGTCTCCTCGAGCATCCGCTGGCTCATGCCCGATGGCGAGCGCGGAGATGGCGATGCGGCCGTCGTCGAGGGTCTTGAGGAACTGCTTGAAGCCCTCGCCCTCGTTGCCGAGCAGGTTGTCCGCCGGGACGCGGCAGTCCTCGAAGGTCAGGCCGTGGGTGTCGGAGACGTGCCAGCCGAGCTTGTCGTACGCCGGCTCGACGGTGAATCCCTGTGTGCCGGAGGGGATCATGATCGCGCTGAGGATCGCCGACCCGTCGTCGTTGGTGCCCGTGCGCGCCGTGACGGTGACGACCGAGGTGATGTCGGTGCCGGAGTTGGTGATGAACGCCTTGGAGCCGTTGACGACCCACTCGTCGCCGTCACGGACCGCCTTGGTGCGGGTGGCGCCGGCGTCGGAGCCGGCGTCGGGCTCGGTGAGGCCGAAGCCGGCGAGCGCACGGCCGGCGACGAGGTCGGGCAGGAAGCGCTCCTTCTGCTCCTGCGTGCCGTAGGTGAGGATCGGGTTGATGCCCAGGCCGACCCCCGCCGACAGGGTGATGCCGATCGACTGGTCGACCCGGCCGAGCTCCTCGATCGCGACGCAGAGCGACGGTGAAGTCGCCGTCGTCGCCCATGCCACCGAACTCCTCCGGCACGACGAGCCCGAACAGCCCGAGCTCACCCATCTTCGGGACGAGGTCGGTCGGGAAGTGGTGGTCCTTGTCCCACTGCGCGATGTGCGGTTCGACCTCGTCTTGAGCGAACTCCCGGACGACCTTGCGGAAGTCCTCGTGCTCCTTGGACAGCTCGAACATGCGCGCTCCTTGTGGGATCGGGGGTGATGCAGGGTGCCGGCGCGGGGTGGGCGCCGGTCGCCAGTTCTTGACGTTGACGTAAACGTAAAGCAATACTCACGGGTATGCCAGCCGCTGACGTCACCGACCTCGACCAGACCTGGTCGATCCGTGAGGTCGCCGACGACTTCGACGTCACGCACCGCACCGTGCGCCACTACGAGGACCTCGGGCTGATCTCCCCCGAACGACGCGGCACCACCCGCGTCTACCACCGCCGCGACCGCACCCGCCTGGCCCTGATCCTGCGGGGCAAGCGGCTCGGGTTCCCCCTGGAGCAGATCCGCACGATCATCGACCTCTACGACCGGCCGCGCGGCAAGGCCAGCCAGCTCGAGTACGTCCTGGCCCAGATCGACGAACGCCGAGCCGACCTCGAGCAGCGCCGTCGCGACCTCGAGGACGCCCTGGCCGAGCTCGGTGAGTTCGAGCGCCGCTGCCGCGCCGACCTCGACCACCTCACCTGACCTCCTCCCCAGACCTCGCCTGCGCCCCTCCCCTCGGGGCCGAGAGGTGGCAGTCTGCTGCCTCCGCACCTCGGGAGGCAGCAGACTGCCACCCTTCGCGGGCCTGATGCCATCCACAGCTCCCCTCAGGCGCGGGCCCGGTCCACAGGTGTGAAGGCGCCTTACCCGCTCGAGACCGCGGGGTGCGAACGTCCCCCGATGCCCCGCTGCCCGTCCGCCCTCCCGTCCACGCTCGCCTCAAGCCCCTTCAGATATGCCGCTGCGCTCGAGGCCGGAGTCACCCCGGCCCGGCTGCGCGCCCAGGACCTCTGGGCGCCGACCCATGGGGTGCGCGCGGACCGCGGCAGAGCGCAGACGCTGGCCGATCGCGCGCGATCCTTCGCCCTGGCCCTGCCGGACGACGTCGCGTTCTCGCACCTCACGGCCGCTCGGCTCCTCGGACTACCCGCCCCGACCGCCTGGCGACCGACGGAGCCGCTGGACGTCATGAGGCCCACGGCGCGGCCGAGGATCGAGCGCGCCGGTGTCCGGCACCATCGGGGCCTGGAGCGGCGCTGGCTGCAGGACGTCGAGGGTGTGCCGGTCACCGAGGCCGTGGGGACCTGGGCCGACCTGTCGGCGTCGGCGTCCCTGCGCGTGGACGACCTCGTGGCCATTGGGGACGTCCTCGTGCAGTCTCCGCACGGCATACCGCTCAAGGACCTGCACCGCGCGGCCTCCGACCGGTCCGGTCGGGGCGTCATCGCCCTCCGACAAGCGGCGGCACTGGTGCGCTTGGGGTCCGCATCTGCGTGGGAGAGCAAGGCCCGGGTGCGGTTCGCGCAGTGGGGCCTGCCTGAGCCCGAGCTCAACCTCGAGCTGTATGACGCATGGGGTCGCTGGCTCGCGCGCCCCGACTTCATGTGGCGCGAGCAGCGGGTCGTCGGCGAGTACGACGGCGACCAGCACCGGACCGACCGGCGAGCCTGGCAGTACGAGCGCGAGCGCAGGGCGGGAATCGAGGACGAGGGGTGGACCTACATCGAGATGACGGCCCTGAGCCTCACCGCCGCGCGCGAGAGCAGGGCCCTGCGCGCTCGCCTCACCCGACTGCTCCTCTGAGACCCCATCGCCGCACCCAAGGGTGGCTGGTTGTTGCCTGGGTGGTCAGCGAGGCAACCACCAGCCACCTTTCGCTCGAGCTGGCCGTCAAGCGTCCTTGACAGCGGATGCTCCAGTGATGTCAATCTCCTTGACATGCCACCGCGCCGGTGGTCGCACGCGCAGGGGTGCTGTTCGTCACCGACCGGGCGGCCACCGACGCGGCCGACCCGGCCGGTGCGGGCGACGTGGAGCGAGCCTGGTCGCGGGAGGCGTCCGAGATCGCGTTCCTCACGGTCATGGCCGGAGCCCTGGTCGCCGAAGGGCTCGGCACCGCGCTGCACATCGGCTGGCTGGCGCCCGTCGGGATCAGCCACGTCCTCGCCCTGGGGTTCGGTTCGTATGCCGTGAGCTACCTGTGGCTGCGCCACCGCGGGGCCTGAGTGGACAACCGCCTCGCCCAGCTGCGTGCCGAACGCGGGCTGTCGCAGGCCGCCCTGGCCGAGGTCCTCGGCGTCTCCCGGCAGACGGTGATCTCGATCGAGCGGGGACGGTTCGACCCCTCCCTGCCGGTCGCCTTCCGGATCGCCGACGCGTTCGGGCTGCGGATCGAGGACGTGTTCTCGCCCGGACCACCTGCCGACGACTGACCTAGGCTCGGGGCATGGCGACGACGAGCTCCTCCCCCACGGTCCTGTTCATCGGCGGCACGGGAGTCATCAGCACCGCCTGCGCCCGCGCGGCGGTGGCTGACGGGTTCTCCGTCACCCTGCTCAACCGGGGCGCGAGCAGCACCCATCAGCCGGCCGAGGGCGCCGAGGTGCTGACCGCGGACATCCGCGACCGCGAGGCCACGGCGGCAGCGCTCCAGGGCCGCAGCTTCGACGTGGTCGTCGACTTCCTGACCTTCACGACCGACCAGCTCACGGCCAACCTCGACCTGCTCGAGGGCCGCTTCGGGCAGTACGTCTTCATCAGCTCGGCCTCGGCCTACCAGACCCCGCCCACCCACACGCCGGTCACCGAGTCGACTCCCTTGCGGAACCCGTTCTGGCAGTACTCCCGCGACAAGATCGCCTGCGAGGACCTCCTCGTCTCCCACTACCGCGACGCGGGCCTGCCCGTCACGATCGTCCGGCCGTCGCACACGTACGACCCCACCCTCCTTCCTTTCAGCGGCGGGTGGACCGTGGTGCAGCGGATGCTCGACGGCCGTGAGGTCGTCGTTCCCGGCGACGGGACGTCCTGGTGGACCCTGACGCATCACGAGGACTTCGCTCGCGCGTTCGTGCACCTCCTCGACCGTCCGCAGGCCATCGGCGAGGCCTTCCACATCACCTCCGACGAGGCGCTCACCTGGGACCAGGTCCACCAGGAGGTCGCCGCGGCCGCCGGGGTCGAGGCGCGGATCGTGCACATCGCCTCGGATGCGATTGCCGCCAACGACGCCGAGCTCGGTGCGTCCCTGGTCGGCGACAAGTCCAACTCGATGGTGTTCGACAACACCAAGATCCGCACGATCGCCGCCGGGTGGAACGCCCAGATCTCCTTCCGGCGCGGAGCCGCCGAGATGGTCGCGTGGCACCTCGCCGACCCGAGCCGCCAGCGGGTGGACCGCGAGCTCGACTCCCTCTACGACCGGCTCCTGGACGCGTACCGCCCGCGCGCCCTCTAGGTCCGGCCCGCCTGTAGCTCCGGCGCGCCTCTAGCTCCGGCGCGCGGCCAGGAAGGCGTCGATCTCCTCGGACGTGGGTGCGGTCGCCGGTCCTCGCCGGGTCACCTTGATCGCACCGGCGGCGTTGGCCCGTTGCGCCGCCTCGACCCAGTCCGTGCCGCGCGCCCGCTCGGCGAGCAGCACCCCGGTATGGGTGTCGCCCGCGCCGTTGGTGTCGACCGCCTCCTGCGGGTGGCCGGCCACGTAGGTCGTGCGCCCGGCCTCGTGGACGTGGCACCCCTTCGCTCCGTCCCGGACGATCGCCACGGCGCCTTCGGGCAGCCGTGCGGCCACGGCAGCAGCCGAGTCGTCCTCGACCTGCACCCCCGTCAAGGTCATGGCCTCGTCGGCGTTGCTCGTCCACACCGTCGTCCGGGCCAGCACGGCGCTCCCGAAGAGAGGCCTCCAGGCCGCCGAACGCGTCACCCGGGTCGAGCACGACGACGACGCCGTCAGCCAGCCCGCAGACCCACTGCACCAACGGATCTCGCGTCCGACCCACGAGCGAGAACCCGCTCACGCAGACCAGGTCGCCGGCCCGTGGCGCCGACGTCTGCCAGGCTCTCGACCGTGATGTGGCGCTCCGCCCCCTGGGTCGTCACGAAGGTCCGCTCGGCGGACGGCTCCACCATGACGACACAGATGCCGGTGTCGACGTCGGGCACGACGGGGCTGCTGATCGACACCCCGTCGGCGGCGAGCGCAGCGCGGACGAGGTCACCGTTCGGGCCCGTACCGACCGCGCCCGCATGGACGCACGCGGCGCCCGACCGAGCAGCAGCCACGAGGATGTTGACCGCGCCCCCGGCATACCGGCTGTAGGAGGTGGCCACGGCGTTGCCACCTCGCTCCGGCAGGGCGGCGACCTCGACCACCTCGTCGACGAGCGCCTGGGCGCTGTGGATGACGCGCGGACCGCGCGGCTCGCCGGGGTGGGTGGCCATGCCGACGGAGTATGCCGCGTGCGCCCGGCCGCTCGCGTGCCCGACCGGCGCCCCTGCGCTGCGAGTGGCACGCTGGGACGCATGGCCACCCCCTCCGAGACGACCCTGTTGATCCTCGGCGCAGGGGGTGACCTCACCCACCGGCTGCTGCTGCCGGGGCTGGCCACCCTGCTCGCCGTCGAACCCGAACGCCGCGTCCGCGTCGTCGGCGCCGACCGGGTCGACCTCTCCCCAACGCAGTGGAAGGCCCGGGTCAAGGACTCCTTCGCGTCGGCCAAGGCCCCCGCGAAGGTCACCAAGGCCGTCACCGCCGACACGGCATACCGCAGGACCGACCTCCTCGACGAGGCCGAGCTGCGCTCCTTGGTGCAGGCCTGCGGCGACGGGCCGCTCGTGATCTTCTTCGCCCTGCCACCCCAGGTGACCATGAAGGTCTGCGACCTCCTGCAGCACGTCGACCTGCCCGCGACCACCCGGCTCGCCCTGGAGAAGCCGTTCGGCACCGACCACGCGAGCGCGGCCGAGTTCAACGCCCTCCTGCACCGGGTCACGAGCGAGGACGACATCTTCCGGATCGACCACTTCCTCGGGGTCGCGACCGTCTTCAACCTCGTGGGACTGCGGTTCGCCAACCGGATGCTCGCCCCGATCTGGAGCGCAGAGCACATCGAACGCGTCGAGATCGTCTACGACGAGGACCTCGCGCTCGAGGGTCGAGCGGGCTACTACGACGGCGCCGGCGCACTCAAGGACATGCTGCAGAGCCACCTGCTGCAGGTCATGTCGCTGTTCGCGATGGAGTCGATCGCGGTGCTCGACGCCCAGGAGCTGCGCGACCAGAAGGTGCAGGTGCTGCGCGCCACCCGCGTCTGGGGTGGCTCACCCAAGCGCTCGTCGCGGCGGGCCCGCTACACCGCCGGGTCGATCGCCGGTCACGACGTGCCCGACTACGCCAAGGAGCAGGGAGTCGACCCCTCTCGCGGCACCGAGACGCTCGCCCAGGTCACCCTCGAGGTGCGCAACAACCGCTGGGCCGGCGTGCCGTTCATCCTGCGCAGCGGCAAGGCGCTGGGGTCACCGCGCAAACAGATCGTGGCCCACTTCCGCGACGTGCCGCACCTGCCGACCGGCTTCATCGGCACGTCCGGGGGCGACCGGCTGGTCATCGACCTCAAGCCGGGCGCCGTGTCGCTCACCCTGACCATGAACGCCGAGGGTGACCCTCTTGACCTCGAGCAGAAGACCTTGTCGGCGCCCCTCGCCGCGCCACGGATGCAGGCGTACGGCGAGGTGCTGGCCCAGGTCCTCGACGGCAGCCAGCTGCTCACGGTGCGTGGCGACGCGGCCGAGGAGTGCTGGCGCGTGATGGAGCCGGTCATCAAGGCATGGGCCGCCGACACGGTGCCGCTCGAGACGTATGCCGCGGGCTCGGGCGGTCCCGACGGCTGGCTCCCCGAGTAGGCCGGCCGCGGATCGCTCGGGCGCCGTGCCCTCGGACGCGGACCTCCGACGACGCGGACCCCTCAGACGCGGGCCGTCAGACGCAGGCCCTCAGACGCGGGCGCGGACCGCGTAGAGCTCGGGGAAGAAGGTCAGGTCCAGGGCCCGGCGCAGGAAGCTGACCCCGGAGGACCCTCCGGTGCCGGGCTTCATGCCGATGGTGCGGGTGACCACCTGTAGGTGGCGGAACCGCCACTGCTGGAAGTTGTCCTCGAGGTCGACGAGCTCCTCGCAGGTCTCGTACACACCCCAGTGCTCGGCCGGTGAGGCGTACACCGCCGCGAAGGTGTCCACGAGTCGTTCGTCGAGCCGGTACGGCTGGGTGAAGTCACGCTCGAGCAGCTCGGCGGGCACGGCATACCCGCGTCGGTCGAGGTAGCGCAGGAACTCGTCGTAGAGGCTCGGCTCCTCGAGCAGCTCGGCGAGCATCGCGCGGGCCGCCTCGTCGTGCTCGAAGACCGTCACCATGTCGGCGTTCTTGTTGCCGAGCAGGAACTCCACGGCGCGGTACTGCCAGGACTGGAAGCCCGAGCTCGTCGCGAGGAACGGGCGGATCTCGGCGTACTCGCTCGGCGTGAGCGTCGCGAGCACCGACCACTGCCCCGTGAGCGTGTGCTGGATGTGCTTGACGCGGGCGAGGCGCTTGAGCGCCGGTGCGAGCTCGTCGGTCGCGAGCAGGGCCCGAGCCGAACGCAGCTCGTGCAGCATCAGCTTGAGCCAGAGCTCGGAGGTCTGGTGCTGGATGATGAACAGCAGCTCGTCGTGCTGGGGCGGCTCGCTGCGAGGGTGCTGGGAGGACAGCAGCTGGTCCAGGCCGAGGTAGGCGCCGTAGGACATCGACTGCGAGAAGTCGCGCTGCACGCCGTCCTCGATCTGCCGGATGGCCTTGGCGTCCGCCGCGGGGTCCGTGGGCTGCTCGTCCGTGCTCATGCCGCTCACCCTAGAGCCAGACGCACGGGTGCCGCGGGCCACCTCGGAAGGCGACGCCGCGGCATCCGTGGACCAAGCAGCTGGGCTCAGTTGAACTCGAGCGGGTCGGCGCCCACGCGCTCCCCGCGGTCGAGCCGTGCGAAGGTCGACAGGTCGTCCTCGTCGAGCTCGAACCCGAAGAGGTCGAAGTTCTCCGCGATGCGGCTCGGGGTCACCGACTTGGGGATGACGACGTTGCCGATCTGCGTGTGCCAGCGCAGGATCGCCTGCGCCGGGGAGACTCCGTGCTTGGCGGCGACCTCGGCCACGACCTCGTCCGAGAGGACCGCGCCACCGGAGGCCAGCGGGCTGTAGGCCTCGGTGAGGACGCCGTTCGCGTCGTGGAACTCGCGCAGCGCCTGCTGCTGGAAGTGCGGGTGCAGCTCGACCTGGTTGATGGCCGGGAGCTCGCCGGTCTCGTCGAGGAGGCGCTGGAGGTGCTCGACGTTGAAGTTGCAGACCCCCACGGCCTTGACTCGGCCGGAGGCGCGCAGCTCGAGCAGGGCCTTCCACGTGTCGACGTAGTTGTCCTTCTGCGGGGTGGGCCAGTGGATGAGGTAGAGGTCGAGGACGTCGAGGCCCAGGCGCTTCATCGAGGTGTCGAACGCCTCCAGGGCGGCGTCGTGGCCGTGGTCGGCGTTCCAGACCTTGGTGGTGACGAACAGGTCGTCGCGGGAGAGGTCGGTCGCGGCGAGCGCGCGGCCCACCCCGTCCTCGTTGCCGTAGATGGCCGCGGTGTCGATGCTGCGGTAGCCGACCTCGAGGGCGGTGGCGATGGCGCCGTCGACGTCGGCATCCGGCACCTGCCACACACCGAACCCGAGCTGGGGGATGTCGATGGTGTCGGCGCCGGTGGAGAGCTGGAGGTTCGGGACTGAGGTCATGCTTCGACTGTATGCACGTGTCGCCGAGGCCACACTCTGTGGGTGGGAACGACGCTGGGGAAACGGGCTAGGCTCCGCCGCATGGTGCCCACTCCCGACTCGACGACGAAGCCGAGCTCCCGCCCCATCTCCAAGGTCCTCATCGCCAACCGCGGTGAGATCGCCGTGCGCATCGCCCGCGCCTGTGCCGACAGCGGCATCGGCTCGGTCGCCGTGTACGCCGACCCGGACCGGGACGCACTGCACGTCAAGGTGGCCGACGAGGCCTGGGCCCTCGGCGGCACGACTCCGGGCGACTCCTACCTCGTCCAGGAGAAGCTCCTCGAGGTGGCACGCAAGTCCGGTGCCGACGCCGTGCACCCCGGCTACGGCTTCCTCTCCGAGAACGCCTCCTTCGCCCAGGCCGTGATGGACGCGGGGCTGACCTGGGTCGGTCCCCCGCCCTCGGCCATCGACTCGCTCGGCGACAAGGTCAAGGCCCGCCACATCGCCGCCAAGGCCGACGCCCCCCTCGTGGCCGGCACCCCGGACCCGGTCGAGGGCGCCGACGAGGTCGTCGCGTTCGCCAAGGAGCACGGCCTCCCCGTCGCCATCAAGGCGGCGTACGGCGGCGGCGGCCGCGGCCTCAAGGTCGCCCGCACCATCGAGGAGATCCCCGAGCTGTTCGAGTCGGCGACCCGTGAGGCCGTCGCCGCCTTCGGTCGCGGCGAGTGCTTCGTCGAGCAGTACCTCGACAAGCCGCGCCACGTCGAGACCCAGTGCCTGGCCGACCAGCACGGCAACGTCGTCGTCGTCTCCACCCGCGACTGCTCCCTGCAGCGGCGCCACCAGAAGCTCGTCGAGGAGGCGCCTGCGCCGTTCCTGTCCGACGAGCAGAACGCCGAGCTCGTCCGCGCCTCCAAGGCGATCCTGTCCGAGGCCCGCTACACCGGCGCCGGGACGTGCGAGTTCCTCGTGGCCCAGGACGGCCGGATCTCCTTCCTCGAGGTCAACACCCGCCTGCAGGTCGAGCACCCCGTGAGCGAGGAGGTCACCGGGATCGACCTGGTGCGCGAGCAGTTCCGCATCGCCAACGGCGAGGTGCTCGGCTACGACGACCCTGCCCCGGTCGGCCACTCGATCGAGTTCCGCATCAACGGCGAGGACGCCGGCCGCAACTTCCTGCCCGCGCCCGGCGTGGTCGCGTCGTTCCAGCCGCCGTCGGGTCCGGGCGTCCGCCTCGACTCCGGTGTCGTCGAGGGCGACGTCATCGGCGGTGCGTTCGACTCGATGCTCGCCAAGCTCATCGTCACCGGCCGTGACCGGCACCAGGCGCTCGAGCGCTCACGTCGCGCGCTGGCAGAGTTCGACGATCGACGGCATGCCGACCGTGCTGCCGTTCCACCGCGTCGTCGTCTCCGACCCCGCCTTCGCCCCGGAGGGCGACAAGCCCTTCACGATCCACACCCGGTGGATCGAGACGGAGTTCGACAACCAGATCCCCGCGTACTCGGGCGCCACGCCCGATGCCCCCGAGGAGTCCGGGGAGCGCCAGAGCGTCGTCGTCGAGGTTGGCGGCAAGCGCCTGGAGGTCGTCCTCCCCGGTGGGCTGTCCCTCGGTGGCGGTGGGGCCGCGAAGAAGAAGGCGCCGCGTCGTTCGGGTGGGTCCAAGGCCGGCGCCGCCGCGTCGGGCGACTCCCTCACCGCACCGATGCAGGGCACCATCGTCAAGATCGCCGTCGAGGAGGGCCAGCAGGTCGCTGAGGGCGAACTTGTCGTGGTCCTCGAGGCGATGAAGATGGAGCAGCCGATCAACGCGCACAAGGCCGGCACCGTCACCGGACTGTCGGCCGAGGTCGGCCAGACGGTGACCAACGGCGCCGTGATCGCCGAGATCAAGGACTGAACCCCGCTCCATACCGACGAAAGGCCCTGTCCCGTTGTGGGACAGGGCCTTTCGTGATCTCGGTATGCCGCGTGGCCGGCTTCGGTCGCTGGCTCAGTGCCGGACGGGGCCACCGTCGTCGGGCTGCTTGCCGCCGGGCACCTCGTCGTCGGACTGCCACTCGCCCTGCTGCGTCGATCCGCCCTGCGGCAACCCGTCCTGGTGCTGGGACGGCTGGGTCGGCAGCGTGGAGGTGTCGCCGCCACCGTCGGGGGTGGTCTCCCCCGGTGTGCCCCAGGTGGGCTGGTCGACGGACGGCTGACGCGGGTCGATCGGGCCGCCGGGCTGCCCGATGCGGTCGTTGTCACCCGGGGTGAGCGAGCCGTCGGCAAGGGAGCCGGTCTGCTGCGGGTCGTTGGTCCCCGGCTCGGGGTTGGGCACCGAGCCCTGCACGGGTTCGCTCGCCCCGGAGTCGCGGTCGCCGCTGGAGACCGGGCCGCTCGGCGCGGGCTCGGGCGTCGGCGCAGGCTCAGGGCTGGGTGCGGGCTCGGGCGTTGGCGCGGGCTCAGGTGCCGGAGCGGGTTCGGGCGTGGGTGCCGGCTCGGGAGTGGTCTGCGGCGGGGCCGGTGGGGCCGGCGGCGCCGGCATCGTCTGCTCCTCGGCGATCTGTCCGGTAGGGGTGCCGCCCGGCGCGTGCTCGGCCGCCGTGCCCTCGGATGCCTCCACAGACGGCGCCTGCCCGGACTGCTCGGTCGGACCCTGCCCTGCCGCGGCGCTCGAGGGAGTGGTGTCGCCTGGGATGCCGAGCTTCTCGCGCAGGACGTCGCCACCCTGGTCGACCTTGTCGGCGTACTTGCCACCGGTGCGCTGGTCGATGAGGTCCTCGACCTTCTCGATGGCCGAACCCGCCTGCTGCGGGTTGCCCTTGATGTAGTCCTTCGCCTTGTCCATCCAGCCGGCCATCTCACTGCCCCTATCGGTCGCGGGTTGCTCGGGTGGGCGTGACAGCCAGCACCCGGCTCCGGCTCACGACGCTACCCACAACCCCCGCCGCGGGCACGCTGGCGACCGACGCGTCTGCGAGGGCCTGTCCTCGGGGCGGGGACTCCGGACCCTCCGGGAGCGAACGGGTCAGTCGGTGGGGTGGAGCTGGCGGGCCGCCTCGGCGACCGAGCCGCTCAGCGACGGGTACACGGTGAACGTGCCGGCCAGCTGGTCGACCGTCAGGCCGTGCTGCACCGCCAAAGTCACGGGGTAGATGAGCTCCGATGCCTTGGGAGCCACCACGACCCCGCCCACGACGGTGCCGACTCCCTTGCGGGCGAACAGCTTCACGAACCCATCGGTGATGCCCTGCATCTTGGCGCGCGGGTTGGTCGCGAGCGGCAGCATGACGCCGGTCGCGTCGACGGTGCCGTCGTCGAGGTCCTTCTGGGAGAAACCCACGGTCGCGATCTCGGGGTCGGTGAAGATGTTGGCCGACACGGCGCGCAGGTTGAGCGGGGCCACCGCGTCACCGAGGGCGTGGGCCATGGCGATGCGTCCCTGCATGGCGGCCACGGACGCGAGCGGGAGGACCCCGGTGCAGTCGCCCGCGGCATACACACCGCGGACGGACGTCCGCGAGACCCGGTCGACGCTGACGTGCCCGGACTCGCTGAGCGCGACCCCGACCTCCTCGAGCCCGAGGCCCGCGGTCTGGGGTATGGAGCCGACGGCGAGGAGCGCGTGCGACCCGGTGACCTCCCGACCGTCCTCGAGGCGCACGACGACACCGTCGTCCGTGCGCTCGACGGATGCCATGCGCGAGCGTCCGAGGACCTCCATGCCGCGCTTGCGGAAGACGTCCTCGATGACCGTCGCGGCGTCGGCGTCCTCGCCGGGCAGCACGCGGTCCCGAGAGGACACGAGGGTGACCCTCGAGCCGAGACCGAGGTACGCCTGCGCCAGCTCGGCGCCGGTGACGCCGGAGCCCACGACGACGAGGTGCTCGGGGAGCTCGGGCAGGGAGTAGATCTGCTGCCAGGTGAGGATCCGCTCGCCGTCGGGCTGGGCGCTGGCCATGACCCGGGGCGTCGCGCCCGTGGAGACGAGCACGACCTCGGCGTCGAGCGTGCGGACCGAACCGTCCTCGAGTGTGGCCTCGACCTGGGACGGGGAGAGCAGGCGGCCCGTGCCGCGGAGCACCTCGATGCCGTCGGCGGCCAGCCGTCGACCGATGTCGCGGGATTGGGCGGCTGCGAGCGCGAGGACCCGCCGGTTGACGGCGTTGAGCTCGGCCACCGAGTCGGCGACCTCGTCCCCCTCGTGGTCCTCGAGGTGGACGCCGAGGTCGGAGGCGGTCTCGAACTGCGACATGAAGTCGGCCGTGGAGATCAGGGTCTTGCTGGGCACGCAGTCGGTGAGCACCGCCGCCCCACCGAGGCCGTCGCGGTCGACGACGGTGGCAGCGGCACCGAGGTGGGCCGCGACCAGGGCGGCCTCGTAGCCGCCCGGCCCGCCGCCGAGGATGACGACCGAGGTCTGACGCGAGTTCACGCGCCCCATCCAACCATCCCGCCGCCCGCCCTCCTTTGCCGACGTCGGCTCGTCACGTGGCAGACACCTTCCCGCAACGCCGCCGTAGCCGTATGGTCCGAGCAAGCGGACTAGGTTCCGCTCGGCATCTTCCTCGCCCGGACACCGGGCTCCAGCTTCAGGATGGCAAACATGAGCGCTCGATCCCGCAGCACGGCCTGGCTGGCCGTCGTCGCCGCCACCACCTCCATCGCGGTCGCCGCGTGCTCCCCGCCGGCCAAGGACTCCTCCGGGTCCTCCGGCAGCTCGGGCAACGCCGCCGCCAGCGCGACCTCGGCCACCGCGGTGGGCGGCATGGACGCCCTCGTCGCCGCCGCCAAGAAGGAGGGCAGCCTCAACGTCATCGCCCTGCCGCCGGACTGGGCCAACTACGGCGCGATCATCTCCGCGTTCGGCACGAAGTACGGCATCAAGGTCAACAGCGCGCAGCCCGACGCCAGCAGCGCCGACGAGATCTCGGCAGCCACTCGCCTGAAGGGGCAGTCCACCGCGCCCGACGTCTTCGACCTCGGGACCGCGGTCGCGTCGGCCAACACCGCGATGTTCGCTCCGTACAAGACCGCGAAGTTCGACAGCGTCCCCACCGCCCTCAAGGACGCGAACGGCGTGTGGGTCAACGACTACGGCGGCTACATGTCCGTCGGGTACGACTCCTCCAAGGTGCCCGCCCCGACGTCCATCGACGACCTGCTCAAGCCGGCCTACAAGGGCAAGGTCGCGCTCAACGGCGACCCGACCAAGGCGGGTGCCGCGTTCGCCGGGGTGCAGATGGTCTCGATCGCCAACGGCGGCACCGCAGGCGACGTGACCAAGGGCGTCGACTTCTTCAAGAAGCTCAAGGACGCCGGCAACTTCATCCCCGTCGACCCGACCCCGGCGACCATCGCCTCGGGCCAGACCCCGGTCGTCATCGACTGGGACTACCTCAACGCCGCCCAGACGGCCAAGGTGCCGACGTGGAAGGTCTACGTCCCTGACAACGCCGTCGTCGCCGGGTACTACGTCCAGGCCGTCAACAAGGACGCCCCCCACCCGGCCGCTGCGCGGCTGTGGCAGGAGTACCTCTACTCCGACGAGGGCCAGAACCTCTGGCTCAAGGGTGGCGCCCGTCCGGTGCGCTTCGACGACCTGAAGAAGGCGGGCACCCTCGACGCCACCGCCGCAGCGGCTCTCCCGCCCGTGACCGGCACCCCGGTCGTCCCGACGGCTGCCGACTCCGACCAGGCCAAGGCCTACCTCGCCAAGGAATGGGCCAACGCGGTTGGCTGATGTCCGGGCGCGCAGGGCGCTCGGCGGCTTCCGGCCGACGAGCGCCCTCCTCGGTGTCGTCCCCTTCTTCGCCTACGTCACCGTCTTCCTGCTCATCCCCACTCTGGTCGTGGTCATCGGGGCTTTCGCCAGCGGAGGAAGCCCGACCCTGGGCAACATCCGTGCGCTCGGCGAGCCCGCGGTCACCTCCGCCCTGTGGCACTCGATCGTGCTCTCCGCCGTGACGGCGGTGGTCGGCGCGGTGCTCGGCGCCATACTCGCGTATGCCGTGTCGACCGCCTCCCCGACCGGCGTGCTCAAGCGGTTCATCACCTCCCTGTGTGGCGTCCTCGCCCAGTTCGGTGGCGTGATCCTGGCCTTCGCGTTCCTTGCGACGTTCTCGGCGCAGGGGTTCCTCACCCGACTGCTCGGCATCGGGGGCGGTGGGTTGTGGCTCTACGAGTGGGACAAGGGGCTGATGCTCGTCTACCTCTACTTCCAGGTGCCCCTGATGCTCATCGTCTTCCTGCCCGCGGTCGAAGGACTGCGGCCACAGTGGCGTGAGGCGAGCGAGACCCTCGGCGGGAGCACGTTCCTCTACTGGCGCAAGGTCGCCGGACCGATCCTCATGCCGTCGTTCATCGGGGCGCTGCTCCTCCTGTTCACCAACGCCTTCTCCGCCTATGCCACCGCCGCAGCCCTCGTCTCCCAGGGTGCGCCCCTGCTGCCCCTGCAGATCGGCGGCACGTTCACCTCTGAGGTGGTGCTGGGCAGGGAGGGCATCGGCAAGGCGATGGCCCTGGCCATGGTCGTGGTCGTCGCCCTGGTGATGAGCGCGTATGCCGTGCTGGACCGGCGCGCCTCGAAGTGGCTGGTCCGATGAGCGGCCAGCGGGCCTCGATGAGGCGCCGCCAGAACGTCTTCCGCTGGGTCGTGGTCAGCATCACCCTCGTCTTCTTCGGCTTGCCGCTGTTCAGCATGCTCGAGTTCACCACCCGCGACGCGGCAGGCCACCGGACCGCCGCGACCTGGTCGGCCCTGGCCCACTTCGGCGACATCGCGACGCGCTACCCCGACCTGCGGGACGGGTTCATCGCCTCCATCGGCCTGGCCGCCCTCACGGTCGTGATCATGCTCGTGCTGCTGGTGCCGACGATGACCTGGGTGCGGCTGCGGCTGCCGGGGCTCAGCCGGACCGTCGAGTTCATCTGCCTGCTCCCCCTCACCGTTCCCGCCATCGTGCTGGTCGTTGGCCTCACACCGGTCTATGCCTGGGTCACCTACTTCCTCGGCGGCAACGCGATCTGGCTCTCGTTCGCCTACGTCGTGCTCGTGCTGCCCTACGCCTACCGGTCGCTGGACGCGGGACTGCGTGCCATCGACGTGCGCACGCTGTCCGAGGCAGCCCGCTCCCTCGGCGCCAGCTGGACCACCGTCATGGTCCGGGTGATCCTGCCCAACCTGCGCACGGCCGTGCTGTCCGCGTCGTTCCTCGCGGTGGCGCTGACCCTGGGCGAGTTCACCATCGCGAGCCTGTTCAGCCGGACCAACCTCCAGGTCGCGATGTACCTGATAGGCAAGTCGGACGCGCAGATCTCCATCGCGGTCGGCCTCGCCTCCCTCGTCTTCGCGTTCGCGATCCTGTTCGCCATGTCCTTCGTCGGGGGCCAGCGCAACAGTGCATCGCCCCTGACCCGCCTGCGCCGCCGCAAGGAGACCGCATGACCGCCACCACCAGCACCGAGCCCGCCACCGCGACACCGCAAGGAGTCGCCGTCGAGCTGACGGGGCTGCGACGCAGCTACGGCGACGTGCACGCGCTCGACGACCTCACCCTGCGGCTGGCCCCGGGCGAGCTCGTCGCCCTGCTCGGTCCCTCCGGCTGCGGCAAGACCACGGCGCTGCGCTGCCTGGCCGGGCTCGAGGACCCCGACGAGGGGCGCATCGAGGTGGGCGGCCAGGACCTCACCCGGGTCCCGACCAACAAGCGTGACCTCGGGATGGTCTTCCAGGCCTACAGCCTCTTCCCGCACATGACCGCCCGCCAGAACATCGAGTTCGGGTTGCAGCTGCGCCGTCAGCCCGCTCACCAGCGCCGGAGCCCGGGCCGCGGAGATGCTCGACCTCGTCGGGCTGTCCGCGGAGGCCGACCGCTACGCCCACCAGATGTCCGGCGGTCAGCAGCAGCGGGTGGCCCTGGCGCGGGCCCTGGCCATCGAGCCCCAGGTGCTGCTCCTGGACGAGCCCTTGTCCGCCCTCGACGCCAAGGTCCGGGTGCAGCTGCGCGACGAGATCCGCCGGATCCAGCTCGAGGTCGGGACCACCACCCTGTTCGTCACGCACGACCAGGAGGAGGCGCTGGCGGTCGCCGACCGGGTCGGCGTCATGCGCAGCGGCCGCCTCGAGCAGATCGCCACTCCCGAAGAGCTCTACTCGCGACCGGTCAGCGACTTCGTGGCCGACTTCGTCGGGATCACGAACCGGCTGACGGGTGAGTCGCACGGCTCCAACGCCACCGTCCTCGGTGCCACCATCCCGCTGCTGCCCGGTTCCGCCGAGCGGGGTGCGGTCACGGTGCTGGTGCGTCCCGAGCACCTCACGGTCACGCCCGACCCCGGGGGCGGGGCCACCGTCGTCAGCGCCAGCTTCCTCGGGGCGCACGGCCGGGTCGTGGTCGATCCCGGCGGCGGCGCTCCGGTCACCGTCCAGGTCCCCAGCGCCGCCATCGCCAGGTTCACCCCCGGCGACCGGGTCACGTTGACGCCCACGGGCGAGCCGGCCCTGGCCGTCGCAGGCGCAAGGGACTGACCGCCGCACACCCATGCGGCCCAGCACCCACGGCCCAGCCAATGCCCAGCCCCCACCGCCCCGCGCCCGGGCGGCCCAGCACAAGCCGCACCATACGGACCATCCGGACGGCACCGGGCCCGGGCGCCCGCCACCTCGGTACTCTTCCCCGGTGACTGAGCAGAGCCGCCCCGCCGCGGGCACCCACGACCGCGCCCACGACCTGGCCGACCCCGCGACCGATCCCTTCGAGGTGGCCCGCGCGGCTGCCGCCGTGATCGCCGAGCGCAGCGGGGTGGAGCGCCACGACGTGGCCCTCGTCCTGGGGTCCGGCTGGGGGCAGACCGGTGACCTCATCGGCGAGACCCTGGCCACCATCGACAACGCCGACGTCCCCGGCTTTGCCAAGGCCGCCGTCGCCGGCCACAGCGGCACCATGCGTTCGGTCGCCATCGCCGACACCGGCCGACGCGCCCTCGTCTACGGCACCCGCACGCACTTCTACGAGGGCAAGGGCGTCCGCTCGGTCGTCCACGCCGTGCGCACCGCCGCGGCGGCGGGGTGCAGCACCATCGTGCTGACCAACGGCTGCGGCGGCCTCAACCCCTCGTGGGTCCCCGGTACCCCGGTCCTCATCCGCGACCACATCAACCTCACCGCGCACTCCCCCATCGAGGGCGCCAACTTCGTCGACCTCACCGACCTCTACTCCACGCGGCTGCGCGACGTCGCCCGCAGCGTCGACCCCGATCTCGACGAGGGCGTCTACGTGCAGTTCCGTGGGCCCCACTACGAGACCCCGGCCGAGGTGCAGATGGCCAAGATCCTCGGTGGCGACCTGGTCGGCATGTCCACCACGCTCGAGGCGATCGCCGCCCGACAGGCCGGCCTCGAGGTGCTCGGGATCTCCCTGGTCACCAACCTCGCCGCCGGCATCAGCGACCAGCCGCTCGTCGCACGACGAGGTCCTCGAAGCCGGGCAGGCCGCGGCCGAGCGCTGTGGCCGCCTGCTCTCCGCCGTCGTCGCCTCCCTCTGAAAGGACCAGCGCCATGACGTATTCCGCCCGGCACGGCTCCGAGGGGACCTCACCCGTCGACAGCCACGCGCAGGAGCTCATCGACGCCGCCCAGGAGTGGGTGGACGACGACCCCGACCACGAGACCCGGGTCGAGCTCGGCCGGGTCCTCGCCCGCGCCAAGGGGGGTGACGAGAGCGCTGTGACCGACCTCGAGGACCGGTTCTCGGGGATGCTGGAGTTCGGCACCGCCGGTCTGCGCGGCGCCATCGGCGCCGGACCCAACCGGATGAACCGCGCGGTGGTCATCCGTGCGGCCGCCGGCCTTGCGGCATACCTGCACCAGGGCGAGCCGGAGCCGTTCGTCGTGGTCGGGTACGACGCGCGCACCAACTCCGACGTGTTCGCCCGCGACACCGCGGCAGTCACCGTCGGCAGCGGCGGGCGCGCCGCGGTGCTCCCCCACACGCTGCCGACACCGGTGCTGGCGTTCGCGATCCGCCACCTCGGGGCCGACGCCGGAGTCATGGTGACCGCCAGCCACAACCCTCCGCAGGACAACGGCTACAAGGTCTACCTCGGCGACGGCTCGCAGATCGTGCCGCCCGCGGACGCCCTGATCGCCGGACAGATCGCGCGGATCTCGGCCGTGGCCGACGTACCCCTCGCGGACGACGGCTGGGACACCCTCGGCGACGACGTGCTCGACGCCTACGTCGACGCCGCGGCGAAGGTCGTCTCCCCCGACAGCCCGCGCGACATCGACATCGTCCACACCGCCCTGCACGGGGTCGGCAGCGACACGCTGCTCCGGGTGTTCGCGAAGGCCGGGTTCCCGACCCCGGTGCCGGTCGCGAGCCAGCAGCACCCCGACGCCGCCTTCCCGACGGTGTCCTTCCCCAACCCCGAGGAGCCCGGCGCCATCGACGCCGCGCTGGACCTGGCCCGCGAGATCGGTCCCGACCTCGTGCTGGCCAACGACCCGGACGCCGACCGCTGCGCCGTCGCCGTCCCCCCGGAGGCGCTGACGACGGGGGCACCGACTGGCGGATGCTGCGCGGCGACGAGGTGGGCGCGCTGCTCGGCCACCACGTCCTGGCGCGGGGCGTCGAGCCGGACGCGGTCTTCGCCAACTCGATCGTCTCCTCCCGCCTGCTCGCGGCCATGGCCGCCAAGGCCGGGCATCCGGCACGAGGAGACCCTGACGGGCTTCAAGTGGATCGCCCGCGTCGAGGGCCTGCGCTACGGCTACGAGGAGGCGCTCGGCTACTGCGTCGACCCCGCGCGCGTCCGCGACAAGGACGGCATCAGCGCCTGCCTGCTCATCGCCGAGCTCGCCGCCACCCTCAAGGCGCAGGGACGCACGCTGCAGGACGTGCTCGACGACCTCGCCGTCGAGCACGGCGTGCACGCCACCGACTCGTTCTCGGTGCGCGTGGCCGACCTGTCTCTCATCGGCACCGTGATGACGCGGCTGCGCGAGCAGTCGCCCACCGAGGTGGCCGGCCTCGCCGTCGCCCGCACCGACGACCTCTCAGTGGGCAGCGAGGCGCTGCCGCCCACCGACGGCCTGCGCTACCTACTCGAGGACGACTCGCGGATCATCGTGCGTCCCTCCGGCACCGAGCCCAAGCTCAAGGTGTACCTCGAGGTCATCGAACCGGTGTCCTCCGACCTGAGCACGGCCCGCGCGGTCGCTGCGGCCAGACTGACCGCGATCTGCACGGCCATGGAGGAGCTCACCGCCCTCTGATCCAGGTCTCTCTTTGACGGGCGTGCCGAGCCGAGGCACTTTCCGGATCTGGCTCCCCTCTGTGTCAAGACGCGACGGGCAGCGGGGTTCGTAGTCTCGGTGGTGGCGGGTCCGGGAAGTGGCTTGTCCGAAGAGCTGGTGTGAGGTTGTGAGCCGGCCGCGCTGGAGTCAGAGTCGTTGCCTCGTTGCCCTCCCGGGCCCGTCGCCATGTGCCGTGCAGCGTCGTTGACCATGGTCCGATACACGATGTCTGACAGTCGGCGTTTGAGCAGCCGCATCGACTCGTTCGAGGTCTTCCCTCGGGCTTTGCAGCGGTCGAAGTACGCGCGGCCCTCGGTCGGGTTGCGCAGCTGGACGGTGGCCATGATGTGCAGCACCCGGTTGATCTGACGGTTGCCGCCTCGGGACAGTCGGTGGCGGACGTTGTCCCCTGAGGATGCGTCGATCGGTGCGGTGCCGGTCCAGGAACCAAAGTGGTTGTTGTCTGGGAACCGGGTGATGTCGCCGACCTCGACCAGCAGCCGGGCCGCGCCGGAGGGGCCGATGCCGTTCAGGTCCAGCAGGGTGGTGCCGGTGGCGGTGACCAGCTCGGTCAGTTCCTTGTTCGCTGCCTTCTTGCGCTGGTAGATCCGCTCGAGGTCGGCGATCAGTTCGGCGGCGACGCGACGGCGGGTCTTGCCCGCGGCGTCGCGTGGGCGGACGGTTGTCAGGAGCGCCTTGGCCTGGGCCGCGGACAGGTCCTTCTTGGCCCCGCCTGGGATCAGCTCCAGCAGCAGGTGGTGGACCTGCGACATCTTGCGGGTGTGTTCTTCGCCCAGGGATCGGCGCCGGTCGACCAGGATCCGCAGCACCGCCAGCTGCTCGTCGTTGACGACCGGGCGTAGTCCACTCATCCGGGTGCCGACCAGCGCCACCGAGTGCGCGTCGGTGGCGTCGGTCTTACGGCCCTGCCCGGTGGCGAACACCCGCGCCCGCGCTGACAGCTTCGGCGGGACGTCGACGACCTGCTCGCCCAGGTCCAGGAGCCGGTTGGCCACGTGCCGGCCGATGCCTTGGCATCCCTCGATCGCCCAGACGTGATCCGGCCACGCCTTCACGTACTGGCGCATCGCAGCAAGGCCATCACGGTCGGTGGCGAATCGTCCTTTCCCGACGATGGATTCGTCACCGGTCATAACTTCGATCGTGACCGAGCGTTTGTGCGGGTCCATCCCTATGACCACACGTGATGCGGTGTCTTTCATGGTGCCTCCGAACTCGAACCTGATGGGGTTGTCGAGCGGGGAGGGCAACGCTACTTCGAGCTAGGGCAAACCCCTCTTGAGCCACTTCCGCTCTGGCGACGTCCGTGGATGCGCAGGCCAAATGAGAGCCACACCGTGGTGAGCAGCCGAAAAGAGAGCGACAACCCCGAACGCCTAGACCGAGCCTCGTCAGATCCCGGCCATGACGTCAATGAAACAAGTAGCCGATGAGAGGGAGTTGCCGATGCTCAGCAGTGCAGAGTCGTGGGCCCGCAGCGGAGTACAGTCGAAAGACTGGAGGGACAGTCATGCGAAAGCGACTCAGATGCCTGTTGGGGATGCACACGTGGCAAAGAAGGCTGACTGACGACAACCAGCCGTATCGGGTGTGCGTCCACTGCGGCGCCGACGACACACGCGGTGAAGGGCGACGACCGGGCGTGCCCGAGATCGGCCCATGATGTCCACGCACCGGTCCAGGAGGGGGGCCCACTTCGCGTCGAACCTACGCACATGCCGCGATCAGCCCGATCGTGCCGATGAGCGCCTGTTGCCGCTCTGGCGTGTCCCTGCCTAGGGCTCCTAACCTCGACACATGAGCCGATTCACGTTCGGCAAGCAGCAATACCCATATGTCGACCCTGCGGACGCGACCGAAGATCCACTGGTGCGCCAATACCGCTTCCTGCTGCGGACGGCTCCCGTCGACGCGCTGGAGTCCGCGCACACCGAAGCGATATCGCTGTTGTCGCAATCGCATCAAGAGTCCCTGTTGGAGACCGTCCGGAGCAGCTTGTTGGTGGGCGACCATCTGACGACCAGCGCCCACGCGAAGATCGCCCACCTCGTGACGGACGGTGAGCGCAGAGCCCCTGGCCAGTTGCTGACCGCTCTCCCCCGAGAGGTGCTTCAGGACCTCGCCGCCAGAGTGCTGGAGTCCGAGTCATCCTTTGGGCTGCTGGGCGGATACGCGGGCTGGGATGGAGCCGAACCGCCTCCCGCGGACGACTCCGAGTGGGCGGACGGCGGGTTTGACCCCAAGGTGAGCCAGCGAAGGCCTCGGGACGACCCCCGGACTGGGCAAGCGGGTGCGCACGGCGGCTACGGGGGTGTCTGATCCTGGCGACGCATCTCTGGCCAGTCCCCGCAGTATGGGAAGCATCAGGCGACGCATGAGGCAGGCAAGGCGGCGATCCCACGAAGCGTGAGGCGCCCGACAAGGCTCGTCCGCTCATGCCGCAGATAGAGCACCACATCCTGCCGATGAGCGGGCGGGTGGCTCAGTGCCCTGTGCGACGATGTCGGGGTGAGTGACCGGCCCTCCGTCCATGGGGTATCGGGCGAGTTCATCACCGAGACGTTCGATTACGACGGCGGACGACAGGTGACGGTCTACGTCCCGCCGGACCCACCCAATGCGATTGTCTTCGCCGGTGACGGTCAACTTCTCACGTTGTGGGCCGCTGACCTTGAGCAGACCGACGTCCCGGCCGCCGCGATGGTGGTTGGCGTTCACCGGCTGGCTGACGAGACGCTTCGACTTCACGAGTACTCCCCGGGGTTCGATCCGGAACGGTTCGCGGCGCACGAGACATTTCTTGTCCGGGACGTTCGGGGTTGGGTGAAGACGCGGTTCGGGGTCGCCCTTCCTGCCGAGCGCACCGCCGTGCTCGGTGTCTCGGCGAGCGCAGAGCTGGCTTTGGCGATGGGTTTGCGCCATCCGCACGTCTTTGGCGCCGTGTTCTGCGCCTCGCCAGGGGCGGGCTTCCGGCCACCTGTGGAGATGCCAGTGCGGCTGCCGCGCGCCTACATCGTCGCAGGCACGCAGGAGCCGTTCTTCCTGGAGAACGCGGCCCGGTGGGCATCGGCTCTAGCCAACCAAGGCGGGGACGTCGTGATGAAACAGCGGGCTGGGTCGCACGGGGACGCCTTCTGGCGGCGCGAGTTCCCGCTGATGGTTGCGTGGGCCTTCGGCTGAAGACGTGGCTTGCAGCGCACTCGCATGCCGCGTTGCGCAAGCCTCTTGCCTACGCTCGCGCGCTTGTCGTCAGAGCGGATGGGTGAACGAGACCAGCTTGCCGGCTCCGCGGGCGTAGGCGATCTCCCGTCGGGTCGACTCCCCGACATACCCTCCCGGATTGACGACCAGGACACGGTCGGCCAGATCGATCTTGCGCAGGTGCAGGGCGTCCAGAACGGCCTTCTGCTCTGGAGTGGGCGACTCGTCCGCTTCACTCGGAGCAACGACGACGACCCCCGCCAGCGTCAGCTCGCGGTTCGCGCCGCGCATCTCAGTGCTGAACTTTGCCGATCCGCAGATGCAGACGATCTCCGGGCGCTCTGTCACGGCCCGACCCTAGCGCCGCCTTCTTGGCCTCTGCAGCGCCGTGACTTTGAGCTGCACTTGGGCACCCTGCAGCGCCCGCCGGGTGCAGCGGGCTATGGGGCGCGGTCATGGTCGCCACGGTGGGGCCGAAGGCGGGGCGACGGCGGGCGTCGCCAGCTCCTCCCACACGGTCCAGGTCCGGATCGCCGGCCCCGCGCCGGAACCCTCGCCGGGACCCTCGCCCGGATCCGAGCCCTGGTCAGCGAGCCAGCGGTCGTACGAGCCGGGGACGAGCTCCCACCGGACCTCGCCGTCGACCAGCGCACCGAGGTACCCCTTGCGGTGCACGATCGTGTGGTGTCGGCCGCACAACAAGGCAGCGTTGTCGAGGTCCGTCGAGCCCCCGTCCGCCCAGTGCCGAAGATGATGACCGTCGCACCAGGACGCCGGCACCGTGCAGTCGGGGAACGTGCACCCGCCATCACGCAACCACAGGGCTCGCAGCTGGGCGCTCGTGAACAGCCGGAACCGGCGCCCGAGGTCGAGGACCTCGCCGCCCTTGCCCAGGACCACGGGCACGATGCCGGCGTCGCAGGCGATGCGACGGGCGGTCTCCGGGCCGACCAGGGTGCCGGCCTCCCCCGACCCGAACACCGTGGCGGCGTTCGAGCGGGCCACGAGGTCGTCGAGGGAAACGGTGACGAACAGCTCAGCCTTGGCAGTGGTGGCGACCCCGTCGGCCGAGGCGACCCCGCGTCGCACGACCTCGAGCAGGGCGTCCATCCTCCGCTGGCCCGACGGTCGGCGATCAGGCTCGCCCTCAGCCGGTCGCGGTGCGGACAGCCCCTGCACCGCGGCCTCCAGGATCACCTTCGCCTCGGCATCGACGACCATCGTGTACTCGAACAACCCGGTGCCGTCGGAGAACGGCTGGGACAGGCAGCGTCGCTCGCACGCCCGGTCCTGCTCCAGCTGGAACTCACCCAGCGCGCCGTACTTCGCGACCAACCGGTCGCGGAGGCCGCGCACGTCCTTGGGCCTGCCCCACGACGCGACGTCGATGAGCCCGTCCAGCACCGGGCCAGCCGCCCCCTCCGCGAGCCGAGGGCTGAGCCGCTCGTACTCGTCGACCACGATGGTCGCGGTGACCAGCGGCACCCGCGCCTCGCGGACGGCCGCCAGCAGCGCGGCATACCGGTCGTCGTGAGCCGCCTCGGCCAGCCGCACGACGCGCGCTGAACCGCCGGCACGAAGCGACGGCGCGTGGTCGAGGAGCCAGGCGTGCGCGCCTGCTCGCCCGCACCCTGCCTCACCCCGGTCGACCGCCTCGCGGAGCACCTCCACCCGCGCCGCGTCGACGCGGGTGGCCAGCTCGTCGAGCTGGGACATGAACTGAGCCAGGTCGGCACCACCCGCGGCCCACAGGTCGCCCTCGACGCCGGCCAGTGCCGCGCACACCTGCGCGACCGCTGACCGGCTCTCCTCGAACGACATCCCCCCACCCATGAAGCAAACCTACCAACGGGGTCTGACAGCCCGATCTGCACGAAAGACATTGGACTGCAATAGATTTCGAGTCGACAACAGACGTGTCAGGGTCCGAGGCACGCCTGCTCCAGGCGCACTCGCAGTTACCCCGAATCGGCGCGAACCGACCACCCTGTGAGACACCGGTAGGATTGCTCGGTGAGCACCCCCACCCTGTCCGCCCCCTCGGTCGACCCGACCAGCAGGGCGCGCGACCTCCTCGGCGTCTCCCGCCTCACCAACGCGGCCCTCACGAGCTGGCTGCACGGCCTGCCCGGGGTCGACCAGGTGGGCTGTGAGGGGCGCGCGGCCGCCCTCGGCACCCGGTCGATCAAGACGACCTCCAAGGCGTGGGCCATCGACACGGCGATCTCGATGATCGACCTGACGACGCTCGAGGGCGCCGACACGGCCGGCAAGGTCCGCGGCCTCGCCGCCAAGGCGCTGCACCCTGACCCCACCGACCCGTCGACCCCCAGCCCGGCCGCGGTCTGCGTCTACGGCGACATGGTCGCCACCGCCCGCGCAGGCGCTCGGTGACGCGCCGGTCAACGTCGCCGCCGTCGCGACGGCCTTCCCCTCCGGTCGTGCGCTCCATGCCGGTCAAGCTCGCCGACACCCGTGACGCGATCGCCGCCGGGGCCGACGAGATCGACATGGTCATCGACCGTGGCGCGTTCCTGTCCGGCGACTACCTCGGGGTGTTCCGCGAGATCGCCCAGGTCTCCGAGGCCTGCGTCCGCGACGACGGCACCCGCGCCCGCCTCAAGGTCATCATGGAGACCGGCGAGCTCGTGACCTACGACAACGTCCGCCGCGCCTCGTGGCTGTCGATGCTCGCCGGCGGCGACTTCATCAAGACCTCGACCGGCAAGGTCTCGCCCGCGGCGACCCTGCCCGTCACCCTGATCATGCTCGAGGCGGTCCGCGACTGGCGTGAGCTCACCGGCGAGATGGTGGGCGTCAAGCCGGCCGGTGGCATCCGCACGAGCAAGGACGCGCATCAAGTTCCTCGTCACCGTGAGCGAGATCGCGGGCGACGACTGGCTGGACCCGTTCTGGTTCCGGTTCGGCGCGTCCAGCCTGCTCAACGACCTGCTGCTGCAGCGTCAGCGGATGCGGATCGGTGCCTACTCGGGCCCCGACTACATCACCGACGACTCCCCCAGCCTCTACTGACCCCTGCGAATTCGAGGAAGCACAGACATGGCCAAGTTCGAGTACGCACCGGCTCCGGAGAGCAGGGCGGTCGTCGACCTCGCCCCCTCCTACGGGCTGTTCATCAACGGTGAGTTCACCGAGAGCCAGGGCGGTTCGGCGTTCAAGACCGTCAACCCGGCGACCGAGGAGGTCCTCTCCGAGGTCACCGATGCGAGCGCCGCCGACGTCGACCGTGCCGTCGCTGCCGCTCGCCGTGCCTACAACGGCGTATGGGGCCGGATGTCCGGCGCCGACCGCGGAAAGTACCTCTTCCGTATCGCGCGCATCCTGCAGGAGCGCGCCCGTGAGTTCGCGGTCCTGGAGACCCTCGACAACGGCAAGCCGATCAAGGAGAGCCGCGACGTCGACGTCCCGCTCGCGGCGGCGCACTTCTTCTACCACGCAGGCTGGGCAGACAAGCTGGAGTACGCCGGCCTCGGCACCAATCCGCGCGCCCACGGTGTCGTCGGCCAGGTCATCCCGTGGAACTTCCCGCTGCTCATGCTCGCGTGGAAGATCGCCCCGGCCCTGGCGACCGGCAACACCGTCGTCCTCAAGCCGGCCGAGACCACGCCGCTGACGGCCCTGCTGTTCGCCGACGTCGTGCAGCAGGCCGACCTGCCCGCCTGGTGTGGTCAACATCGTCACCGGCGCCGGGGCCACCGGCCAGGCCATCGTCGACCACCCGGACATCGACAAGCTGGCGTTCACGGGGTCGACGGGCGTTGGCAAGATGATCGCCCGCTCGATCGCCGGCACCCGCAAGAAGGCCACCCTCGAGCTCGGCGGCAAGGCCGCCAACATCATCTTCGAGGACGCCGCCATCGACCAGGCCGTCGAGGGCATCGTCAACGGCATCTTCTTCAACCAGGGCCACGTGTGCTGCGCAGGCTCGCGCCTGCTCGTGCAGGAGAACATCGCCGAGGACGTCGAGCGCCGCCTCAAGCGGCGCCTGCAGACGCTGCGCGTCGGCGACCCGCTCGACAAGAACACCGACGTGGGCGCCATCAACTCCAAGGCACAGCTGTCGCGCATCACCGAGCTGACGGCGGCCGGCGAGGCCGAGGGCGCCGAGCGCTGGGACAACGGCTGCGAGCTGCCCGCCAAGGGCTTCTGGTTCCGCCCCACCGTCTTCACCGGCGTCAGCCAGACGCATCGCATCGCCCAGGAGGAGATCTTCGGGCCGGTCCTGTCGGTGCTGACCTTCCGCACCCCGCAGGAGGCGGTCGCGAAGGCCAACAACACGCCATACGGGCTGTCCGCGGGTGTCTGGACCGAGAAGGGGTCGCGCATCCTCTGGATGGCCGACCAGCTCCGGGCCGGTGTGGTCTGGGCCAACACGTTCAACAAGTTCGACCCGACCAGCCCGTTCGGTGGCTACAAGGAGTCGGGCTACGGCCGCGAGGGCGGCCGCCACGGCCTGTCCGCCTACGTCACGACTGAAAGCAACGGGTGATCTCCGCGATGCCGACCAACCAGCGGACTGCCACCGACGCCCGCGTCGACGTGCGCAAGACCTACAAGCTCTACATCGGCGGGAAGTTCCCGCGCTCCGAGTCCGGCCGCTCCTACGAGGTCGTCGACGGGCGCGGCCGCTTCCTCGCCAACGCCTCGCAGGGCTCGCGCAAGGACGCCCGTGACGCCGTCGTCGCCGCCCGCGCGGCGTTCCCCAAGTGGGCCGGCGCCACGGCATACAACCGCGGCCAGGTGCTCTACCGCGTGGCCGAGGTGATGGAGGGCCGCAAGCGCCCAGTTCGTCGCCGAGGTCGCGCGCCGGCGAGGGCCTGACCGAGCGTCGCGCCGAGGCCGTCGTCAACGCCGCGATCGACCGCTGGGTCTGGTACGCCGGCTGGACCGACAAGCTCGCGCAGGTGCTCGGCGGGCTCAACCCGGTCGCCGGTCCCTACTTCGACATCTCGGCCCCTGAGCCGACCGGTGTCGTGGGCGTCCTTGCGCCGCAACGCTCCTCGCTGCTCGGCCTGGTCTCCGTCGTCGCCCCGGTCATCGCGTCGGGCAACACCGCCGTCGTCCTGACCAGCGAGCTGCGGCCGCTGCCGGCCATCACGCTCTCCGAGGCGCTGGCCACCTCCGACGTCCCCGGTGGCGTGGTCAACCTCATCACCGGCCGCACGGCCGAGGTCGCTCCGTGGATCGCCTCGCACCGCGACGTCAACGCCATCGACCTGGCCGGCGCGGCCGAGGCCGAGGGCATCGCGTGGGGCGACCTCGAGCTCGCCGCCGCCGAGAACCTCAAGCGCGTGGTCCGTCCCGCGGGCGAGGGCACCGACGCGGTCGAGCCCGACTGGACCCGCACGCCCGACATGGCGCGGATGACGGCGTTCCTGGAGACCAAGACCGTCTGGCACCCCAAGGGCCGCTGACCCTTGACGGCCGACCACCCCGGCGACCACACCTCCGCCCGGGTGGTCGTCCTCGCGGGCCCGAGCGGCGCGGGCAAGTCCCGCCTCGCGCCAGCGCCTGCACGACGCGCACGGGTGGCCGATCGTCCGGCTCGACGACTTCTACCGCGACGAGGACGACCCGGCCATGCCCCGCAGCGCCGAGCTCGGCATCGTCGACTGGGACCACCCCGACTCCTGGAACCGACCCGCCGCCGTCGACGCGCTCGGGACCCTGGTGGCCACGGGTTCGGTGCGCACTCCCGTCTACGACATCGCGACCAGCCGGGCGGTCGACGAGACCACGGTCAGCGCCGGCCCGCACGACCTGGTCCTCGCCGAGGGCATCTTCGCCGCCGAGATCATCGGTGACCTGCGCGAGCGGGGACTCCTGGCGGGGGCGTACTGCGTGCACCACCGGCCGTTCGTGACGTTCGTCCGCCGGCTGGCCCGCGACCTGCGCGAGCGGCGCAAGCCGCCGTGGACCCTGGTCCGTCGCGGCCTGGCGCTGATGCGGGCGGAGCCGTCGGTCATCGCCCGCCAGGAGGAGCTCGGCGCGACCCCGGCCCGCGCCAAGGACCTCGAACCGCTGCTGTCCGCCCTGGCCCGCTGACCCGTACCTGACCCCTGCAAGTCCCCACGGCGCCACGCCCCACTTGGTAGGTTTCGGGGCACGCAGGGGTGGGACCTGCCGACCTTGGGGAGGGCACGGCCAGCATGAGTGACACCGAGGGACGGCCGGGACCAGAGACCGGTCCGACCCCACCGACGCCGTCGTGGTCGGCTCCCGGTTCGCCTGCCGCGACGAGTCCGTCCCCTCGGGCCGCACCCGGTGGGCTGGGTCAGCCCGGTCCCCAGTTCGGACCCGGCCAACCGAGCTCTCAGCCCTACTGGACCACCGCCCTCACCGCGCACAAGCCCGGCATCATCGCCCTGCGGCCCCTGGGCTTCGGCGACATCCTCGAGGGTGCGTTCGCGGCGATGCGGCGCAACCCCAGGACGTTCTTCGGGCTCGCCCTGCTGACGTCACTGGCGGTCCTGCTCCTGCTGGCCGCCGTGGCAGCGGTGGGTTACCTCGTCGTCAGCCAGGTCGGGTCGTCCGGGGCGGCCGACGTGTTCCTGGCCGTCGGCACCATCGGGGGTTTCACGCTCCTCTACGTCGCGAGCGCCGTCACCTCCGTGGCCCTCACCGGGATGCTCTCCTACCCCGTCGGGGAGGCCGTCCTGGGGCGCAAGCCCTCGATCGGCGAGACCTGGCGCAGGACCCGCGGCATGCTCCCGCGGCTCACCGGGCTGTGCCTCATCCTGTTCATCCCCGTCGTCATCGTCTTCGCCGGCCTCGTCGCGCTCGTCATCGTCGCCTTCGACCACGGCTCGAACGTCGCCGGCGCCGCCGGCATCGTCGCCCTGGTCGCCGCCCTCGTGGCGATGGCCTACGTCGGGGTGCGGTTGGCGCTGGCCACCCCGGCACTGGTGCTGGAGGAGCTCGCGGTGGTGGCCGCGCTGCGTCGCTCGTGGGGCCTGACGCGGGGCAGGTTCTGGCGCACCCTCGGCGTGCTGTTCGTGTCGTCGATGATCGTCGGTGTCGTGCAGCAGGTGCTCAGCTTCGGCTTCCAGATCGTCGGGGCGGCCCTCGGGGTCGCCTTCACCTCGACCGTCGGCGGCCAGGCCGGCGACGTCGGGTTCGCCGTCGTGCTCTTCGGCGTCACCGTGGTGGGCTCCCTGCTCGCCTCCCTGCTCGCCCAGCCCTTCCTCGCCGCCGTCGGCGCCCTGCTCTACACCGACGCCCGCATCCGCAAGGAGGGCTTCGACCTCGCCCTGGTCCGGGCCGCGACCGGCGCACGGGTCACCGGGTGAGCCGTTCCACCGTGTCCTCCCACCTCGTCGTGCTGCCCGCACGCCTCGAGCCGGGCAACGACGAGGCCCGGAGGTGGTTGCGCGACGAGCTGGCCAAGCCGGCATACCGCGACACGCGTGATCCACTCCAGCGGGCCATGGACGCCATCGGGAAGTGGCTGTCCGACCTCCTCAACGGGATGCATGGGCCGTCCAACCCGTTGCCCACGGCGGTCGCGGTCATTGTCGCCCTCGCCCTCGTCGCGCTCGTCGTCTACACGCTGCGCTTCGTCCGGCGCACGCGACGCGGGCCCGGCGACGGAGCGTCCGCCGTGCTCGGCGACGAGCGGCTCACCGCGGCGCAGTACCGCACCCGCGCAGAGGAGGCCCTGGGCGACGAGCGATATGCGGACTGCGTGCTCGATGCCCTGCGCGCCGTGGCCGCCGGCGCTGTCGAGCGCACCCTGCTCGAGGACGTCCCCTCCCTGACGGCTCATGAGA
Source organism: uncultured Actinomycetota bacterium (assembly GCA_963695205.1). Classification (GTDB taxonomy): domain Bacteria; phylum Actinomycetota; class Actinomycetes; order Actinomycetales; family Dermatophilaceae; genus Pedococcus. The sequence goes on along the minus strand of CAVOGI010000008.1, from coordinate 196,704 downwards.
TCGCGACCCGCCTCGAGTCGCCCTTCCCCGACCAGGCACAGGACCTGCGTGCAGCGGCCAACCGCTTCGACGCCGTCGCCTACGGCGGACTGGAGCCGACGCGGTCGGACGCCGAGCGGCTGCTCGCCCTCGACCGCACGCTCGCGACAGCCCGTCCGGTGCGCCCGCAGGTGCAGGCCGCCGTGAAGGACTCCGAGAAGGACTCCGTGGGGGCACCGTCGTGACGCTGCACGTCTGGGACCGCGCTGATGCGGCGACCGGGCGGTCCACCCGCCGACGCGTCCTGTGGGCCATGGTCCTGGTCGTCGTTCTTGCCCTCGTCGTCAGCGCTGTCGTCATGGGTATCCGGCGCAACGCCCACCAGGGACAGGCGCTCGACCCGCAGAACCCGGGTCGCGAGGGGGCCCAGGCGCTCGCCTCCGTCCTGGGCGACCGCGGGGTGCAGGTGGACGTCGTCCGCAACCAGGGCGACCTGGTCGACACCCCTGTCGGCGCCGGCACGACCGTGGTCGTCACCGGCACCGGCGAGCTCTCGAACGAGACCGCCGTGGCGATGCTCGAGCACGTCTCCGGCGCCGGCCGCCTGGTGCTCGTCGAACCGGACCGCTTCCTGCTCTCGGCCCTCAGGCTCCCGGTGGACACCGCCGCGCCGGCGAACGTGCCTGACACGGTCACCGCTGCGTGCACCCTCGACGGGCTGTCGCCGGGCGATCGGGTGGTGGCCGGTTCGCAGACCTACGTCGCGACCGGATCCGGCGTCACCGGCTGCTTCCCGCACGACCAGTCCTTCGAGCTCGTGGCGGTCCCCGCCAGCAGCGGCCGACCTGGGGTCCTGGTGCTCGCCGACGGAGCCCTCCTCGCCAACAGCGAGATCACCGCCCAGGACCACGCCGGGGTCGCCCTGCGGATGCTCGGCCACGGCAACCGGCTGGTCTGGTATCTCCCCACAGCGCTCGACATCGGGGACAAGGACACCACCGCGACCTCGGAGGTCCCCCGGGCCCTCGGCCCCCTGGTCTTCCTCGCGGCGTTCGGCCTGCTGGCCCTGATGCTGTGGCGGGGCCGCCGGTTCGGGCCCCTCGTCACCGAGCCGCTCCCGGTGGTCGTCAAGGCGATCGAGACGACCCAGAGCCGCGGCCGGCTCTACCGCAAGGCCCGTGACACCGCCCGTGCCGGCACCGTGCTGCGCGCCCGCACGGCCAAGCGACTCGCTGCATACCTCGGGCTGCCCACCGGGGCGGCCCCGGTGGCCATCGCGCAGGCGGCAGCCGCAGCGGCGCAGCGCGACCCGCAGGCCGTCGTCGCCCTGTTCACCGCACCACCACCGACCACCGAGGCGGCCCTGGTCGCCCTCGCCAACGCCCTGACCGACCTCGAGAAGGAAGTGCGCCGCGCATGACCGAGCAGACCCAGGCCCCCGAGCAGACCCAGCCGCCGTCCGCGACACCGGACCGACGCGACGACCGGGCGCGCGAGTCCCTCATGGCCGTCCGTGCCGAGGTCGGCAAGGCCGTGGTCGGCCAGGACGCAGCCGTGGCCGGCATCCTCATCGCCCTCCTGTGCCGGGGACACATCCTCCTGGAGGGCGTACCCGGTGTGGCCAAGACCCTGCTCGTGCGCAGCGTCGCCGCGGCCCTCGACGTGCAGACCAAGCGGGTGCAGTTCACGCCGGACCTCATGCCCGGAGACGTCACCGGATCGCTGGTCTACGACAGCTCGACGTCGGAGTTCTCCTTCCGTGAGGGACCGGTGTTCACCAACCTGCTCCTCGCCGACGAGATCAACCGCACGCCTCCGAAGACCCAGGCCTCGCTGCTCGAGGCCATGGAGGAGCGTCAGGTCTCCGTCGACGGGACCTCCCGGCCGCTCCCCAGGCCGTTCCTCGTCGCCGCGACGCAGAACCCCGTCGAGTACGAGGGCACCTACCCGCTGCCCGAGGCCCAGCTCGACCGCTTCCTCCTCAAGGCCACCATGCCGCTTCCACCCCGCGAGGACGAGATCGCCGTCGTCACGCGGCACGCGTCCGGGTTCGACCCGCGCGACCTCGCCGCGGCGGGCCTGCGCGCGGTCGCGAGCGCCGAGGACATCGAGGCCGGCGCCGAGCAGGTGAGGCACGTCCAGATCTCGCCGGAGGTCACGGCATACATCGTCGACATCGCCCGCGCGACGCGGCACTCGCCGTCGCTCGCGCTCGGCGTGAGCCCTCGTGGCGCGACGGCGCTGCTGGCCACGAGCCGAGCGTGGGCCTGGCTGAACGGACGCTCGTTCGTCACGCCCGACGACGTGAAGTCCCTGGCCCAGGCGACGCTGGCGCACCGGTTGTCGCTGCGGCCCGAGGCCGAGCTCGAGGGTGTGGCCGTCTCGTCGGTGCTCGACGCCGCCATCGGCTCCGTCCCGGTCCCCCGCTGAGGTCGAGCCCGTGATCGTCAGTGGCCGCGTGCTCGGGCTCGTGCTCGCTGGAGTCGTGCCCGTGCTCGTGCGACCCCAGACGAGCACGGTGTGGCTCTGGATGGGCGTCGTGCTCCTCCTCGTCGTCGTCGACCTCCTCCTCACGGGGTCGCCGACCGCCCTCGAGCTGCGCCGGGAGCCCATCAACCAGGTCCGGCTCGGTGACGCCACCACCACGACCCTCCTCGTCGGCAACCCGGGGCCACGCACCTTCCGCGGTCGGATCCGCGACGCGTGGCAGCCCTCGGCCGGCGCGGGGACGAACCGCCACGCCATCACCCTCCCGGCGGGAGAGCGCCGCGCGGTGACCACGACCCTGCGACCGACCCGTCGCGGTGACCGGTTGGCCGACCGCGTGACGATCCGCCGGCTCGGGCCGCTCGGCCTCGCCGGCCGCCAGAAGTCGGTCGCCGTCCCCGGTCACGTCCGGGCCCTGCCACCGTTCGCCTCCCGCAAGCACCTGCCCTCACGACTGGCCCGCCTGCGCCAGCTCGACGGGCGGTCGGCCGTCCGGGTCCGGGGTCAGGGCACGGAGTTCGACTCGCTGCGCGACTACGTCGAGGGCGACGACGTGCGCAGCATCGACTGGCGGGCCACGGCCCGGCGCCGGTCCACGGTCGTGCGGACCTGGCAGCCCGAGAAGGACCGGCACGTCATCCTCGTGCTGGACACCTCACGGACCTCGGCCGGACGCGTCGGCGACGTGCCGCGGCTCGACGCCGCGATGGATGCAGCGCTCCTGCTCGCCGCGCTTGCCTCTCGCGCCGGCGACCGCGTCGACATGGTCGCCGGTGACCGCCGGGTGCACCGCAGGGTCATCGGTTCGAGCCGAACCACCCTGCTGGCAGACCTGGTCACGGCCATGGCCCCGCTCGAACCAGCCCTCCTCGAGGCCAACTGGACCCTGCTGGCGGCCGAGGTCGCTCGGGTCAGCCGTCAGCGCGGCCTCGTCGTCCTGCTCACCGCGTTGGAGCCGTCGGCCATCGAGGAGTCCCTGTTGGCGCCGCTGGCCGTCCTCGCCGCCAAGCACCGGGTCGTCCTCGCCTCCGTCGCCGACCCCGCGCTCACCGCGATGCTCGACCGCACCGGGGACTCCACCGAGGTCTACGACTCGGCCGCAGCAGCCCGGACCGTGGCGCTGCGCGAACGCACCGCGACCGCCCTGGCCCAGCTCGGTGTCGACGTGATCGATGCCGACCCCGAGCAGCTGCCGGTCGCCCTGGCCGACCACTACCTCATGCTCAAGGCGCGCGGGCTGCTCTGACTGGTCCGTGAGGTCGGTATGCCGTGGAGCCGGGTGCCATGCTGCCGCGAGGTGACGTTGGGGCGTGAACTGCCGCGCGCCATACGCCGCCGGTCAGCCGACGACGGGCGCGGTGGAGCCGCGGTCGGCCTCGGCCAGGTCGCCGGTCTCCCCGCGGTGGTGCGCCCACCTGCCCACGGTGAACACGTAGGCGAAGAACGCGACCTCGACGACGACGCCGATGCCCACCCGCGCCCAGGTGGGCAGGCCGGACGGTGTCACGAACGCCTCGATCAGGCCGGTGACGAGCAGGAGCACGACGAGACCCAGGGCCACCCCTAGGGCCGCCCGCCCCTCCTCGGCGAGCCCCTGGACGCGAGTCCGCGGTCCGGGAGACACCCACGTCCAGAACAGCCGCAGACCCACCCCGGCGGCCACGAACAGGCAGGTGAGCTCGAGCAGTCCGTGCGGCAGGATCAGGCCGAAGAAGAGCCCCGCGCGGTCGTGCCGCACCATGATCGAGCCGATGACGGCGAGGTTGAGCACGTTCATGACGAGCATGTAGACCACCGGCAGGCAGAACACCCCGAGGGCGATGCACAACGCCGACAGCCAGAAGTTGTTGGTCCACACCCGCAACGCGAACGACGTGGCGGCGAACTCGCTGTAGTAGGAGGCGAAATCGTTGGTGACCAGCTGCCGGATCTGCTCCGGGGAGGCCATCGACGACTCGATGCGCGGGTGGTCGAGCAGCCACCAGCCGATGACGACGGCCATCACCACGTTGACGACGAGCGTGGTGATCCACCACCAGCGCAGCCGGTAGAGCGCTGCCGGGAACGACACGGCGAAGAAGCGCCCCACGTCGGCCCACGAGGCGGTGCGCGTCCCGGCCGAGCGGGAGCGGGCCCGGGCCAGCAGCATCGAGAGGTAGCCGACCAAGGAGGCGTCGGGGGCCGTCGACCGGATCACCGACAGGTGCGTCGCCACCCGCTGGTACCGGTCCAGGATCTCGTCGGCCTCGGCGCCGTCGAGGCGTCGCTGCCGCGTCAGCTCGTCGAGCCGCTCCCAGTCCCCCCGGTGGGCTGCCACGAAGGCGTCCAGGTCCACATCGGCCACCCTAGCGCCGGGCCGCGGCTAGGGTGGCCGACATGAGCAGCAGCACCGTGGGGGTCGGTGCAGACGACCTCGTCACCGGTGAGGCCGTCGCCCTCGACCTCCCCCACGCCGCCATCGGACTGCGTCTCGCCTCCGGGGTCATCGACCTCGTCGTCGGGTACGTCCTGCTGTACGGCCTGCAGCTCGCCGCCGCCTGGCTCGTCGGCGGCGCCGACGACGCACTCCAGGCGGCAGTGACCACCGCCGCGGTCATCGTGGCGCTAGTCGCGGTGCCGACGACGATGGAGACGCTGACCCGTGGAAAGACCTTGGGGCACTTCGCGGTGGGCCTTCGCACCGTCCGCGACGATGCCGGCCCCATCGCCTTCCGCCAAGCCCTGACGCGGGCGTTGCTCGGCGTCCTGGAGATCTACACCTGCTTCGGCGTTCCCGCCCTGATCTGCGCGGCGATATCCCAGCGTGGCAAACGGCTCGGCGACCTCCTGGCGGGCACCTACGTCGTCCGTGACCGCCACAAGATCTCCCTGCCGCCACCGGCGCAGATGCCGCCGCAGCTGGCGACCTGGGCCCGCACCTCCGACCTCGCGCCGCTGCCCGACCAGCTCGCCGTGGCGTTGCGCCAGTTCGTCGCTCGCGCAGCGACGTTCACCCCCGAGGTGCGCGCACAGCTCGGTCAGCGGTTGCTCGAGGAGACCCGCCCGTATGTCGCTCCGGCGCCTCCCGAGGGCATCCACCCCGAGTACGTCCTCATGGCGGTCCTCGCCGAGCGCCGCACGCGTGACGCGGCCCGCCTCGAACGGGAGAACGCCCTCCGGGCACGCATCCTGCCGCCCGACCCAGGCCTCTGACGGGACATCCCCGCGGGTCGAGGTGAACACGCTGACGAAGCGTCGGCGTGTTCACCTCGACCCGATGCAGGAGCCGTCGGGCGGCTGCTGAGTTCAGGCTCCGAGGGCGTCGTACCCAGGCTTGACGACGTCCTCGATGATGGCCAGCCGCTCGTCGAAGGGCAGGAACGCCGACTTCATCGCGTTGATGGTGACCCAGCGCAGGTCGTCGACCGACCAGCCGGCCTCGTCGACGAGCAGGCGCATCTCGCGGGACATCGACGTGCCGCTCATGAGGCGGTTGTCGGTGTTGACCGTGACCCGGAAGCGCAGTCGCTTGAGCAGCGTGATCGGGTGCAGCGCAACGGATTCCGCTGCCCCAGTCTGGATGTTGCTGCTCGGGCACATCTCCAGCGGGATGCGGGTGTCACGGACGTAGGCCGCGAGCAGCCCGAGGTAGATGTCGTCGCGGTCGGCATCCAGCGCCTTGGCCGGGTCGGCGGCGAACGGCTTGTCGTTGATGAGGATGTCGTCGACGATCCGCACCCCGTGGCCGAGCCGGTCGGCGCCGCACCACTGGATGGCCTCCCAGATGCTGGGCAGCCCGAACGCCTCTCCGGCGTGGATCGTGAAGTGCGCGTTCTCGCGACGCAGGTACTCGAACGCGTCGAGGTGGCGGGTGGGCGGGAAGCCCGCCTCGGCGCCGGCGATGTCGAAACCAGCCACTCCCCGATCCCGGTAGCGCACCGCGAGCTCGGCGATCTCGGTGCTCTTGGCCGCGTGCCGCATGGCGGTGAGCAGGGCGGTCACCCGGATCGGGGTGCCCGCGTCGGCCGCCTCCTTCTCGCCCTCGCGGAACCCGTCGTTGACGGCCTCGACGACGTCCTCGAGCGCCAGGCCCGCCGACAGGTGCTGCTCAGGGGCGTAGCGGCTCTCGGCGTAGACGACCCCGTCGGCGGCGAGGTCGAGCACGCACTCCTTGGCGACCCGGCGCAGGCCGTCGGCCGTCTGCATGACGGCCAGGGTGTGGTCGAAGGTCTCGAGGTAGCGCACCAGCGAACCGGAGTCCGCGCTCTCCCGGAACCACGTACCGAGGCTCTCGGCGTCGTTCGCCGGCAACGCGTCATACCCGACCTCGTCGGCGATCTCGACGATCGTCTGCGGGCGCAGGCCGCCGTCGAGGTGGTCGTGCAGCAGGGCCTTGGGGGCTCGCAACACGATGTCCTCGACCGAACCCGGCTCGGGCGTCCCCGTGGTGGCGTCGTCGCTCTTGTCCTTGCGGCCGAAGATCATTCGCCCTCCTCCTCGCGACCGACGGTCTCCGGCGAGAACGCCGGGAGGCACACCGCGACGTACTCGGCGCCGTCGTCGCCAGTGGAGTAGCGGATCCGCTCCCCCGCCTTGGTGATGACGCTCTGACCGGCCTCGACGCGAAGCTGTCCGCCGTCGTGGTCGAGGAGCACCGTGCCCGCGAGGACGAGGGTGATCTCGTCGAACTGCGGGGTCTGGAACGGCTCGCTCCAGCCGGCCGGCGCCTTCATGTGGGCCACGGAGACGGCGTCGGTGCCGGTGGTGACGCGACCGACGTGCTCGTCGATGACCTTGCCGCCGGGGACGGGGATGGTGGTGGGGGTGGTGATGAGCTGGGGCACGGTGGGGTCCTAGGAGATCTTCTCGATGACGAGCGGGAGCAGGTCGGGGCGGCTGCCCTCGGGGGCGATGGTGAACGCCCCGTCGAGGGACTCGAGCGCACGGTCGAAACGCTCGGGGGTGTCGGTATGGAGCGTGAGCAGCTTCTCGCCCGCGCGGACGGTGGCGCCGGGCTTGGCGTGCATCTCGACGCCGGCACCGGCCTGCACCGGGTCCTCCTTGCGGGCGCGCCCGGCGCCGAGGCGCCAGGCGGCGACGCCCACCTTGAGGGCGTCGAGCTCGGTGAGGACACCGTCGGCGGGCGCGAGGACCTCGTGGGTCTCCTTGGCGACCGGGAGCGTGGCGTCCGGGTCGCCGCCCTGCGCGCGGATCATGGCCTTCCAGGCGTCCATCGCCCGACCGTCCTTCAGCGCATCGGCAGGGTCGACGTCACCACGGCCGGCTGCGGCGAGCATCTCGCGGGCCAGCGCCAGGGTGAGCTCGACGACGTCCTCGGGGCCGCCACCGGCGAGCACCTCCACCGACTCGCGGACCTCGAGGGCGTTGCCGGCCGTGAGGCCGAGCGGCACCTGCATGTTGGTGAGCATCGCGACCGTCTTCACGCCGGCGTCGGTGCCGAGGTCGACCATCGTGCGAGCCAGCTCACGGGCGTCCTCGACGGTCTTCATGAACGCACCGCTGCCGACCTTGACGTCCAGGACCAGCGCGCCCGTGCCCTCGGCGATCTTCTTGCTCATGATCGAGGAAGCGATGAGCGGGATCGCCTCGACGGTGCCGGTGACGTCGCGCAGGGCGTAGAGCTTCTTGTCGGCCGGGGCCAGTCCGTCGCCCGCCGCGCAGATGACGGCGCCGACGTCCTCGAGCTGCTTCATCATCTGCTCGTTGGACATCGCGGCCTGCCACCCGGGGATCGACTCGAGCTTGTCGAGGGTTCCACCGGTGTGGCCGAGACCGCGGCCGGAGAGCTGCGGCACCGCGACGCCGCAGGCAGCCACGAGCGGAGCCAGCGGCAGGGTGATCTTGTCGCCGACACCGCCGGTCGAGTGCTTGTCGGCGGTGGGGCGCGACAGCGAGGAGAAGTCCATCCGCTCGCCGCTGTTGATCATGGCGCGGGTCCAGCGCGAGATCTCCCGGCGGTTCATGCCGTTGAGCAGGATCGCCATGGCCAGGCTCGACATCTGCTCGTCGGCGACCGCACCGCGCGTGTAGGCGTCGATCACCCAGTCGATCTGCCCGTCGGACAGCTCGCTGCGGCCCCGCTTGGTGATGATGACGTCGACGGCATCGAAGCTCTCACTCATGGGGTCATGGTGTCAGATCCCGAGCGCGCGCCGACACGGGGCGAACCTCGCAGCTTCCTGCACGAATGGTCCCGCGCGCGCTCAGCCCGCGCCCCAGCCGCACCAGGTGACCATCGGTGGCCGTGGCGCCACTAATGGTCGTGGCCAGCGCGCCATACCGACAATCCGTGGCCTTCCGGCCACGTATGGCGCGCAGGGCACGTATGGCGCGCGCGCCGGGCGTGCGGGCCGGGACCGGTCAGTCCCAGCTGGGGAAGTGCGCCCTCCATTCGTCACTGCTGACGCGCGCTCGCATCCCGCACTCTCGCATGGCCGTAACGACGCGGTCCAGGGTCTGCGCCGGGTGCCCGTTGACGCCCTTGGACAGCACGACCACGAGCCGCCAGCCATCCCGGTCCAGTCCCTCACGGCGCTCGACGTCGCGCTCCCACTGCTTCGTGCTCTCCGCGTGCTGGCGGCCGTCGTACTCGATGGCGAGCCGGTGCTCGGGGTACGACAGGTCGAAACGGCGTAACCACCGGCCGTCCTCGGTGTGTTCGATGTGGTTGACCACCGGCTCCGGCAACCCGGCCAGCACGATCAGCAGCCGCAGCCGTGACTCCATCGGCGAGTCCACCCCGCTCCTCACCAGCGCGGCCGCACGTCGGGCCAGCCGCCCACGTGCTCCTCGCAGGTCGGTCGTCGCGCTGACCAGTGCCGCTGGGGTGGTCCGCCCGGCCCTGACGAGAGAGTCGCCCAGCACCACGAGGTCGACCAGTGAGAGCTCGGACACGAGGTCGCCGAACGTGTCCTCTGCGGTGGTCAGCAGCACGGCGCCCATCCGCGCGTGCCTGGCGTGGGCGGACCGCCGGGCGTCGATACCCGTCACCCGGAGTCTCCCGGTGGGCAGGGCGAGGTGCAGGGCCGGCGAGTGGGGCACCACGGCGCCGAGAAGGACGGCGGCCGTGTGGCGTGCGACCAGGGCGCCTTCGGGCGCGATGGCAAGTGCCGCAATGGCACGCACGCGCGTGTCGATCACGACGTCGGCGCGGACGTGGACCCTGCTGAACAGCCGTCGGTAGCCCGGGCCGCGAAGCGCCCCGGGCGAGATGCCGAGCTCACGGGCCTGGCTCCTGGTGAACGGCTGGCCACGAATCTGTGCCATGTCCTGAGCCTGCCCGAAGCCGCGCCCGGTGGCTGCCGGTCATCCACAGGCAGCGATCGGTGGCTCCAGAGCCACGCATTGCTGACCCGACAGACCGGTCGCGACCATCCTTGGCTCCAGAGCCACGCATCGCTGTCCCGACAGACATCGACGACGGCGACCACGGCCGGATCGTGCACGAATCGCCCCTCACCACGGGGGCGAGGGGCGATTCGTGCACGAGCCGGTCGAAGTGGGCCCACGTGGCCCGGGTCGAGCCCGGGTCGGTCAAAGGTCGAGCCGGGGTCGGGCTCGGGGTCGGACTTGGGGTCAGGCGGGTGGGGCGGCGATCGAGAGGTTGTCGGCACCGAACGCCTGCGGCAGGACCTCGCTCATCGGCAGCACGCCCTCGGGGGTGAGCAGCAGGCAGGTGGGGCCACCGTGCTCCCACAGCAGCTGGCGGCAGCGTCCGCACGGCATGAGCGGCTCCCCGTCACGCCCGACGCACGAGACCGCGACGAGGCGGCCCCCGCCGGTCGCGACCAGGTGCGAGACCAGCCCGCACTCGGCGCACAGGGCCACGCCATACGCCGCGTTCTCGACGTTGCAGCCCCAGACGGTGCGACCGTCGTCCACGATCGCCGCGACACCCACGGGGAACCGTGAGTATGGCGCGTACGCCTTGCCCATGATCTCGACCGCCTTGCTGCGCAAGGCGTCCCAGTCGACCTCGGGGCCCACCTACTGTCCCTCGCCCTTGCGGTAGATCTGTCCGTCGGCTGCAGGCATGCGCAGCCGTTGGGAGGCGAACGCGAGCACGAGCAGCGTCGTGACGTAGGGCGTGGTGCCGGTGAGCTCGGCGGGGACGGTGTCGGAGGCGACGTACCACCAGCCGACGAGGACACCGACGACGATCGCGATGGACCCCTGGACGATGCGCTGGTTGCGCACGATCTGCCAGATCCCGACGGCGAGGAGCACCACGGCGAACAGCAGCAGGAAGGCGTGCACCGTCGCACCACCACGCAGCTGCACCGCGTCGGTGTAGCCGAACAGGGCGGCGCCGGCGAGCAGGCCACCGGGGCGCCAGTTGCCGAAGATCATGGCCGCGAGGCCGATGTAGCCTCGTCCACCGGTCTGGCCGTCACGGTAGATGCTGGCCGCGACGAGGGCGAGGAACCCGCCACCGAGACCGGCGAGGCCACCGGAGACGAGCACGGCGAGGAACTTGTAGCGCAGCACGTCCACGCCCAGGGTCTCTGCGGCGACGGGCGACTCGCCCACCGAGCGCAGCCGCAGCCCGAACGCCGAGTGCCACAGGATCCACGCGGTCGCCACGAACAGCAGGATCGCGATGATCGTCAGGACCGACATGTTGGTGCACAGCGCGCGCAGCACCGCGGCGAGGTCGCTGATGAAGAACCAGTGCTTCCGCTCCAGGTCGCCCAGCGCCGTCGAGACGCCCGGGAGGGTGAACGACGGCAGCTCCCCGATCTGGGGCGACTGCGTGGGGCCGCCACCGGGCAGGCCGGTGAAGAAGCGGGCCGCAAGGTACTTCGCCACACCGAGGCCGATGATGTTGATGGCCACACCGGAGACGATGTGGTCGACGCCGAACGTCACCGTGGCGATCGCGTGGATGAGGCCGCCGATCATGCCCATGACGATCGCGCCGAGCACTCCGGCCCAGGGCCCCATGTGGTAGCCGAAGAAGCCGGCGCCCCACGTGCCGAGGATCATCATGCCCTCGAGGCCGATGTTGACCACGCCCGCGCGCTCGGACCACAGACCACCCAGACCGGCGAGGCCGATGGGGACCGCGAGGCCGATGGCGGCAGCCAGGGCGCCGGACGACGCGATGTCGTTCGCGCCGGTGACGACGCGCAGGATGGAGACCATGAAGAGGGCGGCGATCGCGATGATCATCCACTCCCTGACGCCGTAGCGGCGCTTGCCCCTGGGGCGGCCGGTCACGGTCGTCGTGCCGACCTCGAGTCCGGCGGCGCTCATGCCGGGGCTCCTTCCTTGGACGCGGACGCCGACCGCTGGGCGGCCAGCTCCCGGGCGACACGGCTCTGTTCGATGCGTTTGTCGGCCCGGCGGATCAGCTCGTAGGCGATGACGACGGCGAAGAGGATGACCCCCTGGATGATGTTGACGAGCTCCTGGGCCACGTTGGCCTGGATCTGCAGGGCGTTGGACTGGACGTCGAGGAAGGCCCAGAGCAGGGCGGCGAAGGCGATGCCGATCGCGTTGTTGCGGCCGAGCAGTGCGATGGCGATGCCGGCGAAGCCCAGTCCAGCCTGGAACGTCGTGCCGTAGTTGTGGTCCTGCCCGAACAGCAGCGGCATGCCGACCAGGCCGGCGAGCGCCCCCGAGGCGATCATGGCGGTCAGCACCATCCGCGGGACCTTCACACCGCTCGCGACGGCCGCGCTCTCGGAGCGACCGGTCGCGCGCAGGTCGAACCCGAAGCGCGTCTTGCCGAGCACGAACCAGTAGAGGAACCCGACGAGCACCGCGAGGATGATCAGCGTGTAGACGCTGTTGGTCGCGCCCGGGACGAGCTTGAACCCCTGCAGCTGCGAGGACTCGGCGATGGTCTTGGTCGAGATGCTGTTGCTGCCCGCCTGCCGGTCGGCGACCTTGAGGAGCAGCCAGCTCACGACGCCGGTCGCGATGGCGTTGAGCATGATCGTCGAGATCACCTCGGAGACGCCGCGCTTGACCTTGAGGTATGCCGCGATGCTCGCCCAGAGCCCGCCGGCCACCATCGCGACGATGATGCTCGCGATGATGTTGAGCCAACCCGGCAGCCAGGCCTGACCGGCGAAGACGGCGGCCGCGAAGACCGCGACGCGGTACTGGCCGTCGACGCCGATGTTGAACAGGTTCATCCGGAAGCCGACCGCGACGGCGATGGCCGACAGGTAGAAGACGGTGGCCGCGTTGATGATGTTCACGGTCTGGCGCGGCTTGGGGACCGCGAGGATCGTCTTCCACACCTCCCAGACGGGGTCGCCGACCGCCACGAGCACGAGCGAGGTGACGACGAAGGCCACGACGAGCGCGAGGACGGGTGCTGCGACGCCGAGCACGAGCCGCCGCGGGTTGATGGTCCTCATCGGGTCTGCTCCTTGTCACCGGCGCCGGTCATGGCGGCACCGAGGTCTTCGGCCGTCACCTCGTCCGGGTCGAACTCGCCAGACAGCTTGCCGCGCAGGATCACGCGGATGGTGTCGGACAGGCCGATCAGCTCTTCGAGGTCTGCGGAGATCAGGAGCACCGCCAGGCCTTCGCGGCGGGCCTCCCGGATGTGGTCCCAGATGCTCGACTGGGCTCCCACGTCGACACCGCGGGTGGGGTGGGCGGCGATGAGCACCTTGGGGTGGTGGCTCATCTCGCGGCCGATGATGAGCTTCTGCTGGTTGCCACCGGACAACGAGCCCGCGGTGACGAAGATCGAGGGGGTCCGCACGTCGTAGTCACGCACGATCCGCTCGGTGTCGGCCTTGGCTCCGGCGGCGTTGATGAGCTGGCCCTTGACGTTGGGCGCCTCGGTCTGGTGCCCGAGGATGCGGTTCTCCCACAACGGCGCCTCGAGCAGCAGGGCGTGCCGTTGGCGGTCCTCGGGGATGAAGCCCACACCCGCCTCACGGATCTCGCGGGTGCCCCAGGCGGAGATGTCCGTGGTCTCGAGGAGGACGGTGCCCGAGCTGGGCTCACGCATCCCCATGATGACCTCGACGAGCTCGGCCTGGCCGTTGCCCTCGACACCGGCGATGCCGAGGACCTCGCCGGCGTGGATGGTCAGCGAGATGCCGTCGAGCAGAGGTCGGCCGGAGCCGCCGTCCAGGACGAGGCCGTCGACCGACAGGAGGACGCGGTCGGTGACCGTCGACTCCTCGGTCGTGGGCGAGGGCAGCTCGGAGCCGACCATGAGCTCGGCGAGCTGCCGGGCGTTGACCGAAGCCGGGTCGATGGTGTCGATCGTCGTGCCGCGGCGGATCACCGTGATCGAGTCGGCGACCTTGAGCACCTCGTCGAGCTTGTGGGAGATGAACAGGACCGTGAGGCCCTGGTCCTTCAGCTGGCCGAGCTGGGCGAAGAGCTCGTCGACCTCCTGCGGGACGAGGACGGCGGTCGGCTCGTCGAGGATCAGCGTCTTGGCGCCGCGGTACAGCACCTTCAGGATCTCGATGCGCTGGCGAGCGCCGACGCCGAGCTCGTCGACCAGCACATCCGGGTCGACGTCGAGCTTGTAGGCGTCGGAGATCCGCTGGACCTCGCGTCGGGCCTTGTCACCGATGCCGTGGAGCTTCTCCGCGCCCAGGACGACGTTCTCCAGGACGGTGAGGTTGTCGGCGAGCATGAAGTGCTGGAAGACCATCCCGATGCCGGCAGCGATCGCGTCCGCGGGCGAGTGCAGGTTGACCAGCTCGCCGCCCACCTTGATGGTGCCCTCGTCCGGGCGCTGCACGCCGTACAGGATCTTCATGAGGGTGGACTTGCCGGCGCCGTTCTCGCCCACGATCGCGTGGACCGTCCCCCGCCGGACGGAGAAGGTCACGTCCTTGTTGGCGACGACACCGGGGAAGCGCTTGGTGATGCCCTCGAGCTCGACGGCTGGAGCACCTGCGTGAGCGGTGGTCTGCGTCAGGGGTGGGGAGACAGTGATGGCGACACTCCTGGTCCGGGCCCGCAGCGGTGCAGGCGATGGTGGCGCAAGTCCTGGGTCGCCCGGGTCGCGGGCGAGGGGTGAAATCGAGGGTGTGCCGCACGCACACGGCCCGGGTCAGACGCTACCGCGCCGCCCGGGCCGTGTGGACCACCACAGGGTCGATCAGTGGGTCGATCAGGGGGTGACGGGCACCGTGATCTTGCCGGAGATGATCTGCTGCTTGTAGTCGTCGAGCTTGGACTTGATGTCGTCGATCTGGCCACCGGTCGTGGAGAAGTCCACACCGCCGGACTTCAGGTCGTAGACGTTGTTGCCGGTCTTGTCCTGGCCGTCGACGGCCGACTTGATGAAGTCGAAGACCGCGACGTCGACCTTCTTGATCATCGAGGTCATGATGACCGAGCGGACGTCGGCCGGGGCCGTGAGGGCCTGGTCGGAGTCGACACCGATGGCCTTGCCACCAGCGGCCTTGGCGGCGGTGAAGACGCCACCACCGGAGCCACCAGCAGCGTGGTAGACGATGTCGGCGCCGGCCTGGAACATGCCCTCGGCAGCCGTCTTGCCCTTGGCCGGGTCACCGAAGCCGCTGAAGTCCGGCGGCTGGGTGAGGTACTGCGAGTCCACCTTGATGGAGGGGTTGACCGCCTTGGCGCCCGCGATGTAGCCGGCCTCGAACTTCTTGATGAGCGGGGTGTTGACGCCACCGACGAAGCCGATGTGCTTCGTCTTGGTCTTCAGGGCGGCGGCTGCACCGACGAGGAACGAGCCCTCGTTCTCGGCGAAGGTGATCTGGTCGACGTTGGGGCCCTTGGAGTCGGGGGACGCGTCGTCGACGATCGCGAAGTGCACGTCGGGGTTGGCCTTGGCAGCCGTGCCCACGGACTTGGCGTAGGCGAAGCCCACGGCGACGACGTGCGTGTAGCCGGCGTCGATCAGCTGCTGGAGGCGCTCCTCGCGGGCGGCCTCGTTCTCGCCGTTGACCGCTGCGGCTTCCTTGACCTCGACACCGAGGTCGCTCTTGGCCTTGTCGAGACCGGCGGCGGCAGCGTCGTTGAAGGACTGGTCTCCGCGGCCACCCACGTCGTAGGCCATGCCGACCTTGATGTTGCTCTTCTTGGACGAGCTCGAGCTCGAGCTCGACCCGCTGGCGCTGGGCTGGTCGCTGCCCGAGCCACCACACGCGGCGAGGGTCAGTGCTGCCACTGACATCACCGCTGCAACCTTCATCCCGTGACGCAAGGCTGTCTCCTGTTCCTAGGTATGCATGCGGCGCTCTGGTGCGCCACCTGGGCGTGAGGATAGCCGCAAGAACTGCGGCCTCCCACCGCCTTCAGGCGCAGTTCTTGCAAACCGTTACCGATCCGCGACTGTCCGTTCCGGAGCACTCTTGACCACACCAGCCACAACTGCACCAGCGAGCAGGCGAGCGCCCTGCACGACCGAGGTCTCGTCGACGACGAGGTCACCTTGGTGGAGGTCGTAGGTGGCACCGCCGGGCGAGCGGGTCCCCAGCCGGGCCATGGCCCCCGGGACTTCGCGCAGGTACCAGGCGAAGTCCTCCCCGCCGAGGGACTGCGGGGTCCCGACCGGGGCCAGGCCCATCCCCCCAGCCGCACGACGCAGGACCTCGATGGCTTCGGGGTCGTTGACCACGGGAGGCACGCCCTGGACGTGCTCGAGCACGGCCGTCACGGCATACGGGGCGACGATGTGCTCGAGCGCCTGGGCGAGCAGCGGGCCGACGGTGGTCCACGCGGTCGCGTCGAGCATGCGCAGCGTGCCGGCGACGGTGCCGCTTGAGGGGATGACGTTGGCGGCCTGGCCGGCGTGCACCTCGCCCCAGACCAGCGCGAACGCGGTCCGCGGGTCCAGGCGCCGCGACAGCACGGCGGGCATCTCGGTCACGACCTTGGCCAGGGCGAAGGTCAGGTCCTCGGTGAGGTGCGGGCGGGACGTGTGCCCGCCGCGGCCGCTGAGGTGGACGACCACCCGGTCGGCCGCAGCGGTGATCGCACCGTCGCGCAGCCCCACGCTGCCGACGTCGAGGCTGGGGTCGCAGTGCACGGCGAAGATCGCGTCCACCCCGTCAAGGGCGTGCTCGGCGATGAGGTCGACCGCCCCTCCGGGGATGACCTCCTCCGCCGGCTGGAACAGCAGCCGGACGCCGATCCCCCGCTCACGCAGCTGGTCCTCGTGCTCCTTGAGCGCCAGCCCGGCGCCCAGCACGGCCGCCACGTGCACGTCGTGCCCGCAGGCGTGGCAGATGCCCTCGGTCGTCGAGGCCCACGGGACACCAGTGCGCTCCCCCACGGGCAGGGCGTCGAGGTCGGCCCGCAGGGCGACGCGGTACGCGGGCTGCTCGGCACCGAGGTCGGCGACCAGGCCGCTGACCGGGAGGGCTCGGGTGGCGACGCCGGCCGTCCGCAGCAGTCCCTCGACGTGGGCCGTCGTGCGCACCTCGCTCCGGGACAGCTCGGGGTGGGCGTGCACCTCGCGTTGGAGGGCCAGGAGCGCGGGGGCCAGGGCGTCGATGGTGCCGGAGAGATCGGTCAGGATGTTGTTGTCGGTCATGTCATGGCGCACTCTACTCGCGCCGGGACCTTCGGCCCCCCTGTCACCGAGCCGTCCGCGGTATGGCGTGGCGCTCGGGTGCCGGCGGGTCAGAAGGTCTCGCGGGGGACGTACAGGCCCCAGACGTCGCGCAACGCGTGGCTGACCTCGCCGCCGGTGGCGCGCAGCCGCAGGGCCTCCCTCATGGGGTAGAGCAGGTTGTCGGTGCCACGGGCCGCCTCGCGGACCGCCTCCAGCGCGCGCTCCACCGCCTCGTTGTCGCGCTCGGCGCGAAGCGCGGCCAGCCGCTCACGCTGGTCGTGCTCGATCTGGGGGTCGACGCGCAGCGGCTCGTAGGGCTCCTCCTCGTCGAGGGCGAAGCGGTTGAGGCCGACGACGGTGCGTTCCTTGCCGTCGATCTCCAGGGCGATGCGGTAGGCCGAGCGCTCGATCTCGGACTTCTGGAAGCCCTGCTCGATCGCGGCCACGGCGCCACCGCGGTCCTCGACGGCCTGGATCAGCTCGAGAGCAGCCGCCTCGACGTCGTCGGTCATGGACTCCATGACGTAGGAACCGGCGAAGGGGTCGACGGTCTTCGTCACGTCGGTCTCGTAGGCGATGACCTGCTGGGTGCGCAGCGCCAGCCGGGCGGCCTTCTGCGTCGGCAGCGCGATCGCCTCGTCGAAGGAGTTGGTGTGCAGCGACTGGGTGCCACCGAGGACCGCGCCGAGCCCCTGCAGGGCCACGCGCACGAGGTTGACCTCGGGCTGCTGGGCGGTCAGCTGCACCCCTGCGGTCTGCGTGTGGAACCGCAGCATCTCGCTCTTGGGGTTCTTGGCACCGAACTCCTCGCGCATGATCCGCGCCCAGATGCGACGGGCCGCGCGGAACTTGGCGACCTCCTCGAGCAACGTGGTGCGGGCGACGAAGAAGAACGACAACCGCGGCGCGAAGTCGTCGACGTCCAGGCCTGCGGCGATGGCCGCGCGGACGTACTCCTTGGCGTTGGCCAGGGTGAAGGCGATCTCCTGCGCGGGCGTCGCCCCGGCCTCCGCCATGTGGTAGCCGCTGATGGAGATGGTGTTCCAGCGCGGCATCTCCTTGGCGCAGTAGGCGAAGATGTCGCTGATGAGTCGCAGCGACTCCTTCGGCGGGTAGATGTAGGTGCCGCGGGCGATGTACTCCTTGAGCACGTCGTTCTGGATCGTCCCGGCGAGCATGGCGCTGTCCGCGCCGTTCTCCTCGGCGACGAGCTGGTACATCAGCAGGAGCGTCGAGGCGGGCGCGTTGATCGTCATCGAGGTCGACAGCTCGCCGAGCGGCAGGCCGCCGAAGAGGGTCCGCATGTCGTCGATCGAGTCGATCGCGACCCCGACCTTGCCGACCTCACCGCTGGCGATGGCCTCGTCCGAGTCGTACCCCATCTGCGTCGGCAGGTCGAAGGCGACGGACAGTCCACCGGTGCCGTTCGCGACGAGCTCGTGGTAGCGCTCGTTGCTCTCCTTGGCCGTGCCGAACCCGGCGTACTGGCGCATCGTCCACGGCCGACCGGTGTACATGTTCGGGTAGACGCCGCGAGTGTAGGGGTACTGGCCGGGCTCACCCAGCTGCTGCGCCGCGTCGAAACCGGAGAGGTCGTCCGCGCCGTACACGGCCTTGATCGGGAGGTCGGACTCGGAGCGGGCTTCGGGGACGTCGGCGGCCATGGAGCGGAGCCTAACGGCGCGGTATGCCGCGTGCTCATGGCCCGTGGCCAACCTCACCCGGCGCGAGGGTGTGGCGGGCCCACCCCCCGACCTGGGACGCGGCTGCGCCCTACCCGAGCTCGGCCCGGCGCTTCTCCCAGCGCTCGGCGATGCCGTTCATCTCCTCGGAGATGAAGTCCAGGAACTCCACGCTGAGCGAGAGCCGGCGCCCCGCCGGGGTCCGCCGCCCGCCGACGAGGCCGACGCCCTCCCGCAGGGTCGCCGTGATGGGCGCGTAGGTGGCGGAGGAGTTGATCAGGGCGTCGTGCCAGGCGTCGTCGGACACGACGTAGACGTCGCGTCGCGACCCGGGCTCGCGCTCCCGGTGGATCATCCGCGTCGTCTCGAGGTAGCGGACAGCGCCGGAGACGGCCGCCGGGCTCACCGAGAGGGCCTCCCCGATCTCTGCGGAGGTCAGCGTGCCGGTGTCCTGGGAGAGCAGGCACGCGAAGACGCGGGCGGGAAGGCGTGGGAACCCTGCGACCGTGAGGCTGGAGCCGAACCGCTCGACGAAACGGAGCCGTTCGTCGTCGGATGTCTGCTTCGTCCTCCGCGTGACCATGAATTCACTTTAGAGCATTCAGTATCTTCTGAAAACTGTGTACGGTGAAGGTATGACCACCGTGATCCACGCGGCCGCCCTGCGCAAGGAGTTCGGCCACGTCGCCGCCCTCGACGGTCTCGACCTCGAGGTGCAGGCGGGCGAGGTGCACGGCTTCCTCGGCCCCAACGGGTCGGGCAAGTCGACGACCATCCGGGTGCTGCTCGGCCTGCTCCGCGCCGACGGCGGCGAGGTGACCCTCCTCGGGGGCGACCCCTGGCGCCAGGCCGCGACCCTGCACCGGCGGCTGGCCTACGTCCCCGGCGACGTCGCCCTGTGGCCCAACCTCACCGGCGGCGAGGTCATCGACCTGCTCGGTCGCCTGCGCGGGGCCCAGGACGAGGGCCGTCGCACCGAGCTGCTCGAGCGCTTCGACCTCGACCCGACGAAGAAGGGTCGTGCCTACTCCAAGGGCAACCGCCAGAAGGTCGCCCTCGTCGCAGCCCTGAGCTCCGACGCCGAGCTGCTCATCCTCGACGAGCCCACCTCCGGCCTCGACCCGCTCATGGAGGAGGTCTTCCGCGAGTGCATCCGCGAGGTGCAGGCAGAGGGTCGCACCGTCCTGCTGTCGAGCCACATCCTCAGCGAGGTGGAGCACCTCTGCGACCGCCTGACGATCATCCGCGCCGGCCGCACCGTCCAGACCGGCAGCCTGGCGGACCTGCGGCACCTGTCGCGGACCACCGTCGACGCCGACCTCGAGCGGGACCCCGTCGGCCTGAAGGGCGCACCGGGCGTCCACGACCTGCAGGTCGACGGCCGTCACGTCCACCTCAACGTCGACCCCGACGAGCTCGGCGCAGTGATGAACCTGTTGGCGCAGTGCGGTATCCGCCGCATCACCAGCGCGCCGCCGAGCCTGGAGGAGCTGTTCATGAACCTCTACCGGCGCTCGTCCGACCCCAGCCGGACGGTGGGAGCCCGGCCATGACCGCCGTGCCGGGCACAGGGACCCTGCTGCGACTCGCCCTTCGTCGCGACCGGGTGCTCGCCCCCGTGGTCGTCCTGCTCCTCGGCGGTATGGCGTGGAGCACCGCTGCGGCCACCGTTGCCCTCTACCCCGATCCGAGCCAGGTGGCGTCGGCGGCCGTGGCCGCCAACGCCTCCCCCGCGCTGGTCGCGCTCTACGGTCCCGTCCACGCCTCGCTGGGGTCGCTGGCCGGCCTCAAGATGCTGTCGACCGGGGCGGTGGCCGTCGCCCTCACCGCCGTGTTCCTCCTGCGCCGCCACACCCGCACCGAGGAGGAGACCGGCAGGGTGGAGCTCCTCGGCGCAGGAGTCGTGTCCAGGCACGCGCCACTCACCGCGGCCCTGCTCCACACCACTGTGGTGGTGGTGCTCGCGAGCGCGTTCACGGCCGTCGGGTACGCCGCCTCCGGGCTCCCCGTCGGGGGGTCGGTCGCCCTCGGCCTCGCGTGGCTCGTCGCGGGGACCACCTTCACCGGGATCACCGCGGTCGCCGTGCAGCTCACGTCGAGCGGCCGGACGGTCGCCGCGGTCGCGGGCGGCGGCGTCGCGGCGGCATACCTGATCCGGGCGGTGGGCGACGCGGCTGGCGACGGACCGGCCCACGTCCTCGTGTGGCTCTCCCCTCTCGGGTGGGCCCAGGAGGTGCGCCCGTATGCCGGGGAACGTTGGTGGGTGGGGCTGCTCGCCCTCGCGTTCGGTGCGGTGATGACGGCTCTGGCCTACCGGCTGCGCAGCAGGCGTGACCTCGGGTCTGGCCTGTTCGCCGACCGCGCCGGCCCAGCCCACACCACGATGGGCACACCTCTCGCGCTGGCCTGGCGGCTGCAGCGGGCCGCCATCCTCGGCTGGTCGCTCGCGACCGTCCTGATGGGCGCGATCCTGGGCGGCTTCGCCTCCAACGCGGCCTCCCTGCTCGACTCCCCCCAGGCGCGGGACATGATCCGCAGCCTCGGCGGCACGGGATCGCTGACGGACGCCTTCATCGCCGCGGAGTTCGGCATCATGGCCGCGGCCGTGGCGGGGTTCGGGATCGCGGCCTCGCTGCGGCTGCTCGGCGAGGAGAGCTCCACCCGCGCCGAGCTGACCCTGTCGACGGCCACCTCACGCTGGTCCTGGCTGATGAGCCACGTCAGCCTGGCCCTCGTCGGCAGCGCGGGGATCCTGGCCCTGCTCGGGGTCGGCGCGTCCCTCGCCGACGGGGCGACCCGTGGCGACCTGGGCCAGTCGTTCTCCCGGGTGCTCCCGGCGGCACTGGTGCAGGTGGCCCCGGTCTGGGTCGTCATCGCGGTGGCGGTGCTGCTCTACGGGTCCGCCTCACGTCTGGCCGTGGGCGCGTGGGTCGTGCTGGCCGCCTGCCTGGTGATCGGTCAGCTCGGCGACCTCCTCCACCTCCCCCAGGGCCTGCAGGGCCTCTCGCCGTTCCGCCAGGTGCCCTTGCTGCCCGGTGGCACCTTCGACCCCACGCCGGTCGTCGGCCTCGTCGCCCTCGCCGGCGTGCTGGTCCTGGCCGGCGGCACCCTGTTCCGCCGCCGCGACGTGCACTGACCCGGGACTGGTGGACGGAACCGCCCCGACCACGCCAACTGATCACAGTGACCGGCCAACGCCGTCAGCACCTGGCCCCGACCACGCCAACTGATCACAGTGACCGGCCAACGCCGTCAGCACCTGGTCCGGACGACGCCAACGGATCACCGTGAGCGGCTGGTCCGGCTGCCCGGGTGGTCAGGTCAGGTCGGTGCGGCCCTGCGCCCTGAGGGCGTCGACGATGCCCTTGACGTCCTGGGCCCGCTCGCGCGACATGACGAGCAGGGCGTCCGGGGTGTCGACCACCACGACGTCGTCGATGCCGACGAGGGCTACGACCCGGTCGGTGCCGGGGACCACGACCCCCGTGGAGTCGAGGACGCGCAGGCGATCGGCGTCGCCCAGGACCCGGACCCCCGGCAGCCCGTCGGCGTCCGCGAGCAGCGTGCCGAGCGAGGCGAAGTCCCCCACGTCGTCCCACCCGAACCCGCCGGGGACGACCGCCACCCGGCCCTGCGCGGCAGCAGGTTCGGCGACGGCGTGGTCGATGGCGATCTTCTCCAGCCCGGGCCAGACCTCGGCGAGGCGCGACGGGTCGGCGGCGACGGCCCGCAACCCGGCCGCGAGCTCGGGGTGCCATTGCGCGAGCAGGTCCAGCAGGACCGACGCCTTCACGACGAACATGCCCGCGTTCCACCGGAACCGGCCCGTCGCCAGGTAGGCCCCGGCACGCTCCCGGTCCGGCTTCTCCACGAACTGCGCGACGGCCCGCGCCGGGCCGGAACCCAGCGTCTCGCCCATCTCGATGTAGCCGAAACCCGTTGCGGCATGCGTGGGTTCGATGCCGATCGTCACGACGTGCCCGTCAGCAGCGGCCGCAACGGCGGACGAGACGCACTGGCGGAACTGCTCCTCGTCACCGATGACGTGATCGGCGGCGAAGGACCCGAGGACGGCCTCGGGGTCACGGGCCTCGAGCACTGCCGCGGCCCAACCGATGGCGGCCATCGAGTCGCGGGGCGAGGGCTCGGCGAGCAGCTGGTCAGCCGGGAGACCCGGGAGCTGACGGGCGACCGCGTCGACGTGTGCGACGCCCGTGACGACGAGGACCTGTGCACCGGTCAGCGGCTCGAGCCGGTCCCACGTGGCCTGCAGCAGCGAGCGCCCCGTGCCCGTGAGGTCGTGCAGGAACTTCGGCGAACCCGCCCTCGACAACGGCCACAGCCGTGTGCCCGCCCCACCGGCGGGGATGACGGCCCAGAAGTGCTCGTTCGACATGGCGCGAACGCTAGCCCACGCCATCCGCGACACCGCTTGATCACCCCACGCTCACCTGACCCACCCCCGGACGTCGCCGCCCCATCACCCGGGTTCAGCAGGCTGGTGGCGTGCGCATCGCGATCGTCACCGAGTCGTTCCTGCCCAACGTCAACGGCGTGACGACGAGCGTCTGCCGGGTCCTGGAGTGCCTGCGCGACCGCGGGCACGAGGCCATCGTCATCGCACCGCGTCCCGCGCCGGCGACCTGGGCGGGCTTCCCGGTCCACGGTGTCGCCTCCGTGCCCGTGCGCGCGTTCCCGGTGGGCCTGCCCACCGGTGAGGTCGAGGCCCTGCTGGCAAGGTTCGCCCCCGACGTGGTGCACGTCGCATCACCGTTCGTCCTCGGCGCGAGCGCACTGGGGGCTGCGGCCCGGCTGGGGATCGCGTCGGTCGCCGTCTACCAGACCGACATGCCCAGCTACCTCGCCCAGCACTGTCCCGGGGCGCTCGGCCGGGGCGCGGCCACCGCCGCGTGGCGCTGGGTGCGGCGGGTCCACGAGCTCGCCGACCTCACCCTCGCCCCCTCCTCGGCGGCGCTGGCCGAGCTGGAGGCCCACGGCATACCGCGCACCCGGTCCTGGGCCCGTGGCGTCGATGCCGCGATGTTCCACCCCCACTGGCGGACCGACGCCGGCACCCGTGCCCTGCGGCGCACCCTGGCGCCGGGCGGTGAGGTCGTCGTCGGCTACGTCGGCCGGCTGGCCCCCGAGAAGGAGCTGCACCGGTTCGCCGCCCTCGCCGGCCTGCCCGGGCTGAGGGTGGTCCTGGTCGGCGACGGTCCCGGCCGAGCCGACGACGCCGCCCTGCTGTGCGCCGCCGGGCTCGACGTCGTCCTGCTCGGGCGCCGGGAGGGTGACGACCTCGCGAGGGCGTATGCCGCGCTGGACGTGTTCGTGCACACCGGCACTCGGGAGACGTTCGGCCAGACCCTGCAGGAGGCGGCCGCGACCGCCCTGCCGGTGGTCGCCCCGGCGCGCGGCGGTCCGCTCGACCTCGTGGACCACAGCCGGACCGGCCTGCTGTTCGACCCCGAGGACCCGGCCGCCCTGCGGGAGGCCGTCGCCCACCTCGCCGGCGACCGCGCCAAGCGGGAGGCGATGGGTGCGGCGGGGCGCCGACGCGTCGAGGGGAGGTCGTGGTCGACACTGACCGACGAGCTGCTGCGCCACTACTCCACGGTCCTTCGGACTCCCGCAGCCGTCGCCTGAGCCCTGGCGGTACCCGCCGGTAACCCCGCCTGTCTGGTTTCTCACAGCAGGGCCGTGCGCGCCCCACCTGCACGGACAGATAACCTGACCGTCGACGTACGGCCAGACACGCCCTCGAGCGACTGCCGTGACAACTGCTTCGAAAGGGACGCGCAGTGGCGCAGGCAGCTACCGGGACCCTCTACCGCGGCCGTGAAGGCATGTGGACGTGGGTGGCCCACCGCATCAGCGGCGTACTGATCTTCCTCTTCCTGTTCGCGCACGTGCTCGACACGGCGCTCGTCCGGGTCTCGCCGAGCGCCTACAACGAGGTCATGGGCGCCTACAAGAACCCCGTCGTGGGCCTTGCCGAGGCCGGCCTCGTCGCCGCCGTGATCTTCCACGCGCTCAACGGCCTGCGCATCATCGCCGTGGACTTCTGGTCCAAGGGGCCGAGGTACCAGAAGCAGATGTTCTGGGCCGTGGCCGCCGGGTTCGTGGTGCTCTTCGCGCCGTTCGCGATCCGGCACCTGACCATCGTCTTCACGCACTGAGAGGGCGGACCATGAGCGCCACCACCAACTACCACGCCGGGCCTGACGCGGTCTCCGCCAAGACCTCGCGCTACCGCCGGGTGTCCAAGGGCCGCGGCAACTTCGAGCTGTGGTCCTGGGTCTTCATGCGCGGCAGCGGTGTGCTGCTGCTCGTCCTGGTCTTCGGCCACCTGTTCGTCAACCTCATGCTGGGCGAGGGCATCCACGGCGTCGACTTCGCGTTCGTGGCCGGCAAGTGGGCCAGCCCGTTCTGGCAGACCTGGGACATGTTGATGCTGTGGCTCGCCGAGCTGCACGGCTTCAACGGTGTCCGCACGATCATCAACGACTACACCGAGAGCGACCGCGCCCGCTGGATCCTCAAGGGCCTGCTCGTCGCGAGCGCGATCCTCGTCCTGGTCCTCGGCACGCTGGTCATCTTCACGTTCGACCCGTGCATCGACCCGTCCTCCACGCTTTCCGTGTGCACCGGACGATGACCCCGGAGCACCGGACCCTGCAACACCGAAGGAACGAATCCTGATGCAGACGCACAAGTACGACGTCGTCATCGTCGGTGCCGGCGGCGCCGGCATGCGCGCGGCCCTCGAGTCCTCGACGCGCACCCGCACCGCGGTCCTGACCAAGCTCTACCCCACCCGTTCCCACACCGGCGCGGCCCAGGGCGGCATGTGCGCCGCCCTCGCCAACGTCGAGGAGGACAACTGGGAGTGGCACACCTTCGACACCGTCAAGGGCGGCGACTACCTCGTCGACCAGGACGCTGCCGAGATCATGTGCCGCGAGGCCATCGACGCGGTCATCGACCTCGAGAAGATGGGCCTGCCGTTCAACCGCACGCCCGAGGGCAAGATCGACCAGCGCCGGTTCGGTGGCCACACCCGCAACCACGGTGAGGCCGCGGTCCGCCGCTCCTGCTTCGCGGCCGACCGCACCGGTCACATGATCCTGCAGACGCTCTACCAGAACTGCGTCAAGCAGGGCGTGGAGTTCTTCAACGAGTTCTACGTCCTCGACCTGCTCATGAACACCGGCGCCGACGGCGTCGAGCGGGCGGCCGGCGTGGTGGCCTACGAG
Organism: uncultured Actinomycetota bacterium; assembly: GCA_963695205.1. GTDB lineage: Bacteria > Actinomycetota > Actinomycetes > Actinomycetales > Dermatophilaceae > Pedococcus. The sequence goes on along the minus strand of CAVOGI010000008.1, from coordinate 170,782 downwards.
CTGTCCACCGGCGAGATCCACGTCTTCCAGGCCAAGTCGATCGTGTTCGCCACCGGCGGCACCGGCAAGGTCTTCAAGACCACCTCCAACGCGCACACCCTCACCGGTGACGGCATGGGCGTGGCCTTCCGCCGCGGCATCCCGTTGGAGGACATGGAGTTCTTCCAGTTCCACCCGACAGGCCTGGCCGGTCTCGGCATCCTGCTCTCGGAGGCGGCCCGCGGTGAGGGCGGCATCCTGCGCAACGCCGACGGCGAGCGCTTCATGGAGCGCTACGCCCCCACCATCAAGGACCTCGCGCCGCGCGACATCGTCGCTCGCTCGATGGCCAACGAGGTGCGCGAGGGTCGCGGCGCCGGTCCCAACAAGGACTACGTCCTGCTCGACCTGACCCACCTCGAGCCGGCCCACATCGACGCCAAGCTCCCTGACATCACGGAGTTCGCCCGCACCTACCTCGGCGTCGAGCCCTACACCGAGCCCGTGCCGGTCTACCCCACCGCGCACTACGCGATGGGCGGTGTGCCGACCAACGTCGAGACCGAGGTGCTGCGCAACAACACCGACGTCGTCCCCGGCCTGTACGCCGCCGGCGAGGTCGCCTGCGTGTCCGTGCACGGCTCCAACCGCCTGGGCACCAACTGCCTCCTGGACATCAACGTCTTCGGTCGCCGCGCCGGCATCGCCGCCGCGGAGTATGCCGCGAACGCAGCCTGGGTCGACCTGCCGCAGAACCCCTCCTCCCTCGTCGACGGCATGGTCGAGGGCATCCGCGGCCGCGCGAGCGGCGAGCGGGTGGCCGACCTGCGCAAGGAGCTGCAGGAGACGATGGACCGCAACGTCCAGGTCTTCCGCACCGAGGCCTCCATGAAGGAGGCCCTCGGCGTGATCGAGGAGCTCAAGGAGCGCTACGCGAACGTCGTCGTGCAGGACAAGGGCAAGCGCTACAACACCGACCTGCTCGAGGCCGTCGAGCTCGGCTTCCTCATCGAGCTGGCCGAGGTCATCACGATCGGCGCGCTGGCCCGCAAGGAGTCCCGCGGCGGCCACTTCCGTGAGGACTACGAGGCCCGCGACGACGTCAACTTCATGCGGCACACGATGGCCTACCGCGCGCCCATCGCCGGCGAGGGCTTCGGGGCCGACACCCCGTTGTTCTCCGACGAGGTGCGCCTGGACTACAAGCCCGTGACCGTGACCCGCTACCAGCCGATGGAGCGCAAGTACTGATGACTGCCACTGTCGAAGAGAAGACCGAGGGCAAGGTCGGGGCCGTCCCCACCTTCACCGTGACCCTGCGGGTCGCGCGGTTCGACCCCGAGTCCGACACCGAGGCCCACTTCGAGGACTACCAGGTCACCGCGCACGCGACCGACCGCGTCCTCGACGCACTGCACCAGATCAAGTGGGAGCAGGACGGCTCGCTGACCTTCCGCCGCTCCTGCGCGCACGGCGTCTGCGGCTCGGACGCCATGCGCATCAACGGCAAGAACCGGCTGGCCTGCAAGACGCTGATCAAGGACGTCAACCCGGACAAGCCGATCACGGTCGAGGCGATCAAGGGCCTGCCCCTCGAGAAGGACCTCGTCGTCGACATGGAGCCGTTCTTCGAGGCCTACCGCGAGGTCATGCCGTTCCTGGTCACCACGGGCAACGAGCCGACGCGTGAGCGGATCCAGAGCCAGCACGACCGCGACCGCTTCGACGACACGACCAAGTGCATCCTGTGCGCCGCGTGCACGACAGCCTGCCCGGTGTTCTGGAACGACGGCCAGTACTTCGGTCCGGCCGCCATCGTCAACGCGCACCGCTTCATCTTCGACAGCCGTGACGAGGGTGGCGAGCCAGCGGCTGGAGATCCTCAACGACAAGGAAGGCGTGTGGCGCTGCCGCACGACCTTCAACTGCACCGACGCCTGCCCGCGCGGCATCGAGGTCACCAAGGCCATCCAGGAGGTCAAGCGCGCCCTCCTGACCCGCAGGTTCTGACGAACCCGCCCACTCTCGGGCACACTGTCGCGCGTGCGTCATCCTCGACACGTCTCCGCCGCCGCTGCCAGCCTCGTGCTGGCGGTCGGCGGCGCCGTCGTGCTCGGCCCCACGGTCGCCGCTGCGAGCCCCGCGTCGGCGACCACCGTCACGTCCGTCGCCGCAGCCAAGCCCAAGCCGCCGCCCACGCCCACGCTGCCGGTCCCGAAGGCGACGGTGCCCCCGAGCTGTCGATCGGTGGTCCCAGGCTGGCCACCACCGGCACCGTGACTGACCTCCCCGCGGGGGTGCCGGCTCCACCGAAGCTCAAGAACGTGGCGTGGCTGCTGGCCGACCTGGACACCGGCGAGGTCATCGCTGCCAAGGCCCCCCACGCCAGGCTGCTCCCGGCGAGCACCCTCAAGACGCTCACCGCCCTGACCCTGATCCCGAAGGTCGAGCCCGACCGAAAGATCAAGGCCACCCCGGCGGACGCGAATGCGGACGGCACCCGCGTCGGGCTCGTGCCCGGACTCGACTACACGGGGCGACAGCTGTTCGAGGCGCTGCTCATGTCCTCGGGCAACGACGCGGCCTACGCCCTCGCGGAGTCCGCGGGCGGCCGTGGTGCGACGCTCGCCGCGATGAACGCCCGGGCCCGCGAGCTCGGTGCGCTCGACACCGTCGCGAAGGACCCGGCCGGCCTCGACGCCCCCGGACAGACCTCCAGCGCCTACGACCTTGCCCTCATCGGCCGGGCGGCCCTGCAGCTGCCGGACTTCCGCCGCTACGTCACGACGAAGCAGGCTCCCTTCCCGGGGCGCGTCAACCCGAAGACGAAGAAGCGCGCCTCGTACATGATCAACAACCACAACAAGCTGCTCTACAACTACGACGGCACCATCGGCGTCAAGAACGGCTACACCGTGGCCGCGCACCGCACCTTCATCTCGGCGGTGACCCGCGGCGGCAAGACCTACCTGCTCACCGAGATGTACGGCCTGGACGGGTCCTGGCGCCCCCAGGCCGCGATGTACGACTGGGCCTTCCGGTACGGCCACCTGGCCCGCCCCGTCGGCACCCTCGTGGAGCCCGGCACCGTGACCACGCCGCCGAAGCCCACGCCGGCGCCCAGGCCAACGCTCCGGCGGCGAACGCCCGGGTCACGCCCCAGGACGAGGCGACCCGCGCGACGGCTGCCGCAGCCGCGCTTCCCGGAGGCATCGGCCAGAACGCCTCGGCACCCTGGGTCGGGGTGGGCACCCTGGCCGTCATCGTGGGACTGCTGCTGTGGCTCGCCTCGCGAGCGGCCAACGCCCGTCGGCGCCACCGCGCCCACCACTGACGTGCTCCACCTGCGCCTCGCCGTTCCCGATGACCTCTCCGCCGAGGTCCTGGCCCTCCTCGAACCGGACCACGCCGTCTGCAACCTCGCGGTGACGCGTGGCGGCAGCCTCAAGCCGGTCGGTGACCTCGTGGAGGCGGACATCGCCCGGGAGGCCGCGGACGGGCTGCTCGGCCGGCTGCGCGTCCTCGGGCTGCACGACCGGGGCGGCATCACCATCCTCAACATCGAGGCGTCACCGTCGCGCAACGCCGTCGAGGCGGAGCGGCGCGCACCCGGCGCCCCCGACGACGCCGTCATCTGGGACGCCGTCCGCGACGGCGCCGAGGGGCAGTCGCACGGCTCGTGGTCGTACTACGTGTTCCTCTGCCTGGCCACGCTGATCGCCTCTGTCGCCGTCGTGACGGACTCGGCGATCCTCGTCGTCGGCGCGATGGTCGTGGGCCCGGAGTTCAGCGCGGTCGCGGCGTTGTCCGTTGGGCTGGCGCTCGGACGGCCCAGGCTGTCCCTGCGGGCGCTGGGGCTGCTCGTGCGCGGGTTCGCCCTGGCCATCGGCGTGACCACCCTGCTGGCCCTCCTCGCCGTGGCCGTCGGCTGGTTGGACGCGGCGACGGTGGCTGCCCCGCGCCCGATGACGGGGTTCATCTATCGTCCGGACCACTGGTCGCTGGTGGTGGCGGTGCTGGCCGGTGCCGCCGGCGTGCTGTCCACGACGGCCGGGCGCAGCAACGCCCTGGTCGGCGTCTTCATCTCCGTGACCACCGTGCCCGCGGCCGGTGACTTCTCCGTCGCCCTCGCCACGGGTGCCTGGAGCCAGCTCGGCGGGGCGGCAGCGCAGCTGGGCATCAACCTTCTCGGCATGACCGTGGCCGGCGCGCTGACCCTGCTCCTCCAGCGCGCGCTGTGGGACCGGCGGCTCCACCGGCGGCACCGCCCTGCGCCTGCGGGTCCTCGGAGGATCTGAGGGACCAGGGCACGCCGGATCTTCCGAAGAGGTGCGGGTGAGCGGGCTGGGCCGGCTGTCAGCGGCGGCGGGTGAGGCTGCGTATGCCGCGGCCCAGGGAGCCGACCGCCACCACACCGACCGCGCCGAGCACGGCTCCGGCAGCGACCGACGTGCGGTCCGCGGCCCGCTGGCCGAACGTCGGCAGACCTGCGTCGGTGCGCTCGCGGATGCTGTCCAGCGGCTCGGGGGCCGGGCCCTCCGACAGCTTGTGCCGCTGGGCCTCGGTGAGGTCGTCGGCGCGGGCGTCGACGTCGTTGGCGGCCCAGGCTGCGGCGACGAGCATGACGCGTGAGATGAGGTTGAGCCAGACCAGCAGCCCGACGACGAGGGCGAAGGAGGCGAAGAGCTTGTTGCCGGTCGTCCCGGCGATCAGGCGCGAGCCCGCGACCTTGAGGATGGTCAGCGCGACCCCACCGAACACCGAACCGTTGCGCAGCGCCCGCCAGGGCATGGACACGCCGCTGAGCACCCGCAGCATCAGGGCGACGAGCGCGGTGTCGAGCACCACGCCCATGGCGAAGCCGAACACGCCGACGATCCAGCCCTGCGACCCCAGCCCGATGGCCTCGGACACGGTCGTGGCGACGGCGCCGGCCACGACGGTGACGGCCGACGAGACGAGCACCCCCAGCCCGAGGAGCACCATGACGCCGAGGTCGCGCAGCTTCACCAGGACGGGGTTGCCCGGCTGCCCGGGGACGCCGAAGACCGCGCGGATGCCGTCGCGCATCGCGGAGAGCCAGCCGAGACCGGCCAGCACGAGGCCGACGACACCGATGATGCCGGTCAGGGTGAGGATGTTCGTCTGGGGGATGGTGACGGGGATGATGCCCGTGCCGGTCTTCTCGTTCTTGACGAACCCCGGCAGCGTCTGGTCGACGTACTGCCGCACCTCCGCGAGCAGCTCGGGCCGGTCGCGCAGGACGAAGCCGAAGATGGTGAAGGCCAGTGCGATGGCCGGGAAGACCGAGAAGAAGGCGAAGTAGGCGACGCCGCCGGCGAGCACGTTGCCCCGCGCGTCGCCGTAGCGCTTCCACGCCCTCCACGGGGTGGTGGCCTGGAGGCGGGACCACCAGTGCTGGAGCGTCTGCACCCCGTCAGCCGCCCAGCGCGAAGGAGCGGACCGGGCGCCAGACGCCGTCGGCGCCGTGCTCGTAGAGGTGGAACTCCTCGACGACGAACGTGCACTCGAAGTCGGCCAGCTCGGCGAAGGCGCGGTCGAGCGCCTCGTCCGGCACGTGGTGGGCCACCGTCACGTGCGGGTGGTAGTGGAAGTCCAGGGCCCTGCTCCAGCGGCCCGCGCCGGACGCTCTTCTCCAGCAGCTCGCAGTCGCTGATGCCACCGGAGACCTGGACGAAGACGACGGGCGAGACCGGCCGGAAGGTGCCGGTGCCGCGCAGGACCATCGCGAAGGGGTGCCCTTCAGCCGCGACCTCCTCGAGGTGCGCGACCGTGTCGGCCAGTTCCACGTCGCCCACGTCGGTCGGCGGCAGCAGCGTGACGTGCGTCGGGATGGACTCGGCGAGCGGGTCACCGAACGAGGCCCGCTTGGCCTGGAGCAGCTGCGCGTACGGCGAGGGGATGGCGATGGACACGCCGATGGTGGGCACCGAGTGACCCTATCGAACGCTGGGAAGCAGACCCACCCGGTCGCGCACCCGGGCCATCGTGGTCCGGGCGACCTCGCGCGCCCGCTCGGCGCCGTCGGCGAGGACGCGGTCGAGCTCGGCCGGGTCGTCGAGCAGCTCGGCCATCCGCTGCTGGAACGGCGTGAGCGCCTCGACCACGACCTCGGCGACCTCCTTCTTGAGGTCGCCGTACCCCTTGCCCGCGTACTTCGCCGCGACGTCCTCGACCGGCTGGCCCGAGAGCGCCGAGTGGATGATCAGCAGGTTGGACACCCCGGGCTTGGTCTCGGGGTCGTAGCGGACCTCGCGCTCGGTGTCGGTGACGGCCGAGCGGATCTTCTTGGCGATCTTGGCCGGGTCGTCCATCAGGTCGATGAGCCCCTTGGGCGACGACCCGGACTTGCTCATCTTCGCGGTCGGGTCCTGCAGGTCGATGATCTTCGCCGTGTCCTTGACGATGTACGGCTCGGGCACGACGAGGGTCTCGCCGAACCGGTGGTTGAACCGCTCGGCCAGGTCGCGGGTGAGCTCGAGGTGCTGGCGCTGGTCCTCGCCGACCGGCACGTAGTCCGCGTCGTACAGCAGGATGTCGGCCGCCATCAGCATCGGGTAGGTGAACAGGCCGACGTTGGCGGTCTGCCCCTTGGCCGTCTTGTCCTTGAACTGCGTCATCCGGCGGGCCTCGCCGACGCCGGTGAGGCAGCCCAGCACCCAGCCGAGCTCGGCGTGCTCGGTGACGTGGCTCTGCAGAAGAGCGTCGAGCGCTTCGGGTCGACGCCGCCGGCGAGGTACTGCGCGGCGGTCACGCGGGTGCGCTCGCGCAGCATCGCCGGGTCGGTCGGGACGGTGATCGCGTGCAGGTCGACGACGCAGTAGAACGCGTCGTGCGTCGTCCTGCAGCGCCACCCACTGGACCAGCGCCCCGAGGTAGTTGCCGAGGTGCAGGGAGTCGCTGGTCGGCTGCATCCCGGACAGGACGCGGGGCAGCCCGCGGGGGCGGAGGCGCAGACATGGCCGCCATTGTGTCAGGTGCAGGTGGAGCAGGAAGCCCTGGGCCGGGGCGAGCACCGGCAGGGCCAGCCCGACCTGGCCGAGCACCGCCCCGTGACGCCGATCCCGTCACCGAGGCCTGCTCCCACCACCGCGGAGGGCGCACCTGGGTGACGGCCGGCAGGCCCGCCTCGGCCCGCACCCGCACCGTGTAGGTCCGCTCCGGGTCGAGGCCGGGCAGCGCCAGCAGCCCGGCGCGACGGCCGGACCGGTGACCGTGCGCAGGACGTGTATGCCGCGTGCCCACGGTCCGCGGCGACGACCCCGTGCAGCAGACCCCGCTCGTCGGGGAGGTCGGCGCGCACGACGTCCCCGGTGTGCAGCAGCGGTCGCAGCTCCCGGTACAGCGCCGACCAGCCACGTAGCGCCTCCAGCTCCTCGGGGGTGCAGGCCGGTGATGTCCCACTCCAGGCCGGCGTGGCCGAACAGCGCCGGCGCATCCGGAACGACAGGTCGAGGGTGCGGTGCGTGGTGTGCGCCGTGGCCGGGCCGACGTGCGTGCCGACCAGCTCGGCGGGCAGCAGCAGCGCCGGTCCAGCGCTGGATCGCCGCGCGCTCGAGCGCGTCGTTGCAGTCCGAGGTCCAGACCCGGTCGGTGCGCGCGAGGATGCCGAGGTCGACCCGCGCCGCCGCCGCTGGAGCAGGACTCGATCTCCAGGTCGGGGTGGCGCGCGCGCAGCTCGTCGAGCAGCGCGTAGACCGCCAGCGTCTGCTCGTGCACGCCGGGCCGGCGGTCCCGGTCGCGTCCGACCGCACGGCCTCGTGCAGGTCGCGGTTGTGGTCCCACTTGAGGTAGTCGATGCCGATACTCGCCGACCAGCGCGTCCAGCCGCTCGAGCAGGTACGCCGCGGCGTCCGGGTTGGCGAGGTCGAGCACGTGCTGGTGGCGCGAGGCGGCGCGGCCGCGCCGCTCGGGGCCGAGCACCCAGTCCGGGTGCGCGCGGACCAGGTCGGAGTCGAGGTTGACCATCTCCGGCTCGACCCACAGCCCGAACTGCATGCCCAGGCCCGTGCACGTGCTCGACGAGCGGGTGCAGCCCGTCGGGCCACACGTCCGTCGTCGACGTACCAGTCGCCGAGGCCCGCGGTGTCGTCGCGGCGGCTGCCGGAACCAGCCGTCGTCGAGCACGAAGCGCTCGACGCCGATCGAGGCCGCCGTGTCGGCCAGGCCCGTGAGCCGGTCGAGGTCGTGGTCGAAGTAGACGGCCTCCCAGGTGTTGAGCACGAGCGGGCGCGGGTCGTTGCGGGTGGGCGCGGTCGCGCCGCTGGCAGCGGTGCAGGCGGCGCGGACAGCCCGTCGAGGCCGTCGCGCGGAGTGCACGAACACCACGTCGGGCGCGGTGTAGGTCTCCCCCGGGCGCCAGGCGGACCTCGCCGGGCCGCAGCAGCTCGCCGCCGCCGAGGACGGCGGCGTGGATGCCGGCGCCCTCGGGCAGCCGCTCGACGAGGTGCTCGTGGTCGCCGCTCCACGCCACGTGGACCGCCCAGACCTCGCCGGTGCGGAAGCCGAAGCCGGGCGTCCCGGCCGTGAGCAGCAGCGTCGCGTCGTGGCCGGTGCGGCCGCGGCGCGAGGCGCGCAGGTGGGTGCCGTCGCTGCAGCGGCCGAGCGCTGCGGGGTGCGCTCGCGGCACCAGCGCCCGGTGAGGTCGAGCAGCTCGGTGGCGCGCGCCGGCAGCGGCAGCACGGCGCAGCGCGCCAGCTCGTACGCAGCCGTCGCCGGTGTTGGCGCCGCGGTCGTACGCGTCGGCCCGGACGCCGTCGCTGGACGCGTCGTTGACGTTGGTCACCGAGTCGCGCACGCGCAGCACGCCGTGGTCGTCGAGCGACCAGACCCCGCGGACCTGGGTCGCCCCGTCGCGCGCCGTGACGACGAGCGAACGCTCGCCGTCACGGTCGGTGGTGACGACCCAGCGAGGCGCGGCAGCGCCGCCGGCCGCGGTGGCCGGCCTACGCCGGGGTGCCGGGCCAGCCGTCGCCGGCGGTGGGCAGCACGGTGAGGGGCCACGGCTCGTCGAGGGCGTTGTGCGGCACGGGGCCGGTGACGACGACGGCGAGCTGGGCGACCGCCGTCGTCAGGGCAGGTCGGCGCCCCAGTGCAGGACGCGGGGCAGCCGCCCCGGGGAGCTCGACGACCAGGCAGGTGCCGGCGGACCGGAGGGTGGCGGTGGGGACGGTCATCCCTTGGTGGCGCCGAGCGTCAGGCCGGAGACGAACTGCTTCTGCAGGACGAAGAAGACGATGAGGGTCGGGCAGCGCGACGAGGACCGAGCCGGCCGCGACGCAGGTTGTAGTCGGTGAAGAACTGGCCGCGCAGGTTGTTCAGCGAGCTCGTGATCGGGAACTTGTCGCCGGACTGCAGCAGCACCGTCGCCCAGAAGAACTCGTTGTAGATCCAGGTGACCTCGAGCGTGGCCAGCGCCGCCAGCGGCGGGCGGCACAGCGGCAGGGTGAGCTGCGAAGAACTGCCGCAGCACGCCGGCGCCGTCGACGACGGCGGCCTCGTAGAGCTCGCGCGGCAGCGTCTTCATGTAGTTGCTGAGCACGAAGGTGCAGAAGCCGGTCTGGAAGGCGATGTTGATCAGGATCAGGCCCCAGTAGGTGTTGTAGCAGGGTGCCCGAGTCGCTCAGCCAGAACGGCACCTCGATGGCGCGGAACAGCCGGTAGAGCGGGATGAGCAGCGCCTGCGGCGGCAGCAGGTTGGCCGCGGTGAACATGCCGAGCAGCGCCAGGTTGAACCTGAAGGAGAACCGGGACACGACGAAGGCCACGCAGCGAGGACAGGAACAGCGTGAGCAGCACCGCCGGCACGGTGATGATGGCGGAGTTGAGGAAGTGTGCGGCGAAGTCGGCCTGCTGCCAGGCGTTCGTGTAGTTGTGCGAAGGTGAAGCCGCCGAAGGAGACGTAGCCGTGCTTCGCGGTGTAGGCGTAGTCGCGGAAGGAGTTGAGCAGCGCCCAGGCGACCGGGAAGAGCCAGAGCAGCGCCGACGACGGCCAGGAACACGTGGAAGCCGCGGTTGCCGCTGCTTCGGCCCGACGCGCTGGGAGCGCGTCGGCGTGGCGACGGAGGTCGTCGCGACGTGGTGACCGAGGCCACTGGCAGGTCGCTGTCCGGCAGTCATCGCTCCTCCCGCATGACGATCGCGCAGGTAGATGACGATGAACACCGAGGAGATCACCAGCATGATCGTGGCCAGCGCCGAGCCGAAGCCGATCCGGCTCGCCTCGCCGACGATGTTGCTGCGTGACCAGGGCCGAGATCAGCTCGAGGCCGTTGCGGCCCTTGTTGATCACCCAGACGAGGTCGAAGGCGCGCAGCGACTCGATCACCGTGACGACCAGGACGATGATGTTGATCGGCCGCATCACCGGGAAGACGACGCTGAAGAAGGTCTGGCGCTCGGTGGCGCCGTCGATCGCGGCGGCCTCGCGCAGCGACGGGTCGACGCCCTTCAGGCCGGCCAGGTACAGCAGCATGATGTAGCCGACGTGCCGCCAGCTGGCGGCGACGAGCACCGCCCAGAGGTTGTACGCGCGGGTCGCCGTACCAGTCGATGCGTGCTGCCGGTGAGCGGCGTTGAGCAGGCCCTGGTCGCGGGAGTAGATGAGCTGCCAGATGAAGCCGACCAGCGCGAGCGACAGCACGACCGGCAGGTAGAACGCGGTCTGGTAGATCCGGCTGAACCCGCATCTCCCGGTCGAGCAGCACGGCGAGGAACATCCCGAGCGGCGTCGCGATGAGGAAGATCACGGCGAGCCAGATCAGGTTGTGCTGCAGCGCCGGCCAGAACGGCGGGTAGTTCGTCACGACGTCGCGGTAGTTCTTCAGGCCGACGATCTTGGCCGCGGAGAGCGGGCCGATGCCGTTCCAGTTCGTGAACGACAGCAGGACCGACGCGACCGCCGGGAACCAGACGAGCCGACAGCACCAGCAGCGTCGGGACGCCGACCATCACGGCCGACCACGACCCGGTCGACGCGGGTGAGGTGGTCGATCCCCTTGACTTGCGTGCCGACGGGTACTCGCGCGGCGCGCGGGCGTCAGCGTCGTCGCGGTGCGTCGGCGCTCGACGTCGAGCCGTCAGGTGGCGAAGATGCGACTTCTTCTGCTTCTCGATGCTGTTGATCAGGCCGTCGATGTCCTTCGGGTTCTTGATGAAGGTCTGGATCGCCGGGATCATCACCGTGGACGCGAAGTCCGGGCGGGTGTCGCGGTCCAGGAACTGCGAGATGTTCTTGGCGCTGACCGACGAACTCGACCGCCTTCTTCTGCAGCGCGGTGTACGCCGCTGGTGTCGGCCTTGCTGTTCGCCGCGATGACGGTGGGGTCGGCCTTGACGACGATGTTCTGCGGCGTCCGGCGAGCCGAGGTAGTCGAGGAGCGCCTTGGCGCCGGCCTCGTTCTTCGGGCGCTTGGCCATCATGAAGCCGTCGATCGGGGCCTCGATGGCGTCCGCGCCGATGGTCGGAGTCGATCTCGGGGAAGGTGAAGAAGTCGAGGTCGTCCTGCTCGGCGCCCTTGGTGAACTGCTGGCCGACGAACAAGCCCGAGCAGGTACATGCCGGCCTTCTTCTGCTGCAGCGACTGCGCGGCCTCCTGCCAGGTGCGGCCGAGCGAGTCGGGCTGGTGGTAGGGCAGCAGGCCGGCCCAGGTGTCGAAGACCTTCTTGACCTTGGGGCCGTTCCACGCCTCCTTGCCGGCCATCAGGTCGACGTGGAACTGGTAGCCGTTGATCCGCATGTTGAGCTGGTCGAACGTGCCCATCGCGGGCCAGCCGTCCTTGTCGGCGAAGGCGATCGGGACGAGGCCGTCCTTCTTCATCTGCGTGCCGAGGGTCTTGAGCTCGTCGAGGGTCTTGGGGACCTGGTAGCCCTTCTCCGTCGAAGACGCTCTTGCGGTAGAAGACCGCCCACGGGTAGTTGGTCGAACGGCACGAAGTACTGCTTGCCGTCGTCGCCGGTCGACGCCGTCTTGAAGGCGTCGGAGAAGCCCGTCGAGGTCCGACCAGACGTCGCTGATGTCGCCGGCCAGGCCCTTGGCGGCGAAGAACCGCATCCGGTAGCCGGCGAACCAGGTGAACACGTCGTCCGGGCTGCCCTGCAGGTAGTTGTTGATGTTCTCCTGGAACGTGTTGTGGTCGACCGTGTTGATCTTGACCGTCAGGCCGGCGTTGGCCGTCTGGAAGGCGTCCGTGACCGCCTGCGATGGCCGCCTTCGGCACGGCGTCGGACTGGTTGGAGCCGAAGGTGACGGTGCCGGTCGCGGCAGCCGCCGGTGGCGGACGACGCTGCCGCCGCCGCCGCAGGCGGCGAGCGAGCGACGGCGGCTGCGAGCGAGGGCGCCGGCGCCGAGGGCGCCGCGCAGGAGCGATCCGACGGCTGACACCGCGGACGGAGGCAGGAGACGAGGCTGGCGAGGTACTCGGCCTCGGAGGTCGGGCGGGACATCGGGTCTCCTTTGACACGGGTTGCGCCGGCGCGATGGGCGAACGCGTCATCCGACAGATCCGATCAAAAACCATCAACAGAAACGATGGACCTGGACCGACTGTCAAGCGCCATCACGCAGGTCACGCGCACCCTGGCGCCAGCGTGTCGCAACCCCGTCCACGATCTCCGAGCCGAAGTCGGCGCGACCACGCCGTGCTCGGGCGCCGATGCCGCGAGCGCCACCGGCTCGTCCGACGTCGTCGCCGCAGACCGTCCAGGGACTCGACCATTGTTGGTTTTTGTTGACTTCTCCAGCTGCACCGGTCAACACTGTCCGCCATGCGTTGCTGGCCGAACCGGTCGGATCGCCCTCGGTGGCGACTACAACCCCGAGCAGTGGCCGCGCGAGGTCTGGGCCGAGGACGTCGCGCTCATGCGCGAGGCCGGCGTCACCTTCGTCACCGTCGGCGTCTTCTCCTGGTCGCTGCTCGAGCCCGAGCCGGGCGAGTTCGACTTCGACTGGCTCGACGGCGTCCTGGACCTGCTGCACGACGACGGCATCGCGGTCGACCTGGCCACCGCGACCGCCTCCCCGCCGCCGTGGCTGTCGGCCGCGCACCCCGAGATGCTGCCCGTCGACCGCGACGGGCCACACGCTGTGGCCGGGCAGCCGCCAGGCCTACTGCCCCAGCTCGCCGGTCTACCGCGAGCGCGCGCTCGCGCTGGTCGAGCAGCTGGCCACAGCGCTACCACGACCACCCGGCGCTGGCGATGTGGCACGTCGTCGAACGAGTACGCCTGCCACAACGTGCCCTGCTACTGCGACGTCTGCGCCGGCGGCTTCCGCGGCTGGCTGCGAGCGCCGGTACGGCGACCTCGACACGCTCAACGAGGCCTGGGGCACCGCGTTCTGGAGCCAGCGCTACACCGACTGGGACCAGGTGCTGCCGCCGCGGCTCACCACGACGTTCGCCAACCCGACCCAGCGTCCTGGACTACCGCCGGTTCTCCTCCGACGCGCTGCTGGACCTCTCACCGCAGCGAGAGGCGATCCTGCACGGACCTGTCCCCCGGCGTCCCGGTGACCACGAACTTCATGACGCTGGCGCACTTCCGACACCTCGACTACCACCGGTGGGCCGCCGAGCAGGACGTCGTCAGCACCGACCACTACGTCGTCGCGGCGCTGGACCACCCGCAGGCCGAGCTGGCGTTCAGCGGCGACCTCACCCGCGGCCTCGCCGGCGGCCGGCCGTGGTTGCTCATGGAGCACTCGACCAGCGCGGTGAACTGGCAGCCGGTCAACCACGCCAAGGTGCCCGGCGGCACGCTGCGCAACAGCCTCGCCCACGTGGCCCGCGGCGCCGACACCCTGGGCTTCTTCCAGTGGCGCCAGTCGCCGGCGGGCGCGGAGAAGTTCCACTCCGCCCTGGTCCCGCACGCCGGCCGCGACAGCGCGCGGTTCCGCGAGGTCGTCGAGCTCGGCCGCGGTCGCCGAGCGGCTCGGCGAGGTCCTCGGCACCACGCGTCGAGGCCGACGTCGCGGTGCTGTGGGACTACGAGGCCCAGTGGGCGGCCCACGGGCCGGCGATGCCGTCCAGCGCCCTGAAGTACCCCACCACGGCCCACGCGGTCCACCGCGTGCTGCGCGACCGGGGCATCACCGTCGACGTCGTGCACCCGAGCGCCGACCTCACGGCTACCAGCTGGTCGTCGTCCCGACGCTCTACCTCGTGAGCGACGAGCACGCAGCTGCCGTCGCCGCGGCCGCCGAGGCCGGCGCGCAGGTGCTCGTCACGTTCTTCTCCGGCATCGTCGACACCGAGCGACCACGTCCGGCTCGGCGGCTACCCGGGCGCCTTCCGCGACCTGCTCGGCGTCCGGGTCGAGGAGTTCTTCCCGCTGCTGCTCGACGAGCAGAGCCGGCTCGACGGCGGTGGCACGGGCTCGCTGTGGACCGAGGACGTCACCGCCGTCGACGCCGAGGTCCTCGACCGGTATGCCGCGGGCCCGCTCACGGGGCGCCCCGCGGTGACCCGGCGCAGCGCCGGCGCCGGCGCCGCCTGGTACCTCGGCACCCGGCTCGACGACGGACCGCTCGGCGAGCTCCTCGACCAGGTCACCGAGGCCGGTGGCGTCACCCCCGCCGCCGACGTGGCGCCCGGCGTCGAGGTGGTGCGCCGACGTGGGCAGGATGGCTCCTGGCTGTTCGCCGTCAACGACACGGCGGCATGAGCAGTTCGTCCCCGTCCGGGGCACGACCTGGTCGCAGACGTCCGTTCACCGCCGAGACCCCTCTGGCGGCGGGTGCCGTCGCCGTCATCCGGGAGGTCTAGCTTGCTCGCCCGCCAGCGTCGCGCGACCATCCTCGGCCTCATCGAGGACAGCGGTGCGGTGCGCGTGTCCGACCTCGTCGACCTGCTCGGCGTCTCCGACATGACCGTGCGGCGCGACATCGAGCACCTGGCCACCGAGGGCCTGGTCGAGCGCGTGCACGGCGGCGCGCTGGCCGTCGGCAGCCGCAGCAGCGAGGAGCCCGGCTTCGCCGCGAAGTCGGCGCTGCATGCAGTCGCAGAAGAAGGCCATCGCCCAGGCCGCGGCCCAGCTCGTCGAGCCCGGTGCGGCCATCGCGCTCTCCGCCGGCACGACGACCTACGAGTTGGCCCGCGCCGTGCGCTCGGTCCCCGACCTCACCGTCGTCACCAACTCGGTCCCGGTCGCCGAGCTGCTGCACGAGTCGGGCACCCCCGGCCAGACCGTCGTCCTCACCGGGGGCGTCCGCACGCCGTCCGACGCGCTCGTCGGGCCGGTCGCCGTCGCAGCGCTGCGGACGCTGCACGTCGACCCGCTCTTCCTGGGCGTGCACGGCATCGACGAGCGTGCCGGGCTGACCACCCCCAACCTGGTCGAGGCCGAGACCAACCAGGCCCTGGTGCAGACCGCCCGCCAGGTGTGCGTCCTCGCCGACCACACCAAGTGGGGCGTCGGTCGGCCTCAGCACCATCGTCCCGTTGTCGACGGTCGACCTCCTCGTCACCGACGCGGGCCTCGGCCCGCGGGCCCGCACCGCCGTGAGCGAGGCAGGGGTCGAGGTCGTCCTCGCCACCCCCGCACCCCTGCGCACGGCCCGGACGAGCGGAGCCACGCATGACGGTCCGGCGCACGAGTCGGCGACTGGCCGACGGCCGCGAGATCATCTACTTCGACGACACGGCCGACGCTCCCGAGCGGATCGCCGAGGACACTCGCCCCCTCGGCGAGCGGGCCGCCTCCGGCGAGATCCGCTACGACGCGCTGGTCGGCGACTGGATCGCCATCGCCGCGCACCGGAGCAACCGCACCTTCCTGCCGCCGGCGGACGAGTGCCCGCTGTGCCCGACGGGCCGGGCAGCGTGCCCTCGGAGATCCCGGCGGCGACTACGACGTGGTCGTCTTCGAGAACCGCTTCCCGAGCTTCGCCCCCGTCTCCGCCGACTCCCACGACGACCACGAGGACGGCGACCTCATCCAGAGCAGGCCGGCGCTCGGCCGCTGCGAGGTGGTCTGCTTCACCAGCGACCACGACTCGACGTTCGCCGACCTCACGCCCGAACGCGCCCGGACCGTCGTCGAGGCCTGGGTCGACCGCACCGCGGAGCTGGGTGCGGTGCCCGAGGTGGAGCAGGTCTTCTGCTTCGAGAACCGCGGCGCGGAGATCGGCGTCACGCTGCACCACCCGCACGGCCAGATCTACGCCTACCCCTACGTCCCCGAGCGCAGCAGGACCATCCTCGAGCTGGCCACCGAGCACCACGAGCGCACCGGTCGCCTCCTCGGGGCCGACGTCCTCGAGGCCGAGCTCGAGGACGGAGCGCGTGGTCGTCGAGTCCGAGCACTGGGTCGCCTACGTGCCGGATGCCGCCCGCTGGCCGGTCGAGGTGCACCTCGCGCCGCGGCGGGACGTGCCGGACCTCCCGTCGCTGACCGACGACGAGCGCGACGACCTGGCCCGGGTCTACCTCGACCTGCTGCGCCGGCTCGACCGCTACTACGTCACCAGGACGGGTCGCCGATCCGCCTGCCCTACATCGCCGGCTGGCACCAGGCACCGGTCAAGAAGGGGCGCGACCTCTCGCGCCTGCACCTGCAGATCATGTCGGTGCTGCGCGCCCCCGAGAAGCTCAAGTACCTCGCCGGGTCGGAGTCCGGGGTGGGCGCGTGGGTCAACGACGTGACGCCCGAGCGGATCGCGGCCCGGCTGCGCGAGGTCGCCCCGTGACGTCGGTCGACTCCGGCGCGGTCGACGCCGCCTCCCGCCTGTTCCGCGACGCCTTCGGCGACGAGCCCCAGGGCGTCTGGTCGGCGCCCGGCCGGGTCAACCTGATCGGCGAGCACACCGACTACAACGGTGGCCTCTGCCTGCCGATCGCCCTCCCGCACCGCACGCATGCAGCACTGCGCCGCCGTGACGACCGGCGCCTGCGGATCGTCTCCGCGCAGGGCGACGGCGTCGTCGAGCTCGACCTGGACGACGTGGGTCCGGGCAGCCCCGAGGGCTGGGCCGCCTACGTCGCCGGCGTCCCGTGGGCCCTGGAGCGCGCCGGTCACCCGGTGGGCGGGTTCGACGTCGCGATCGACGGCCGGGTGCCGCTCGGGGCCGGGCTGTCGAGCTCGGCCGCCCTGGAGTGCGCGGTGGCAGCGGCACTGAGCGACGTGTACGAGCTGGGACTGCTCGACTCCGCCGCCGGACGGGTGGCCCTGGCGGCCGTCTGCGTCGAGGCCGAGAACACCGTGGCCCAGGCCCCCACGGGCGGCATGGACCAGTCCGCGTCCCTGCTCGCGGAGCAGGGCCACGCCCTGCTGCTCGACTGCCGTGACTTCTCCACCGAGCAGGTGCCGTTCGACCTCGACGAGCACGACCTGGCCCTGCTCGTCGTCGACACCCGCGCGGTGCACGAGCTCGTCGACGGGCAGTACGCCGAGCGTCGCGACTCGTGCGAGCAGGCGGCTCGCGAGCTCGGGGTCGACACCCTGCGCGACGTCGACGCCGACGGGCTCGACGCGGCCCTCACCCGCCTGTCGTCCGACCTCCTGCGCAAGCGGGCGCGGCACGTCGTCACCGAGATCGCCCGTGTCGAGGAGGCCCGCGAGGCGTTGCGCGCCGAGGACTTCGACCGCCTGGGCGCGCTCTTCCTGGCCTCGCACGACTCGATGCGCGACGACTTCGAGATCTCCGTCGCCGAGCTCGACACCGCCGTCACCTCGGCCACGGAGGCCGGTGCGCTGGGTGCCCGGATGACCGGTGGCGGGTTCGGCGGATCCGCCATCGCCCTCGTGCGGCGCGACGACGCCGCCACGGTGCAGGCCGCCGTCGAGAAGGCGTTCGCCGACAAGGGGTTCCGGCACTCCCCCGAGTGCTTCGTCGTGTCCGCCGCCGGCCCCGCCGGACGCGACCTGTAGACGGCGGGTCGCGTCCGACTGCCCCCCGCTCGGACGCGACCCGCTCCCCAGACCATCCGTGCCGGATGCGTCGCGAATGGCCCCTGCCGAGCTCTCCCCGGGGCGAACTGCGCAGGAACCGGGCCCGATCGCCCTGCGGCCCCCGCCTGTGTTTGGCGCGGGCAGGGTTGCGGAGTCAGGCGAGGTCGTAGTCGACGGTCACGGCCGCGTGGTCGGACCAGCGCTGGTCGTAGGTCGCGGCCCGGCCCACTTCCGCGCGAACGGCCCGGTCGGCGAGCGGGCGGCTGGCGAGCTGGTAGTCGATCCGCCAGCCGGAGTCGTTGTCGAAGGCCTGTCCGCGCCAGGACCACCACGTGTAGGGACCTGGTCCCGGCCCGTGCAGCGACCTGTGGACGTCGGCCCATTCCCCCTCCGCGAACCACTGGTCGAGGTGGGCCCGCTCCTGCGGCAGGAAGCCCGACTTCTTGAGGTTGCCCTTCCAGTTCTTCAGGTCGTGCTCGTGGTGGGCGATGTTGAGGTCGCCGGCCACGACGGCCATCCGACCTGCAACGGACCAGTCGGAGAGGCGCGCGCCCATGGCGTCGAGGAACCGCATCTTCTCGGCCTGGCGGTCGGTGCCGGCCTCACCGGTGTGGACGTAGGTCGACACGACCGTCACGGTGCCGACCGGTGAGGCGAGGTCGACCTCGACCCAGCGGCCTGCCCCGTCGAACTCCTCCGGCCCGACACACGTCGACACGCGCAGGTGCGGCTGACGACTGATCACCGCGACCCCCGCCCTGCCCTTGCTGGCAGCCTCCGTGTGCGCCACGTGCCAGTCGCCGAAGCCACCCTCCTCCAGGGAGGACGCGAGCTGGTCGTCACTGGCCCGGACCTCCTGCAGGCACAGCACGTCGGCCTGCTGGTCGGCCAGCCACGACAGACCGCCACGGCGGGCGGCGGCACGAATGCCGTTGACGTTGGCCGTGATCAGACGCATCCGAGCATTCTGGTGCCTGACGGACCGCGCGTTTCCACCGGCCCGTACGCCGGTGGGCCCCTAGGGTGACGACATGCCCGACGAGTCCGCAGCCACGACCACCACCCCACCGACGCCCGAGGCGGGTGAGACGGTGACCACGTCCACGGACACGACGAAGGTGACCACCGCGCCTGCGCCGCCGAAGGACGACCTCGTCGAGACCCACCACACCCTCGCCGTCGGACGTCGGCGCCTGCGCTACACCGCGACCACCGGTCGGGTCGTGCTGCGCGAGGAGGTCTTCGAGGACTCCGTGTTCAAGGGGCACCACGCCAAGGCCGAGCTGAGCATCACGTCATACGTCGTCGACACCCCCGGCGCGGCGCAGCGGCCGGTGACGTTCGCGTTCAACGGTGGGCCGGGCTCGAGCTCGGTGTGGCTGCACCTAGGGCTGCTCGGTCCGCGCCGGGTCGACTCCGGGGACGCCGGCGCCCTGACCCCGCCGCCCTACGCGCTGCTCGACAACCCCCAGTCGCTGCTCGCGGTCTCCGACCTCGTCTTCATCGACCCGGTCTCGACCGGCTACTCCCGCGCGGTCGAGGGCGGCAAGGCCAAGGACTACCACGGGTTCCAGGCCGACATCGAGAGCGTCGGGGAGCTCATCCGGCTGTGGACCACGCGCCACAACCGTTGGCTGTCACCGAAGTTCATCGCCGGTGAGTCCTACGGCACCGTCCGTGCCGCCGCCCTCGCCGAGCACCTGCAGACCCGCCACGGCCTCTACCTCAACGGGCTCATGCTCATCAGCTCGGTCCTCGACCTGGCCACGGTCGACTTCGAGTTCAGCAACGACCGCGCCCACGTCGACTACCTGCCGACCTATGCCGCCACGGCGCACCACCACGGCAAGCACGGCCGCAAGTCGCTCAGGACCGTCCTCGCCGAGGCGGAGGAGTATGCCGCCCGCGACTACCCGTGGGCCCTGTCCCGTGGGTCGCGGCTCACCGCCGCCGAGCGGGCCGAGCACGTCACGCGGCTGGCCGGGCTCACCGGGCTCTCCGAGCAGTACGTCGACCGCGCCGACCTGCGCATCGAGCACGTGCGGTTCTTCACCGAGCTCCTGCGCGAGGACCACCTGGCGGTGGGGCGCCTCGACAGCCGCTTCACCGGACCCCTGGCGGCCGGCAACGCCGAGACCTGGGACGCCGACCCGTCGATGGACGCGATCCTCGGGCCGTACTCGTCGGCGTGGAACCACTACGTGCGCGACGAGCTCGGCTACCGCAACGAGCTCCCGTATGCCGTCTTCTCGAGGCAGGCTGCGACCGACTGGTCGTACAAGGAGTTCGAGGGCAAGCCGGTCGACGTCTCCGACAAGCTCGCGCGGGCCATGCGGGCCAACCCGCACCTCAAGGTCCACATCGCCTACGGCTACCACGACGGAGCCACGCCCTACTACGGCGCACAGGACGTCGTCGCCCACCTGCAGGTGCCGGCTTCGCTGCGCGACAACCTCGAGCACGCCTACTACGAGGCCGGCCACATGATGTACGTCCACGAGCCGTCTCGACTGCAGCAGAGCGCCGACCTCGCCGACTTCGTCAGGCGTGCCAGCGGCGGGGCGTGACGATCGCCGGATGGGCCCCCCGACCGTCCTCGACCGCCCCCAGCGGCCGAGGACGGTCGTCCAGTGCGGAGTCCTCGGTTTTCACGATCTCGAGCCCCTGCGGCCCGCTCTGCACACCTGAAAGGTAAAGGAACGACAGGCTTTCCACCAGCATCCGGTCAAGTCCGGTGGTGCTCGTTTCCCCCCTCGTCCTGCATTGCCGCATTCGTGTGGTCGAACGGTTGATGGGTGCCTAGTCCGAACGGACGAGAGGACTAGCACGGCGGTCGAGGAAGACCCTTGCCCTCCCGGCCGAGGTACCTCCACCATGGAACGACCGCGGTTCCTGGACGGACCCGCCACCCAGCCAGGAGCGTCCGCATGCGCACTCCAGTCCTCTCCTCCCGCCTCGGCGCCGAGGCCCTCGGCACCTTCTGGCTCGTCTTCGGCGGGTGCGGCAGCGCGGTCTTCACCTCGAAGTTCCTCACGCCGGACGTCCCCTCCGGCCAGAGCGTGCAGCTCGGCATCGGCTTCCTCGGCGTCGCCCTCGCCTTCGGGCTCACCGTCATGACGATGGCGTATGCCGTCGGTCACGTCTCCGGGGCGCACTTCAACCCCGCGGTGACGATCGGGGTCGCCGTCGCCAAGCGCTTCCCGTGGAAGGAGGTCCCCGCCTACGTCGTCGCCCAGCTGGCCGGCGGCCTCCTGGCGGGCCTGGCCCTGTGGGGCGTCGCCCGGGGAGTCAAGGGGTTCAAGGTCACCGGCAACCTCGCCGCGAACGGGTACGGCGAGCACTCCCCGGGTGGCTACACGCTCGTGTCGGTGCTCGTGGCCGAAGCCATCCTCACCGCGTTCTTCCTCTACATCATCCTGGGGTCGACCGATGAGCGGGCGCCCGTCGGCTTCGCCCCGATCGCCATCGGTCTGGGCCTGACCCTGATCCATCTCGTGTCCATCCCGATCAGCAACACCTCGGTGAACCCCGCCCGCTCGACTGCCGTCGCGTTCTTCAACGGCAACGGCGCCCCCGGCCAGCTGTGGGCGTTCTGGGTCGCCCCGATCGTCGGCGCCGCCATCGCCGGCGCCACCTACCACCTCGTCACGGGCATCAACCGCCGCGACGAGGACATCACCGGCATGGTCGACCCCAAGGACGCCCGCGCTGCGACCTGAGCCGACGCGTCCCACGCCGTGCACCCGCCACGGCGAACGCGAGCCCCGCTCCACCCCGTGGTGCGGGGCTCGCGGCGTCGGCACCGTTCGATAGCCTGAGCAGCGCTGCGCACGAACGCTGCGAGCACGACGAGCCCAGGGAGAGAGCCGCCGACATGGCCAAGATCATCTACACCCTCACCGACGAGGCGCCGATGCTGGCGACCTACTCCTTCCTGCCGGTGATCGAGGCCTTCGCGTCCACCGCGGGCGTCGACGTCGAGACCCGCGACATCTCCCTGTCCGGGCGCATCATCGCGGCGTTCGACGACCTCCTGCCCGAGGACCAGCGCATCGGCGACGCGCTCGCCGAGCTCGGCGAGCTGGCGACCACGCCCGAGGCCAACATCATCAAGCTCCCCAACATCTCCGCCTCCGTCCCGCAGCTCAAGGCAGCCATCGCCGAGCTGCGCGCGCAGGGATACGACCTGCCCGCCTACCCCGACGAGCCGCGGACCGACGAGGAGAAGGACGTCCGCGCGCGCTACGACAGCGTCAAGGGCAGCGCCGTCAACCCCGTCCTGCGCGAGGGCAACTCCGACCGCCGCGCCCCCGCCGCCGTGAAGAACTACGCGCGCAAGCACCCGCACTCGATGGGCGCCTGGAGCCCCGACTCCCGGACCCAGGTGGCCACGATGGGCGCCGACGACTTCCGCTCCAACGAGCAGTCCGTCGTCCTGCCTGCCGCCGACACCCTGACCGATCCAGCTCGTCACCGACGCGGGCACCACGGTCCTCAAGGACGGCCTGAAGGTGCTCGAGGGTGAGGTCGTCGACGCCACCGTGATGCGTGCCGCTGCGCTCGACGCCTTCCTCACCGAGCAGATCGCCCGGGCCAAGGCCGACGGCGTGCTCTTCTCGGTGCACCTCAAGGCGACGATGATGAAGGTCTCCGACCCGATCATCTTCGGCCACGTCGTGCGGGCGTTCCTCCCCGAGGTGTTCTCCCGGTATGGCGCGGAGCTCGCCGCTGCCGGCCTGTCCGCCAACAACGGCCTCGGCTCCATCCTCGACGGTCTCGACGCCCTGCCCGAGGGGACGCGAGACGAGGTCCGCGCCGCGATCGAGCAGGGCATCGCCGACGGCCCGAAGCTCGCGATGGTCAACTCCGACAAGGGCATCACCAACCTGCACGTCCCGAGCGACGTCATCGTCGACGCCTCGATGCCGGCCATGATCCGCACCTCCGGCCACATGTGGGGCCCGGACGGCGAGGAGGCCGACACCCTGGCAGTCATCCCCGACAGCTCCTACGCCGGCGTCTACCAGGCCGTCATCGACGACTGCCGCGAGCACGGCGCCTACGACCCCACCACGATGGGCTCGGTGCCCAACGTCGGGCTCATGGCCCAGAAGGCCGAGGAGTACGGCAGCCACGACAAGACCTTCGAGATCGCCGAGGCCGGCACCGTCCAGGTCGTCAACGCGGCGGGCGAGGTGCTGATGTCGCACGACGTCCAGCCCGGCGACATCTGGCGCGCCTGCCAGACCAAGGACGCCCCGATCCGCGACTGGGTCAAGCTGGCCGTGACCCGCGCCCGCGCCTCGAAGACCCCCGCGGTGTTCTGGCTCGACAGCGAGCGCGCCCACGACCGCAACCTCATCGCGAAGGTCGAGGCCTACCTGCCCGAGCACGACACCGACGGGCTCGACCTCCAGGTCCTGTCCCCCGTCGAGGCCGCCAAGCTCTCGGTCGAACGGATCCGCAAGGGCGAGGACACGATCTCCGTGACCGGCAACGTCCTGCGCGACTACAACACCGACCTGTTCCCGATCCTCGAGCTCGGCACCAGCGCCAAGATGCTGTCCGTCGTGCCGCTGATGAACGGTGGCGGCCTCTTCGAGACCGGCGCCGGCGGCTCGGCCCCCAAGCACGTGCAGCAGCTCGTGCAGGAGAACTACCTGCGCTGGGACAGCCTCGGCGAGTTCCTCGCGCTGGCCGAGAGCCTGCGCCACATGGCCACGACGACGGACAACGCACGGGCCGCCCTGCTCGGCGAGGCCCTCGACAAGGCCACGGAGCGGCTGCTCAACGAGAACAAGGGCCCGGCCCGCAAGGTCGGCCAGATCGACAACCGCGGCAGCCACTTCTACCTCGCGCTGTTCTGGGCGAACGAGCTGGCGCAGCAGACGCAGGACACCGCGCTCGCGGAGGCGTTCAGCCAGGTGTCGCAGACGCTCACCGAGCAGGAGGACACCATCAACGCCGAGCTGCTCGGCGTCCAGGGCCACCCCGCCGACATCGGTGGCTACTACCGCCCCGACGAGGCCAAGGCCTCGGCCGTGATGCGTCCGTCGGCGACCTTCAACGAGGCGCTGGCCGCCCTGCGCTGACGCGTCCGGGTCCACCGCAACGAGGCCGGTGTCGCGAGGGGGATCCCCATGCGGCACCGGCCCTGTCGCGTCAGGGGCGCCGACCTCTTCGCGTCAGGGTGCGTCGGCTCCTCTGGCCCGTTCCTGTTCCACCGCAGCCTCGAGGTCGGTGAGGCGGTGGCGCTGCTGGAGCGGACGCGCCATACGGGGGTTGCCCTCCAGACGGTCCGCGGTCCGGTCGAGGTAGGCCCAGTAGCCGGCCGTGAAGGGACACGCGTCGTCCCCGACCCGGACGGTCGGTCGGTATCGGCAGTCACCGCAGTAGTCGGACATCTTGTTGATGTAGGCGCCTCCAGAGACGTAGGGCTTGGTCGTCATCGCCCCGCCGTCGGCGTACTGGCTCATGCCGACGACGTTGGCCGGCATGACCCAGTCGTAGCCGTCGACGAACCGCGTCTGGAACCACTCGGTCAGGGCGTCGGGGTCGTATCCGCGCTCGGCGGCCCAGTTGCCCAGGACCATGAGGCGCGGGATGTGGTGGACCCAGCCGCGATCACGCACTCCCGCAAGGACGTCCGACAGGCAGGCTGCCTCGACCGCGTCGGCGTCGAGGTCCGCGAACCACTGCGGCAGCGGTTCTCTCGCTCCGAGACCGTTGCGGCTGCGGTACTGCGGACCGAAGTGCCAGTAGAGGTGCCAGACGTACTCGCGCCAGCCGACGACCTGGCGCACGAACCCCTCGACCGAGGCCAGTGGGGCGTCCCCGTCGTGGAAGGCCTGCACGGCTCGCTCGGCCACCTCGACCGGATCCAGGAGGCCGAGGTTGAGCGGCACCGACAGGAGGCTGTGGGCCATCGCCCAGTCGCCGCGGAGCATGGCGTCCTCGTGCGGGCCGAATGCGCCGAGCCGCTGCGTGACGAACCGGTCCAGGGCCGCGAGCGCCTCACGACGGGTCACCGCGAACAACCGCGGCCCGTCTCGACCGACGGTCTCCAGGCCCTCGTCGCGCTCCCACCGGTCGAGGTCCTCCCTCACCTGCGCGTCGATGTCGTCCTCGCGAGGCCGGTACGGCGCGGGCACGTCGAGCTGCCCCGCCCCCTTGGGCGGGGCCTGCCGGTTGTCCTCGTCGAAGGACCAGCGACCGCCGACCGGGTGACCGTCGCCCTCGACGAGCAGCCCGAGCCGCTGGCGCTGGAACCGGTAGAAGTCCTCCATCCGCAGCCGTCGCCTGTCACCGGCCCACTGCTGGAAGTCCTTGCGGGGCAACGAGAAGCCAGGGGTCGGGTCGACGGCCTCGATCGCGCCAGACTCGAGCTGGCGGGAGACGAAGTCGGCGGCTGACCGCGAGGTGGGCTCGTACACGCGCACGGGCTCACCGAGCTGCCGCAGCGCCTCGCCATAGGTGTCGGTGCGCAACAGCACCGCGGACTCGCCCAGCTCGGCCGCACGGTGCCGCAGGGCTGACAGGACCAGGTGCAGCTTCTGCCGGTGGTAGCGCCGCCGGCCGAGGGCCGTCCGGCTCTCCACGAGCAGCACCCCGTCCCGTCCCACGTCGAAATGTGGTCCGAGCTGGTCGGCGAACAGCCACCGTCGCGTCATGGGATCCTCACCCGGCAAGTCTGGGTGAGCCACAGGGCGACGGCGACCCGGGCGACATACGGTGGGTTGATGGACACGGTCATCGGCGGCACCCGGACCTCGCACGTCCACGCCCCACCCGCGGTGGTGTGGGACGTCGTGACGTCGGTCGGCGGCGACACCGGGTGGTACACCCCCGAGGTGGTGTGGCAGGCCCGGTGCGGCGTGGACCGGCTGATCGGCGGGCCGGGGCGTCGCCGCAGCCGCCCCGACCGTCCCTTGCGGCTCGGTGACCGCGTCGACTTCTGGACCGTGACCGCGCTCGAGGCCCGTCGCCGGCTCGTGCTCTCACCGGACACCCGCCTGCCCGGACACGCGGTCCTCGAGCTGGAGGTGGCCCCGGAGGGTGACGGGTCCCGGCTGACGCTGCGCCACGGCTTCACCCCTGACGGCGTCGCCGGCCGCGCCTACGGCGAGGTGACCAAGTTCGGCGACGTCGCGCTGTATGCCTGGATGCACCGCCGGATGGTCCTGGCGGCCGAGGCCCACGCCCGGGGCTGACACCGTCCGCTCGCCCCCTCGTCGCCGCCCGCCTCAGAGGGCTCGCATCCGGTTGTTGCGCGGCAGGTGCTCGACCTCGGCCAGCCCTAGCGCTTCGAGCAACGGCGGCAGGTACATGCCGACGCGACCGCGGTAGCCCTTGCGCAGTCCGTACCACCCACCGAGCGGGTTGTTCTCCGACCGGGCCCAGGCCTCGACGGTCCCGTCCTTGGCCGGCTTCTGCTCGTCGGCCGACCCCAGCGGCACCCAGTCCCCCTGCTCCCGCAGCCAGGCGTGCAGGTCCTCGACCACCCGGGCGTCGTAGGTCAGCCGGGTGGACCCCACCTGGCAGACCAGCTGGGTCGGGTCGGTGTCGTCGTCGCGGTACATCGTGTAGTCACCGGTGCCCGGCGGTGTCTTCAGCGCCCAGGGGTCGTCCTTGGTCCCACTGCCCATCTCGTCCACCTCCGTCGCGCGAACCTCGTCCATCGCGCCCCGGAAGAGTTCGGGCGTCCACGCGGTCCGGCCACGTCCAGTTCTACTCTCCTTCGGCTCCGGCCACATCGGCTCCGCTCAGTCCGTCGTCAGGTGGAGCTTGAGGCCCTCGTGCGACCTGACGAAGCCCAGCCGCTCGACGTAGAACCGCTGGGCGTCCGTTCGCCGTTTGTCGGTGGTCAGCTGCACGACGGCGCAGCCACGGCGCCGGGACTCCTCGATCGCCCAGCGCAGCATCGCCTCACCCAACCCGCGACCGCGCAGGGTCGGCGACACCCGGACCGCCTCCACCTGGCAGCGCAGGGCACCCCCACGCGAGAGCCCGGGCAGGAACGTGAGCTGCATGGTCCCCGCGACGGCGTTGTCCGCCTCGAGCACCACGAGGAGGTGACGTGGGTCGGCGTCGACGTCCTCGAACGCGTCGAGGTACGCGCCGAGGTCACGGCCGTCCTCGCGACCTGCCCCGATCACGTCGTCGGCGAGCAGGCTCACGATCGCCGGGACGTCGGTGCGAACCGCTCGACGCAGGACCACCTCCCGGTCACCGTCCGCGAGGGTGGCCAGCGGCGCCAGGTCACGCTCGCCCGCACGGGTGACGGGTGCGACCGAGCCGGGCACGGCGGCATACCCGTGCTGGTCGGGGGCGGTCGCCGTGGTGTCGCCGGTGTCGAACCATGTGGTGCCGTCGAAGGCCAGGGCGCGTTCGAGGCGCACCCGGGCGCGGTCCATGAGCGGCTCGGGCAGGGCGTCGAGCGCGAACCAGCCCACCTCGAGCGACTCGTCGTCGTTGACCCGCGCCTCGCCGCAGACGTGCCGGGCGAGGAAGCAGAGGTCGAGGTACTGCGCCCGGTCGCCGTTGGGGTAGCCCTGCACCGGGAGCGTCCACACCCCGGTCAGCGCCTCGACCCGGGCGACGACCCCGGTCTCCTCCATGATCTCGCGGGCCAGGCCGACGGCCGGCTGCTCACCGGGCTCGAGGATGCCGCTGACCAGCGCCCACTGGCCGTTGTCGGCGCGGCGACCGAGGAGCACCTCGCCCCGGTCGTTGCGCACGACGGCGGTGACGCCGGTGAGCCACAGGAGGTCGGTACCGACCTTGTCGCGAAGGGCCAGGATGAAGTCCGGGGTGGGCATGCCGTCGACCCTAGCCACCGGAAACCGTGCGGCGCAGGCCCTGCTAGCGTCGTGCCCAGAGCTGTCCCACCCCACCGACGTGAAGGGCCCACCGTGAGCACTACCCCCGTCAAGGTCGCCGTCACCGGCGCCGCCGGCCAGATCGGCTACAGCCTCCTCTTCCGCATCGCCAGTGGTGCGCTGTTCGGGCCGGACACCCCGGTCGAGCTGCGCCTGCTCGAGATCACCCCGGCGCTCAAGGCGCTCGAGGGTGTCGTCATGGAGCTCGACGACTGCGCGTTCCCGACGCTGGCCAAGGTCGAGATCGGCGACGACGCCGAGAAGGTCTTCGACGGCGTCAACCACGCCCTGCTCGTCGGTGCCCGCCCCCGCGGCCCCGGTATGGAGCGCGGTGACCTCCTCGAGGCCAACGGCGGCATCTTCGCCCCGCAGGGCAAGGCCCTCAACAAGGTCGCCGCCGACGACATCCGCGTCACCGTGACCGGCAACCCGGCCAACACCAACGCCCTCATCGCGATGAGCAACGCCCCCGACATCGGCCGCGACCGTTTCTCCGCGCTGACCCGCCTTGACCACAACCGGGCGATCTCCCAGCTGGCTGCCAAGCTCGGCGTGCCGGTCACCGAGATCCGCAAGATGACGATCTGGGGCAACCACTCCGCCACGCAGTACCCCGACCTGTTCCACGCGGAGGTCTCCGGCAAGAACGCCGCCGAGACCGTCGGTGACCAGGACTGGCTGGCCGGCACGTTCATCCCCACCGTCGCCAAGCGCGGCGCTGCGATCATCGAGGCCCGTGGCGCATCCTCCGCCGCCTCCGCCGCGAGCGCGACCGTCGACCACGCCCGTGACTGGACCCTCGGCACCCCCGACGGTGACTGGGTGTCGATGTCGGTCTGCTCCGACGGCTCCTACGGTGTGCCCGAGGGCCTGATCTCCTCGTTCCCCGTGACCGTCAAGGACGGCCAGTGGTCGATCGTGCAGGGCCTGGAGATCGACGACTTCTCCCGCGGCAAGATCGACGCCTCCGTCAAGGAGCTCGAGGAGGAGCGCGAGGCCGTCAAGGGTCTCGGCCTGCTCGGCTGACGCACTCCCCACGCACCACCAGCACGCGTAACGGCCGGCCCCGGGACACCCTGGGCCGGCCGTTCCGCGTGTCCCGCCCGTCCCGACGACGGCAACTGATCACAGTGACCGCGCCCCGCGGCATACCGCCCGTCCCGCCCGCTACAACTGATCACCGTGACCGGTCGGCGCCCTCGGTCAGCGGCGGGGGCTCAGGTCGAGGCTGGCGGTGATGACGGCCAGCGCGAGTCCGAGCAGGGTCATGGTCGCCACGTCGACGACCCGCGAGCGCACCACGAGTCCTCCGCTGCGGTCGGTCGGCAGCACCGCGCGGATCAACGCGGCCAGCAGGAGGCCGCCGGCCATGACGAAGCCCGCGCCCCGCACGTACCCCAGCCCGAACGCCAGGATCCCCACCAGGAGGACCGGGGTGGCGACCCACCACCAGCCCAGGCGGGGAATGGTCACGAGGTCAGGCCGTGGTCGTGGCGCTGGCCGTGGCTGAGCTGGCGTTCGGCGGCGGCGACGATGTTGGTGAGCAGCAGCGCCCGCGTCATCGGCCCGACCCCGCCGGGGTTGGGGCTGACCCAGCCGGCGACCTCGGCGACCTCGGGGGCGACGTCGCCGGCGATCTTGCCGTCGACCCGGCTCACGCCGACGTCGAGCACGGCCGCCCCCGGCTTCACCATGTCTCGGGTGACGATGCCGGGCACACCGGCCGCAGCGATGACGATGTCGGCGCGGCTCACCTCGGCGGCGAGGTCACGGGTCCCGGTGTGGCACAACGTGACGGTGGCGTTCTCGCTCTTGCGGGTGAGGATGAGCCCCAGCGGGCGGCCGACCGTCAGGCCGCGGCCGATGACCACGACGTTGGCACCGGCGATCGGCACGTCGAACCGGCGCAGCAGCTCGATGCAACCCATCGGGGTGCACGGCAGCGGGGCTGCCTTGCCGAGGGCGAGCCAGCCGAGGTTGGTGGGGTGCAGGCCGTCGACGTCCTTCGCCGGGTCGACGCGCGACAGCAGGGCCATCTCGTCGAGCCCGGTCGGCTGCTGCACGAGGAAGCCCGTGCAGTCGGGGTCGGCGTTGAGCTCGTCGATGACCGCCTCGACCTCGGCCTGCGTAGCAGTCGCCGGAAGGTCACGGCGGATGCTCGTGATCCCGATCTCCGCGCAGTCCTTGTGCTTGGCGTTGACGTACCAGTGGCTGCCCGGGTCGTCGCCGACCAGGACGGTGCCCAGCCCGGGCACCACACCTTGCTGTCGCAGGACGTCCACCCTGCCGCGCAGCTCCTCCTTGATCGTCGCGAGTACTGCCTTGCCGTCCAGGATGCGCGCGCTCACGGTCCCGTATCCTGCCACGCGCGCCCGCCAGGGCCCCGGACCGCCCTCACCGCTCAGCGCGACGTCGGTGCGGGCGCCGCCACCGCAAGGGCATCGAGCGCCTGCGTGAAGCACTGTGCCGGTGGCGTGACCAGCCCGGCGCCGACCTGTCCCGTGCCGGCGACGCGGCCCGCCATACCGGTGTTGATCTGCGGCAGGATCCCGGTCCGCACCACCGCGGCGACGTCGATGCCGGTCGGCGTTCCGCGGAACTCCAGGATGGGCACCTGGTATGCCGTGTGCTCACCGACCGTGATCTCGTACATCGTCCGCGTGGTCCGCAGCGCGAACGGGACGTCGCCGCCGACGAACTTCACGATGGCCGGCGCCGCTGCCATGGCGAAGCCGCCGATGCCTGCGGTCTCGGTGATCGCCGAGTCGCCGATGTCGGGGTTGGCGTCGTCGGGGCCGTAGGAGCCGAGGAACAAGCCCTCGGGGGTGTTGGCCGGGCCGGTGAACCACTGGGCGCCGGTGCCGGCCGTGCGGATGCCGAAGTCGGTGCCGTTGCGGGCCATCGTCGTCACGACGGTCGAGCCGGGGATCCCCTCGGCAGCCATCGTCGAGAGCTTGCAGGCGGGCATGCCGAGGTTGAGGAAGAAGTGTTCGTTGGCGCCCGAGAACCGCACTGCCTCGGCGATGTCGGCCGACGACCCGTCGGCGGTGATCAACGACGGCAGCAGCTCGCGCAGCAGCATCAGCGAGCCGGCACGGTTGCGGTTGTGGCCCTCGTCGCCCATCTGGAGCATCTGGGCGATGATCGCCTTGACGTCGATCGGGCCGGCTGCGCGCACCGCCTGCTGGAGCAGCGGTCCGAGCACGGAGTTCATCCAGTGCAGCCGGTCGATCACCTCGGGTCCGTAGGCGCCGTACCGCAGCACCTTGCCGAGGCCCTCGTTGAGGGAGGACCACGACGTGTGGTCGTGGACCTCGTCGCGCAGCTCGTAGAGCCACATCGACGGCGAGATGACCCCGGCCATCGGGCCGACGGCGTCGCGGTGGTGGCAGGGCTCGAGGACCACCTCACCCGAGGCCAGGGCGGCCTCGGCCTCCTCCGGGGTGTCGGCCATCCGCTCGAAGAGCATGGCGCCGATCAGCGCTCCCCGCATCGGGCCCGAGGCTCGCTCCCACTCCAGCGGTGGGCCGGCATGGAGGAAGGTGCCACGCTCGAGCGCCAGCGCCTCGTGAGCGGGACGCACGTCGACGAGGTCGGCGCCGGCTGCGGTCATGCGTTGCAGCGCAAGGGCATTGGCTTCAGCTCGGCGACGGTCGGCCATGACACGAAGGAGTGCGTCGACCGAGGCGTCGGGCGGGGGCTGCCACTGCGCCTCGCCGACCACGACGGCCTGGTCGCGCAGGGCGTCGCTCAGCAGTCCGACTCCCGCTGTCGCGACCACCGGGTCCTCGATGAGTAGCCCGCGCAGCTCGCTGTGCACCGCCATGTCAGGCCTCCTGCGTGATCGGCAGCAACGAGATCGCCCGCCGGGTGGCAGCGGCGTTGGACACGAACACCGACGCACCCGCGGACCTCAGCGCCTCGGCGCACCGCGTCAGGCTCTGCGGGTCGCGTTCGGTGCCGGTGAGCGAGACGACGACCGGCAGGTCGCGGCCGCCTGCGGCAGCCGCTGCTCGGGCGGAGCGCACGGCGTCGGCGAGCTCGGCCGCGGGGTCGGGGTGCGCCCCGTGGCCGAGGACGAGGTCGAGCAGCAGGACCCCGCAGCCGGGGTCCGCGGCCTCCACCTCGATGCGTGCGAGCCGCAGGCTCGGGTCGATCATCGGGTGCGCCCGTCCGCGCGTCAGCCCGTCGTCGCCGAAGTCGAGCACGACGTGCCCGGCAGCACGCAGGTCGCCGTCCACGGCGAGGTCCGGGCGCAGCGGGATGTTGCTGCGGATGTCGCCGAGCACCTCGCCGGCGACGAGCATCGCCTCGTCGGCAAGGGTGCCTCCGCAGAACAACCCTCGCAGCGACCCGGCACGCACCGGCTGCTGCGCGACGTCCCAGCTGGGCCAGTCCGGGGTCGTCTCGCCGGTCGCTGCCAGCACGGCCTCGACCGCGGCAGTGAGGTCGGGGCGACCTGCGCCGAGGGTGGCCCAGTGGACCGGCGTACCCAGCTCCCGCGGCATACGCCTCGAGGTCGGCGAGGACCTCGGTGGCCGGCGGTTTGGAGACCACCACGATGACCTCGGTGCCGTCGTCAGCGGCGAGGGCCGCGAGCGCCTGGCGAGTGGAGCGTCCGGCGACCGGGCGGACAGGTCGCGGCCACCCACCCCGAGGCAGTGGCTGACGCCGACCCCCGCGGCGTCGAGCAACGACATGACCTGCTGCGCCCCGGTGCCCGAGGCGGCCACGATGCCGATGCGGCCCCGGGCCACGACGTTGGCGAAGCCGAGCGCCACGCCCGCCGACGACTGCAGTGCCGCAGTCCGGACCCATGACCAGCACGTCACGCGCTGCAGCCGCGTCCTTGAGCCGCACCTCTGTCCTCGACGTCGACGTTGTCGGAGAACAGCATCACCGCTGACCCCGCGGTCGATCGCGTCGAACGCCTCGACCGCTGCGTGACGACCCGGGACGGACACGAGCGCGAGGTTTGCCCCGACCGCGTCGATGGCCCGGCCCAGCGTCCGTGGGGGCGGCGCCTCGCCGAAGCCCGGCCGCTGACGCCCCGGCCGACCGCAGGGCCGCCAGTGCGTCGTCCACCGCCGCGCGCCCCGCAGCCACCCCGGACTCGTCGGCGGCACGCAGGGCCACGACCAGGTCGTTGGGTGACGCCTCTCGGGCACCTCGAACCCCATCCCGCGCGAGCACGTCGAGGTTGAGCTCGGTGGCCATCGCCACCTGGGCTGCCTGGACCCCGGCTGCTGCAGCGACCTGGCGGGAGACCTGCATGAGGCTGACCGAGTCGACGTAGATCCCGGTCCTCAGCTCGACGAGGTCGGTCACGGGGTCACTCCTGTGCGGGTGCTCGAGAATTGTTGCGGGACAAAGGTATGCAGCCCGAGCACGACCCCGCCCGGGCGCCACTCCTGCGCCTCGGCCAGCCCACCGAAGAGACCAGCGAGCAGGTCGGCACCCGAGCTGTGCCCGATGGCCCGGACCTCCCGGGCCGCCGCGGCCACCGCGGGCTCGGCGGGCCCGGCGGGCCCGGAGGGCCCGGTGGGCTCGGTGGGCTCGGTGGGCTCGCCTCCGCGACCGCCCGCCAACGCCGTGGCCAGCCGGATGACGGCGGGCACGGCATACCCGTCGGCGGCCTCCACGAGCAGCGCCGCGGAGACGGTGGTCGTGGACGCCCAGCCGCGGGCGGATCGAGGACCACAGGCACCGGCGGGCGTCGTCGGCACCGGCCAGGCGAAGCGCGAGCAGCAGACCGCAGAGCACGTCGTCGCCACTGGGGGTCAGGCCCTGCCCTGCGCCCACGGTGTGACCCACCGCGTCGCTCAGGGCGTCCCCGCGCAAGGCTGCGTTGGCGAGGTGTCGCGCCGGAGCCACCCACTGCGACGAGGCGAGACGCTCGAGGACACCGGTGACCCTGGCACCCGGGAGCTGGTCGACGGTGGGCACCCGGACCGGGCGCCAGACGCGGGCCCGGCGGATCGTCGCCCCGGGCAGGCGGACCTCCCCGTCGCCGACCACCACCCTGTCACCGGGCTGGACCCCCCACCCCACCTGAGGCGGCGCCGACCCGAGGACCACCGAGTTCGGAAGGCGCAGGCCGCCTGGGGCGACCACGGGCAGGAGGCCGGGGTCCGGCCAGCTACGGTCGATCCGCAGGTAGAAGGCGAGGGGGTGGACCGCCAGGACGGTGGCGCCGCGAGGTGTGCGCGCCAGCACCATGGCCGAACGCTCCGAGACCGCCGCCGGGTAGGACACGGCGGCCGTGGCCTTGGCCGCTGGGGTGGTCGGGTGGCGCGTAGTGACCGTCGCCGCCGGGGTGGTCGTCCAGGGGTCCGAGGCTGGCACGGGCGGTGCACCTCCTGGCCGGCTGTGGTTGAGCACGAGGGCGGTCGTGGAAAGAGCCGCGCGGAACCCGTGGACAGGGGACCCACGAGTCCCGCGCGGGTCGTGCTGCGACGCTACCGAGTGCGGTTACAGTCCCCTCATGGTGAATGTTGCCAATGATC
The DNA here is from genome assembly GCA_963695205.1 of uncultured Actinomycetota bacterium. GTDB lineage: Bacteria > Actinomycetota > Actinomycetes > Actinomycetales > Dermatophilaceae > Pedococcus. The sequence goes on along the minus strand of CAVOGI010000008.1, from coordinate 136,511 downwards.
GAGACGTCCTTGACGCGGAGTTGCCAGCCGCGCAGGCGCTCCCTGCGACGCCGGTGCCCACTCGCGAGCTCGTCACCGGCGTGCCCCTGGCCCGGGTGCTCGAGCTGCCGTCGCTCGTCGGGGCGACCGTATACGCGCGGGCCGAGCTTCTGGGAGCCGTCGTCACGCGGGCCTCCCTGCACGACCTCCGCACCTCGGTGGTCGACCACCACGTCGTCTGTGTGGACCCGGCCAGGCTCGCCGGCAACTGGACGTCCTGCCACGGTCCGGGCCCTCGCGGCGGCGGGCGCCACCGCCCTGGTCGTCACCCGCAACGGTGGCGTCGAAGGACACGACTGGCGCGGGGCCTGCGCGGCAGCCGGCCTGCCCCGTCGTGCTGGTGCGCGGCGCGAGCGCCGAGCTCGATCGTCACCGAGGTGCTCGGTGCGGTGCTCGACCAGCAGTCCTCGATCCTCGCCCGCGTCGACGAGGCCCACCAGATCCTTGTCGGCATCGTGCTGGCCGGCGGTGGACTGGAGGACCTGTGCGAGCGGCTGGCCGGGTTCCTCGGGGGCGCGACGATGGTGACCACGACCGACGGGAGGGTCCTCGCCCGGGCGGGATCCGAGGCCGACCTCGAGGCTGCACTGGCCCTCGACTGCTTCGACCGCACCGGACGCCTGGTCACCGAACGTGAACCCGTGGGCATCCGCGACCCTCGTGCGCCGACGCCGGTCGGGCCCTGGTGCGGATCGTGGCGGGGCAGCTCGACCACGGACTGCTGTCGGCGTTCGTCGTCGACCGGGCCCTGACCGCCGACGACGTCCACCTGCTCGAACGCGCGGCGACCGTGGCCGCCCTGGCCATCACCAAGGACCAGGCCGTGTCGGCGGTCGAGGGCAAGTACCGCGCCGAGTTCCTGCGCGACGCCCTCTCAGGACGAGCGGGCAGCCCGGCCGAGGCCGTCGCCCACGCGGCCGCCCTCGGGTGGGACATCGACCGCCGTCTCGTCGTCGTGGTCGCCGAGACCGACGAGGACGACGCGCACACGACCCGGTCCCCGGAGGAGGTGAGCTCGCTGCAGCAGCGGTTCGCCCGGGCCTGGAGCCAGGCGATGGCGGTGCGCGACCCGCGGCGCCGGTGGTGGGGTTCAGCCAGGAGGTGGTCGCCCTGCACGCGGTGCCGGCGGAGGCCGACACCGACGCCGTCATGCGAGCCGTCGGCGAGGTCGTTCGCATCGTGCGGGGTGACGGAGGCGGCGGTCGCCGTACGTTCTCGACCGGGGTGTCGCGGCCGATCGACTCGCTCGCCGGTCTCCCCGCGGCATACGAGGAGGCACTCAGCGCGGTGAGCGTGGGGCGACAGCTGCACGGTGCCTCGGCGCTGACGCACTTCGACGGCCTCGGGGTCTTCCGGCTGCTGTCGCTCATCCCGGACAGCTCCGACCTGCGCCGGTTCGTCGAGGAGTCACTCGGGCCGTTGGCCAACGACGACGTCCCCGAGCACGCCGACCTGCGCACCACCCTCAGCGTGCTCATCGACACCAACATGAACGTCGCCGAGACCGCCCGGTTGCTGTTCTTCCACTACAACACGCTGCGCTACCGGATCGCCAAGCTCGAGAAGATGCTCGGGCCGTTCACCTCCGACCCCGAGCTGCGGCTCAAGCTGGCCCTGGCCCTCAAGGTCCACCAGATGCGCGGCATCTGACCCGGCGCCGACGCGCACGACGCTGAGTGATCACAGTGATCCCGCGGCACGAACGCTAAGTGATCACAGTGACGGCATGTTGTCCGAAGCACCTTCCCCCGACAACGGGTCGTGATCACAGTGAGCGGTTCGGGGCCTGTGGACAACGGCCGACGTCCCCTGACGCCGTGGTCCACCCTCGGCAGGTGACCGCTGAACACCCGGCCCCGTTCACCACGGCCGCCACCTCCCTGAGCGACGGCGCCCTGCGTGGGCCGCGATTCCGCCGGCTGCTGCGCGGGGTGCACGTGGAGGCGGGCGTGGCCGACACCCTCGGTATGCGGTGCCGCGCCGCGCTGCTCGTGCTTCCACCGAGCGCGGTGTTCAGCCACGAGACGGCAGCCCGGCTGTGGGGTGCGGTGGTGCCACCGCGATCGCGGCTGCAGGTGACGGTGCCCTACAAGCGGCCGATCCGCCGCCCGGAGCTCGAGGTCCGCCGGGCGCGGCGCATGCCCGAGGGGCGACTGCTCACGGGCCTTCGGGTGACCAGCCCGGAGCGCACCTTCCTCGACCTGGCTGGGACCTTGGACCTGGTGGACCTCGTCGTGCTCGGCGACTCCCTGGTGAAGGCCCGTCGGACCACACCGGCAGGTCTGGTCAGCCACGCCCGCGCGCACCGTGGCCCTCGCGCGGCACTGGCCCGACGTGCGGCCGCGCTCGTGCGGGCCGGGGTCGACTCGCCGATGGAGACCCGGCTGCGGCTGCTCGTCGTCCTGGCCGGCCTGCCCGAACCCGTGGTCAACCACATCGTCCGGGACGACGTCGGCGGTTGGACCTACCGCTTCGACCTGAGCTGGCCGGACCTCAGGGTCGCGCTGGAGTACGACGGCCGCCAGCACGCCGAGAGCTCCGCACAGTGGGTGCGCGACGTCCGTCGGCGCGAGGACCTCGACGGGCGGGGCTGGCGGTTGGTCGTCGCCCTCTCGGCGGACGTGTACGCGACCCCGGGCGCCACGCTCCAACGGGTCGCCACGGTGCTGCGCGAGCGCGGCCAGGCGGTCCGCGTCACCGACGGCTGGCGCGAGCACTTCCCCGACCGCGGCTGAGCCCCCGGTCACTGTGATCACCTGGCGTCGTCGGACGGCCCCAGCCCGTGCGCCACCCGGTCACTGTGATCACTTGGCGTCGTCGGACGGCCCCAGCCCGTACGCCACCCGGTCACTGTGATCACTCGGCGTCGTCGGACGACCTGCCGAACGATGCGGCTCTGCGGATGTCAACTATTGCCCAATGCAGGGCCCCTGCGTCCCGCTAGTTTTCGCCTATCCCGGGACACCCGCGGTCCCATAGTGTCGCCGCGTCGCGTCGCGTTCCACCTCGAGCAGCGCCGCTCCTCCACCCCATCCACGGCGCGGCATTCGACAAGGAGTCCTCATGGCATTGGGCTGGAAACTGCACGGTGACGGCCGCACGATGGGCCCCGACGACGTCGTCGCCCCCGACGAACGGCTCTCGTGGGGCAGGACCATCGGTCTGGGCGCCCAGCACGTCGTCGCGATGTTCGGGGCGACGTTCGTCTTCCCGCTGATCATGGGCCTCAACGCCCAGCTCGCCATCATGATGAGCGGGATCGCGACGATCGCGTTCCTGCTCATCGTCCAGGGCAAGGTGCCCTCCTACCTCGGCACCTCGGCGTCGTTCGTCGGTGCCGTCACGGCGATCCGCGCCCAGGGCGGGACTCCGCGGAGGTGACCGGCGCGATCCTCGTGGCCGGCGTCGTCCTCGCCCTCGTCGGCGTCGTGATCCACTTCGCGGGTTCGCACGTGGTGCACAAGGTGCTGCCCCCGGTCGTCACGGGCGCTGTCGTCATGCTCATCGGGTTCAACCTCGCGCCGGTGGTGGCCAACGTCTACTGGCCGCAGGACCAGTGGGTGGCGCTGCTCGTCATGACCTTCACCATCCTGTGCGCGGTGGCGCTGAGGGGCTTCATGGGCCGGATCGCGATCTTCCTGGCGCTGATCTTCGGCTACGTCCTGTCCTGGGTCTTCGACAAGGTCTTCGGCCAGATCACCGCCTACGACGCAGGGGCAGGCAAGATCACCACCCACTTCCGCACCAACTTCGAGGGCATCAAGGGCGCGGACTGGATCGGGTTCCCGCCGCACACCGAGCTGGTGGCAGGCAAGGAGGTCGTCGGTTGGCACGCGCCGAGCTTCTCGGTCGCCGCCATCCTGCTGGTGCTTCCCGCGGTCATCGCGCTCATCGCCGAGAACACCGGCCACGTCAAGGCTGTCGCCGAGATGACCAAGACCGACCTCGACCCCTACATGGGCCGCGCCATCGCTGCCGACGGCTTCGGCACGGTCCTCGCGTCCTCGGTCGGTGGGTCCCCCACGACGACGTATGCGGAGAACATCGGCGTCATGGCCGCCACCCGCGTCTACTCCACCGCGGCCTACTACGTCGCGGCGGTCGTGGCGATCCTTTTCGGCCTCTCGCCGAAGTTCGGGGCGCTCGTGGCGTCCACGCCGGGCGGCGTCCTGGGCGGGATCACCGTGGTGCTCTACGGCATGATCGGCCTGCTCGGCGCCAAGATCTGGAAGGAGAACGGCGTCGACTTCGGCAACCCGATCAACCTCGTCCCCGTGGCCGCCGGCATCGTCATCGGCATCGGCAACGTCTCGCTGAAGTTCACCGACTCGTTCTCGCTCTCCGGCATCGCCCTGGGCACGATCGTCGCGGTCGGTGGCTACCACCTCGCGAAGGCGCTGGCCCCGCCGGAACTGCGCGCTCGCGCCGACGGTGCCGTGCTCACCGTCGGTCACGAGACGTATGGCGACGGGGAGGACGTCCTGCGAACTCGCGACTGAGTCGTCCGGGGACGGCGGCGGCTCCCACGCGCGCCGGGACTCGCCGCCGCCCCCACCACCTGCGTGGCCACATCCTCACCACCCTTCCCACCCGTCCCCCGAACAGGCAGGATCAGTCCGTGAAACCCGCCCCGTTCGTGCACCACGCACCTCGCACCGTCGAGGAAGCCGTCACGGTGCTCGGGCGAGGTCGGCCACGAGGGCAAGGTCCTGGCCGGGGGTCAGAGCTTGATCCCCATCCTCAACATGCGGCTCGCCTCCCCCGCCCACCTCGTCGACATCAATGCGGTAGTCGGCCTGGACGAGGTCACCATCACCGCCGAGGCCGTGCGGGTGGGCGCGCTGGTCCGGCACGCGGGCCTCGAGTCGCACGAGGGCGCGTATGCCGCGTCGCCCCTGTTGCGGCGCGCGCTGCGGCACGTGGCCCACCCGGCCATCCGCAACCGCGGCACCACCGTCGGCTCCATCGCGCACGCGGACGCAGCCGGCGAGATGCCGGCGATCCTCGCCCTGACCGACGGCGTCGTCGAGGTCGTCGGTCCTGCTGGACCGCGCGAGATCGAATGGCACGACTTCTTCCTCGGCGCACTCGAGACGTCACTGGCCGAGGACGAGCTGGCGGTGGCGGCGCGGTTCCCGAGACTGCCGGTCGCCGCCGGGACGGCGTTCGCCGAGCGTGCCCGGCGACATGGCGACTACGCGATGGCCGGGGTCGCAGCGGCAGTGGTCGTCGAGGACGGTGTCGTCGCCTCCGCCCGTCTGTCGTTCGTCTCCGTCACCGACGTCCCCGGCTGCCTCGACGTCACCGAGACCGTCCGCGGATGCGAGCCCGACACCATCGACTGGAGCGTCTGCGACGACCTCATCCGGGGCCACCTGTCACCGGAGGCCGACATCCACGCCACCGCGGGGTACCGCGCCATGCTCGCCACCCGCCTCGCCCACCTGACCCTCGTCGAGGCGGCTCGGGAATCTGTTGCCCTGCAGGCCGACCCGGACAGTGCCCACGCCGACGAAGAAGGGCCGGCCGCATGAGCGACCCCGTGCCCGAGGTGCTGCTCGACGTCACCGTCACCGTGAACGACGTCCCGCGTCACGCCCGGGTGCCGGCCCGCCGGCTGCTGTCCGACTTCCTGCGCCACGACCTGGGTCTCACCGGCACCCACGTCGGCTGCGAGCACGGGGTCTGCGGCGCCTGCACCGTGCTCGTCGACGGTGCACCGATGCGGGCCTGCCTGATGTTCGCCGTGAGCGCCCAGGCGCACGCCGTGACGACCATCGAGGGGCTGGGCACCATCGAGGCGATGGGGCCGGTGCAGCAGGCGTTCACCGAGTGCCACGGCCTGCAGTGCGGATTCTGCACACCGGGGTTCGTCACGACGATCACGGCGTACCTCGAGACCAACCCCGACCCCACCGCCGACGAGGCGCGTGAGGCGATCTCGGGCAACCTGTGCCGCTGCACGGGCTACCAGAACATCGTGAAGTCGGTCCTGCGCGCCGCCGAGATCAAGGCGGGGGCTGCGCACCAAGCCGATCCAGGCGCCATACCCGCAGACCGGGCCGACTCATGACGACCCAGATGTTCGGCGCCCCCATCCGGCAGGCGCGAGGACCCCCGCCTCGTCACGGGCGGGGGCAGGTACCTCGACGACCTCGGTCGGGGCGCCCTTGCAGCCGCATTCGTCCGCAGCCCGCACGCGCACGCCAGGATCGTGGACATCGACGTCACCGACGCCCTCGACGTCGACGGGCTGGTGGCGATCTACACGCACGAGGACCTCCCCGGCCGCGTCGGCGAGCCCCTCCCCCTGCTCATCCCCCACCCGGCGCTGACCCACGGCCGCACCCAGCACGCCCTGGCCAAGGACGAGGTCAACCACGTCGGCGAGGCCGTCGTCATGGTCGTCGCCCGTGACCGATACCTCGCCGAGGACGCCTGCGCCAGGATCCGGGTCGACTACGAGACCCTGCCCCCGGTCGTCGGCATCGAGGCCGCCCGCGCCGCCGACCTGCTCGTCCACGACGACGTCCCGGGCAACGTCGCCGCCCACATGCTGCAGGAGGTCGGCGACGTCGAGGCCGCCATGGCCAAGGCGCCCCACGTGCTCGAGCTCGACCTCGCCATCGAACGCAGCGCCTGCATGCCCATGGAGGGCAAGGGTGTCTACGCCCGCTGGGACGCAGACCGCGACGAACTGCGCATCTACTCCTCCACGCAGACCTCCACCGGCGTCCGCGCGGCAGTCGCCGCCAAGCTCGGTATGCCGCTCGCGAAGGTCGAGTGCATCGCCCCCGACGTGGGCGGCGGGTTCGGGGTGAAGATCAACCACCCTTGGCCCGAGGAGGTCCTGGTCCCCTGGGTCGCGAAAACCCTTGGCGTGGAGGTGAAGTGGGTCGAGGACCGCCGTGAGCACTTCATCTCCTCGGCCCACGAGCGCGGGCAGCTCCAGCGGGTGAGGGTCGGCTTCGACGACGACGGGCGGCTGCTCGCCCTCGACGTGAAGTTCTGGCACGACAACGGGGCGTACACGCCATACGGGATCATCGTCCCGATCATCACCTCCACCCAGCTGCTCGGCCCCTACAAGCCGGGGACCTACCGCTGCGAGTTCTGGTCGCTCTACACCAACACCGTGCTCGTCACGCCGTACCGAGGGGCCGGGCGTCCGCAGGGGTGCTTCGCGATGGAGCGCACCATGGACGCGATCGCCGACGAGCTCGGGCTGGACCGCGCCGAGGTGCGGTCGCGCAACTTCATCCAGCCGAGCGAGATGCCGTTCGACCACGGGCTGCTCTTCCAGGACGGGCGGCCGCTGAAGTACGACTCCGGCGACTTCCCCGCATCGCTGGACAAGCTCAAGGCGCTGGTCGGCTGGGACGACTTCGCCGACCAGCGCGAGCGAGCGAGGGTCGAGGGACGCAAGGTCGGCCTCGGGATCGGTTGCTACGTCGAGGGAACGGGCGTCGGACCCTACGAGGGCGGCCACATCCAGATCGAGACCAGCGGACGGGTCAACGTCTCCACCGGCCTCACCTCGCAGGGGCAGGGGCACGAGACCGCCTTCGCGCAGGTCGTCGCCCAGGAGCTCGGGGTGCCGATCGAGGACGTGTTCGTCACGACCGGTGACACCCGCCGGATGCCGTATGCCGTGGGCACGTTCGCGTCCCGCGCGGCGGTGATGAGCGGCAACGCCATCGCCCTCGCTGCGCGCAACGTGCGGGCCAAGGCGCTGCGCATCGCCGCTGACGCGCTCGAGGTGTCGGCCGACGACCTCGAGATCGTCGACGGCATCATCCGCGTCAAGGGTGCACCTGACACCTCGATGTCACTCGGCACGGTGTCGGTCATGTCCAACCCCCTGCGATATGCCTTCGACGAAGCAGCAAAGGCCGCAACGCAGTTCGCCGGAAGCAACGACCCGGACAGGCCGCCAGTGGCCGAGGACGACGAGCCCGGTCTCGAGGGCCGCGACTTCTACTCGCCGACCCAGGCGACGTTCGCCAACGGCATGCACGCGGCCATCGTCGAGACCGACCCGGTCACCGCCGAGATCCGCATCCTGCGCTACTGCGTCATCCACGACTGCGGCACGATGATCAACCCGATGATCGTCGAGGGACAGGTCCACGGTGGCGTCGCGCAGGGTGTCGGCGGAGCCCTCTACGAGCGGATGGTCTACGACGAGTCCGGGCAGCTGCTCAATGCCTCCTTCATGGACTTCCTCATGCCCTACGCGTCCGAGGTCCCTTACATCGAGACCGACCACCTCGAGACCCCGTCGCCGCTGAACCCGTTGGGCATCAAGGGCGCTGGTGAGGCCGGCTGCATCCCCGTCAGTGCCGTCATCGCCTCCGCCATCTCCGACGCCGAGGGGTTCGCCATCACCTCGATGCCGATCTCCCCGGTCGAGCTGTGGGAGCTGCGCCAGCGCCACGCGGCCGGCGTGATCCCCTCCCTTCGCGGCCACGCGCCATACCCCTCTGGCCCCCCGGCACGGACCGACGACACGACGACGAGGACCTGATGAAGATCTCCGGCACCGCTGCCCTGACCTCGACACCCGAGCAGGTCTGGGACGCCTTCCACGACCCGGCCGTCCTCGCGCGCTGCCTACCGGGCTGCGAGTCGCTGACCCAGGTGGGGCAGGACGAGTACGCCATGACCATCACGGCCGGCGTCGCCGCGATCAAGGGCACCTACGACGGCCGTGTCGCGCTCAGGGACCCCCAGCCGCCGGGCCAGTTCACGATGAAGGCCACCGGCGCGGGCGGACCGGGCACGGTCGACGCCGACGTGGTGGTCCGCCTCACCTCCGCAGCAGGTGGAGGCACCGACCTCGCGTACGACGCGGACGCGGCCGTGGGCGGGGTCATCGGCGGCGTCGGGCAGCGGATGCTGGCCGGGGTCACCCGCAAGATGGCCGGGCAGTTCTTCGCCGCCGTCGACGCCGACATCGCCGGGGTCCGCCCGACTCCCATCGAGTCCCCCGTGCTCACCCGTGCCCCCGGCGCCCCCGCCGGGGCCCCCGTCTACGCAGGCATCGCCGCAACCCCCGCTGTCGGGCTTGGGCGGGCAGGTGTCGGTCGCGCACCCGACCACAACTGGGCGTATGGCGTCCTCGCCGGTGGGGTGGCGGCGCTCGCCGGGGTTATCGTCGGATGGAACCTAGGGAGGCGACACTGATGCGCGCATTCACCGCCGCGGCCGTCCAGATCGCACCGGTCGCCGGACCGCTGTCACCGGAGGTCGTCCGCAAGAACCTCGACAAGTGCGTCGACCTCACCCGGCGCTGCGTCGACGCGACAGGCGCCGAGCTCGTCGTGCTGCCGGAGACGGCGACGACCGGCTTCACCCCGGACTGCTCGACCGAGGAGCTGTGGGACCTCGTCTCCGAGATCCCCGGCCCGGTCACCGAACCCGTCCAGCAGGTCGCCCGCGACCTCGGCGTGCACGTCTGTCTCGGCACCTACGAACGCGGGCCCGAGCGCGGCACCGTCTACAACGCCTCGGTCCTCATCGACCCGAGCGGCGAGGTCGTCGGCGTCTACCGCAAGACCCACCCGTTCTGCACCGAGCACGTCGACGGCGGTGGCTGGGTCACGCCCGGCGACACCGTGACCGTCGTCGACACCCCACTGGGGAAGATCGGCATGATCGTGTGCTTCGACGGCGACTACCCCGAGCTGTCGCGGATCCAGGCGGTCCAGGGCGCCGAGGTCATCCTGCGGCCTTCGGCGCTGCTGAGGTCCGCCGACATCTGGGAGCTGACGTCGCGGGCCCGGGCGTACGACAACCACGTGTTCGTCGTCGGGGCCAACGCCACCGGCGTCGACGCTGCCGGCGTCCTCTACTTCGGCAACTCCCACATCGTCACGCCTGTCGGCCACATCGTGGCCAAGGCCGCCTCGCACGAGGGCTGGGTGTCGGCTCGCCTCGACCCCGAGACCGCGCTCGGCTCGTTGACGCCGGGGTCCAACATCGGCCAGGGCTTCGACCACCTTCGCGACCGCAACCTCGACCTCATCCGCAACCACCGCGACGACCTCGAGCGTCCCGCGCAGTCCTCGTTTCCCCACTGACGCCCTTCCGCCCGTCGGCCCCCGCGGCAGACTGCGCGGCATGGACTGGACCCTGGAAGTCGTCATCCTGCCCGTCAGCGACCTCGACTCGGCGGTCGAGTTCTACCGCGACCAGGTGGGCTTCGACCTCGACCACCGCACGACGAACGAGCACATGGACGTCGCCCAGCTGACGCCGCGCGGCTCCGGCTGCTCGATCGTCGTCGGCACCCTGCCGGCCCAGAAGCGAGATGTCCCCGGGCTCGATGCGTGGACTGCAGCTCGTGCGTCGCCGACGCCGCGGCCGCCCGCGCCGAGCTCGTCGGCCGCGGGGTGCGAGTGCAGTGACGTGCACGGTCATCGACGAGCGCGACGGCGGGACGTTCTTCGGGTTCGCCGACCCGGACGGCAACACGTGGGCCGTGCAGGAGCTGAGGGTGCGCGGCGAGAAGCCGCTGATCCCGCTCGACCACCGTGGCACGGTTCGGCGCCGACGGCTGAGCCGCCCGGCCCACCGCGCTTTGGGTGCCCAGAGGGTCGGGTTTCACTCCCGCTCGGGCACCCAAAGCGCTCGAGGCGTCCGCGAGCTAGCCTCGAGACGTGCCATCTGCCGACCAGCTCACCCTCTGCCCAGAACGTCGACGCCCGCGGGCTCCTTGCCCTCGTCGACGCCCTCGAGACCGGCGGCCACGACCCGCACAGCCTCCTGGTCGCGCGACACGGCCACGTCATCGCGCGCGGCTGGTGGGCGCCATACGCCGCGGAGCGCAACCAGCTCGTCTACTCGCTGAGCAAGTCCTTCACGGCCGCCACCGTCGGCCTGCTGGTCGACGCCGGCCGGGTCTCGCTCGACGACCGGGTCTTCGACCTGCTGCCCGCCTCCGAGCTGCCCGCCGGGGTCGAGATCCACGAGCGGTTCCAGCGACTCACCCTCGGCCACTGCCTCACCATGGCGACCGGCCACGACGTCGACGCCTGGACGGAGGCGGTCTGGCGCGCTGCCGAGACCCCGTCCGACGACGGCACCGACCCCGTCCTCGGTGCGATCCTCGCGGCGCCGCCGGAGCAGGAGCCCGGCACCGTCTGGGCCTACAACCAGGTCGCCACCTACCTGGCCGCTGCCGTCGTCCGTGCGGTCACCGGTGAAGGACTCCTCGAGTTCGCCCGCCCGCGGCTGCTCGAGCCCCTGGGCGCCCACGACGTCCGCTGGCACCGCACCGCCACCGGGCGCGAGATCGGCTTCTCCGGCATCCACGTCGGCGCCGACGCCATCCTCGCGCTCGCCCAGACCCACCTCGACGGCGGACGGTGGCAGGGCGAGCAGCTGCTCTCCGCCGAATGGGTCGCCCGCGCCACCGCGCCGACCGGCCTGCCGAACACCGAGGCCGACCCCAACCCCGACTGGGACCAGGGCTACGGCTGCTCCTTCTGGAACGCCCGCCACGGCTACCGCGGCGACGGCGCCTTCGGCCAGTTCGCCATGGTCCTGCCCGAGCAGGACATCGCCATCGCCATCACCTCCGAGGCGACCGACATGCAGGCCGTCCTCGACCTCGTCTGGGAGCACCTGCTGCCTGCCGTGGACCAGGAGGGCGACGCCCAGGCCGACGACGAGCTCGCCGACCGGCTCGGCACCCTGCGCGTCCCGACCCTCGCGTCCACCGGCAGCGGCCCCGACGCGGCCTCCTGGACGCGGTCCGCGGACAGCGCCCTCCCCGAGGCGTATGGCGCGGCGAGCCTCACCCGCGCCGGCGCGGCATACGAGCTGGTCCTCGACCGTGACGGCACGAAGGTGCCGTTGGCCGTGGGTGACGGTGAGTGGGTCGAGTCGGTGCTCGCGGTCCAGGGCGCCGAGCTGCCCGTGATGGCCTCCGGCGGGTGGCAGGAGGACGGGACGTTCGCCGCAGACCTGCGCCTGATCGAGACCCCGCACACCGTGCGGCTCCGGACCCGGGCCGACGGCACCGTGGACCTCGGCTGGCGTGAGGTGCCGCTGCACGGGCCCGACCCCGTGGACGTCGCCGTGCGTGGACCTGCCCTGCCTGCACAGTCCTGAGAACGGTGGTTGGCAACTTGTGCCAACGCATCGGTCGCGGCGGCTCGCTTGAATCGTGCTGTGACGACACAGCCGCAGCGGCGCATCCGGATCGGCATCGACACGGGTGGCACGTTCACCGACGTGGTGGCCCTCGACGAGGGCTCCGGCGAGCTGGTCACCACCAAGACGCCGTCGACGCCGGCCAACCCGGCTGACGGCTTCATCACCGGCGTCCACAAGGTCCTCGACCTCATGGGCGCCACGGGCACCGACATCACCGCGGTCTGCCACGGCACCACCGTCGCGACCAACCAGCTGCTCGAGGGCAAGGTGGAGTCGCTCGGCTTCATCACGACCGAGGGCTACGAGTTCATCCTCGAGATCGCTCGCCAAGCCGTCCCCGACGGCTACGGCAACTCCTACTTCTGGGTGAAGCCGCCACGGATCGTCCCGGCCGACCTGGTCCGAACCGTCGGTGGGCGCATGGACTTCGAGGGCAACGAGATCCGGCCCTTCGACGAGGAGTCGGCCGTCGCGGCCGCACGCTGGTTCAGGGACCGCGGCATCAGCACGATCGGTGTCTGCCTGCTGCACTCCTACGCCGACGACAGCCACGAGCTCGCCGTCCGCGAGGTGCTGCGACGCGAGCACCCCGATGCGGTCGTCTCGATCTCCAGCGAGGTCCTGCGCGAGTACCGCGAGTACGAGCGGTCGATGACCACCCTGGTCGACGCCGCGGTCAAGCCCAAGGTCTCGCGCTACGTCGCCAACATCCACAGTCGGCTGGATTCCTTGACGGACCAACCGATCCCGTTCTACATCATGAAGTCCAACGGAGGCGTCCTCTCGGCCGACGAGGTGGTCAACCAGCCGATCACGACCGTCCTGTCCGGGCCGGCCGCCGGGGCTCTCGGCGCGGGCCTGATCGCCCAGCGGGCCGGGTTCGCCAAGGTGCTGACCTGCGACGGTGGCGGCACGTCGACCGACGTCAGCGTCGTCCTGGACGGTGAGCCGACCCTGACGACCGAGGGGACCGTCGGCGCCTACCCGAGCAAGATCCCCATGATCGACGTCGTGACGGTGGGCGCCGGCGGCGGCTCCATCGCCTGGGTCACGCCCGAGGGCACCCTCAAGGTCGGCCCCCAGTCGGCGGGCGCCGATCCCGGCCCGCTCTGCTACGCCAAGGGTGGCACCGAGCCGACCATCACCGACGCCCACGTCGTCCTCGGGCGGATCCCCCGCACCTGCTCGGCGGCGAGATCCCCCTCGACGTGGGGGCCGCCAAGGACGGCATCGACGCGCTCGCCGCCCAGCTCGACCTCGACCCCGTGCGGTGCGCCACCGGCATCCTCGAGATCTCCGCGTGGAACCAGGCCAACGCGCTGCGCCAGGTGTCGGTCAAGCGTGGCCTGGACGTCCGCGACTTCATGCTGACGACGTTCGGCGGTTCGGGCTCGCTGCTCGCCTGCCGCCTCGTCGACATCCTCGACCTCGCCGGGGTGGTCGTCCCGCAGAACCCGGGCAACGTGTCGGCCTTCGGATTGCTCACCGTCGACGTGAAGAACGACTACGTCCAGACGGCTGTCGCCCGCCACGACGCGCTCGACCACGCCGCGGTGCAGCACACCTTCGACGACCTCACCGGCCGCGCGGCGAAAGCCCTTGATGCAGAGGGCTTCTCCGCGATCAGCTCACCGCTACTCCCGCACGGTGGACCTGCGCTACTTCGGCCAGGCCTTCGAGGTCCGCGTCGCGGCACCGGAGGGCACCGTCGACGACGCGTATGCAGCCGCGGTCGCCGATGCGTTCCACGCCGAGCACCGCGCGTTGTACGGCTACGACTTCCGACACGACCCCACCCAGCAGGTCGAGTGGGTGAACCTGCGGGTGACCGGTGTCGGCCCGATCACCCGCCCCGAGCTGCGCGACCTCCCCCGCCGACAGCCCGGCTCTTCGGAAGATCCGACGGGTCCTGGCACGCCGGATGTTCCGAACAACGCGGGGCGCAGGCAGGTCTGCTTCGACGCGGGCGACGGGTTCATCGACACCCCCGTCCTCTGGCGACCGGACCTGCGGGCAGGTGACACCTTCGAGGGGCCGGCGATCGTCGAGGAGTTCGGCTCCACGGTCCCGGTCCATCCCGGCTTCGCCGTCCGCGTCGACTCGATCGGCAACCTCGTCATCACCCGCACCCTGGCGAACACTCCCACCACCGGAGGCGACCGATGAACACCGCTGGCCTGCCCACGGCATACGAGCACGGCGGGCGGCTGACCCCGCTCGGAAGCACCGTCGACCCGATCCTGGTGGAGATCGTCCAGGGCACCCTCGCGAGCGTCGAGATGGAGGTGGAGACCTCGATAGCGCGGACCAGCCGGTCCCCCATGATCCGCGACGCTCACGACTTCCGCGCCGGCATCCACGACCGGCAGCTGCGCAAGCTCACGGGTCGGTCCTACTCCGCCCTCGTGCACCCGATCGTGCGCGACTTCCCGTTGGACGAGATGGCCGAGGGAGACGTCTTCTTCCACAACGACGTCTACGAGTCCGAGGGCGGCATCGGCACCTGCCCGACCTGTGTGTGACGGTGCCGGTGTTCGCCGACGGCGAGGTGGTGGCGTTCGTCCAGGCGTTCGGCCACCACGACGACATCGGTGGTGCGGTGCCCGGGTCGATGCCGAGCAACGCCACGAGCGTGCACGAGGAGGGCCTGGCGGTCCCGCCGATCAAGCTGTGGGACAAGGGATTCCCAACAAGGCTGCCCTGCGGATCATGACCCGCAACTCCCGCATGCCCGACTCGCTCGCCGCCGACCTCGACGCCGAGTGCTCGGCCTGCCTGATGGGAGCGCGACGCCTCGGCGAGCTGTTTGCTCGCTACGGCCGCGCCGACGTGGAGGCGGCGTTCGACGCGATCCTCGACCGGACGACGGAGACCTACCGTCGCGAGATCCTCTCCAAGATCCCCGACGGCACCTACGTCTGGGAGGACTACGCCGAGCACGACGGCGTCGATGACCCGAGGCTGCACACCCAGCGGATCACGCTGACCAAGGTGAGCGACGCGCCGGCCGACCCCGAGAACGGTCGTCCCGCCGGCCCCCGCCTCATCATCGACTTCACCGGTACCGCGCCCCAGGCCAAGGGGCCGATCAACCACTGCGGCGACTACGTCGGCGGCAACTTCCTCAAGAAGTGGCTGGCCCCGATCCTTCGCAACCTCGCCGACACCCCGGAGCGCATGGCCGAGCTCGACGTCAACGAGGGGGTGGTGCCGCTGATCGAGATGCGCTTCCCCGACAAGGGCACCCTGCTCACACCGATCTTCCCCGCACCCACCAACGCCCGGACGTTCGTCATCCTGCGGCTCCTCGGGGTGCTGGCCGGTGTCGTCGCCAAGGCGGTCGACGGGAAGATGCCCGCCGACCAGGAGACGATCCGCTACACCGGGGTCTACGGCAAGGACCGCGACGGCAACGACTACCTCATGCGCGAGGTCCTCGGCGGCGGCTCGGGCGGGCGCTACTACGCCGATGGCGAGGACACCATCCACGTCGTCCCCGACTCGAGGAACCTGCCGACCGAGTTCACCGAGAGCCGCTTCCCGTTCATCGTCGAGCGGCTCGGTCTCGCCGTCGACTCCGGCGGGGCCGGGCGCTACCGCGGAGGGCTCGGCTACGAGAAGCAGATCCGGATGCTCAAGGACGCCCACTTCATGTCGATCGCCGACCGGTCGATCCTCGCGTGCTGGGGGGTCAAGGGCGGCAAGGCCGGTATGTCGTTCAACGTCACCGTCGACCTCGGCGGCCCCGACGAGCGCGAGGTCGACGCCCTCGCCGACGCCGAGCCGATCAGGGCCGGTCAGGTCGTCCGCATCCGCACCACCGGCGGTGGCGGCTGGGGCGACCCGCTCGATCGTCCCTACGAGGACGTCGAGCGTGACCTGCGCTGGGGCAAGGTCTCGTTCGAGGGAGCGCGCCGGGACTACGGCGTCGTGGCAACGGGTTCGAAGGACGAGCCGGTGGTCGACGTCGCTGCTTCCGATGCCCTGCGGGCGGGGCTGAGGTCGGGTCGTCCTGCGGAAGAACCGTTCTTCGACCGAGGCCCGGGGTACGCGCGGCTCGCCGAGGGCCGGACCACGGCCGAGGTCGACTGGCTCTGAGCCTGTCCGTCTCGGGAGTCGCCGCCCGCCGCCTCACGGCCGACGGCATCCTCCTGGCCAGCGAGGGACCGAGTCCCTCGCCGCGTTCAAGCGCACCTGTAAACCTTTCAGGGACGCGGTCGACACCGCACTCCAAGGGGGCATCTCATGAGCGCCCACACCACCCACCCGCTCGCCGACGCCTGGCTGCACGACCTCGAGCTCCTGTTGCACGGCATCGATCCGGGCGAGCGCGCCGAGGTCCTCGCCGGAGTCCGCGAGCACCTCGACGGCTCCTTGGGCGTCGACGCCACCGACGACGACGTACGGCGCGTGCTCGCCGACCTGGGCAGCCCCCAGTCCGTCGCCGACGAGGCCTACGCCGACCGCGCCATCCGCGCTCCACGAGCAACAATTCCCGGATCGACCTGGCTGGGCATCACGGCCTCCTGCATCAACGCTCTGGGTATCGCCCTTGTCGACCCTCCTGTCGTGGAGCGTCCCTGGCCCCCTCGAGATCGTCGCCGTGGGCATGTTCTTCGTCCTTCCGTGGTGCGTCGTTGTCGTCCTTTCAATGCTGGCGCCGGCATGGAACGCTCGGCAGCGAGTGACGTCTGCCCTCCTCTATCCCGTGACCACCCTGGCCTACGCCGCTGTCGGCGAAGTCATGGTGAGGGTCTTCGGGCCTCGGCTGACGAACATCATCCCGTTGGTCGTACTGCTGAGTGTGGCCGTCTGGGTGCTCGTCAGGCTCGTGAAGGCGGACCGATCCGCTCGGTGAGGGAGACGATGATCCCCTCAGGACCACGCACGTAGGCCATCAGCCACATGTCCTCGTACCTACCCACTCCCCCGATGAGTCCGTAGCCGTCCCGGGCCAGGCGGTCGACGATCGACTGCAGGTCCTCGACGACGAAGCAGACGTTGCGCAGGCCGAGCTCGTTGGCCATCGCGGTCGGCGAGCCGGGCGTGTGGTCGGGCCGGACGAACCTCGCCAGCTCCAAGGCCGTGCCACCGCCCGGCGGCCGCAGCATGGCGATCTCGGTCCGCGCGTCCGGGATCCCGCACACGGTGTCGAGGAACTCCCCCTCGACGAACGTGCGGCCCTCCACCTCGAGGCCGAGCCCGACGAAGAAGTCCACGGCGGTGTCCAGGTCGGCGACGGTGACGCCGATGTGGTCGAAGCTCTTGAGCTGGGTCATGCCCACCATCCTCCAGCGGATCGGCGGCGGACGGCGGGTGCCGCCGCGCACCTGTGGAACGAGGCTCGCGCGCCATACTCGGCATCGCTCCAGCCGCGCGGCCGCGCTCCGTGTGGCAACCTGCTGGCTGTGACCCTTCCCCGCACCGAGATCGACCCTGACGGCCTGCTCGAGTACTCGGTCGTCTTCACCGACCGCTCGCTCAACCACATGTCGAAGCGCTTCGTCGGGGTGATGCAGGACATCATCGACGTCCTGCGCACGACGTACTCCGCGCCACCGTGGCCGTCGTCCCCGGTGGCGGCACCTACGCGATGGAAGCGGTCGCCCGACAGCTGACCACCGGCCGTCAGTGCCTCGTCGTCCGCAACGGCCTGTTCTCCTACCGCTGGTCGCAGATCCTCGACGCCGGTTCCGTGGCAAGCGCGACGACCGTGTGCCGCGCCCGCCCGGCCTCGGACGAACCGCAGGCACCGTGGGCGCCCGCACCCATCGCCGAGGTGGTCGAGGCCATCGAGCGCGACCGACCCGAGGTCGTCTTTGCCGCACACGTCGAGACCGCCGCGGGCATCCTGCTGCCGGACGACTACGTCCGGCAGGTTGCCGACGCGACGCACGCCGTGGGCGGGCTGTTCGTCCTCGACTGCATCGCCTCCGGTGCGCTGTGGGTCGACATGACCGACCTCCACGTCGACGTGCTGCTCAGTGCGCCGCAGAAGGGGTGGAGCGGGTCGCCGTGCGCAGGGTTCGTCATGCTCTCCGAGGCTGGTCGGGAGCGCGTCATGGCCACGACCTCCACCAGCTTCGCGATCGACCTGCAGAAGTGGCTGACCATCAGCGAGGCCTACACCGAGGGCCAGACGCCGTACCACGCGACGATGCCCACGGACTCCCTCGCGCGCGACGCCGCCCTCATGCTCGAGACCCGTTCGCAGGGGCTCGACGTATTGCGCGATGCCCAGGTCGCACTCGGTGGCCGCGTCAGAGCGTTGCTGGCTGAGCGCGGGTTCCCGTCTGTTGCAGCCGAAGGGTTCGCCGCGTCGAGCGTCGTGGTGTCGTTCACCGACGACCCCGAGATCAAGTCGGGTGCGAGGTTCAAGCAGGGCGGGATGCAGGTGGCCGCAGGCGTCCCGCTGATGTGCGGCGAACGCGACGACTTCTCCACGTTCCGCCTGGGGTTGTTCGGTCTCGACAAGCTCACCGACGTCGACGGCGCCGTAGCCCGCCTCGAAGCGCACCTCGCCCGCTGACCTTTCCGGCTGGTCTTCCCGCTGGCCCCTCCGACTGTCCTCCCGCCTGATCGTCCAGACGGGTCTCCCGCGTGGTCTCGGCACGGCCTGGTGCCAGCACACTCGTGCGTCGCGATCAGCCGCAAGATCACACAAACGCATGATGACAAGCGGTCAGGGCCCCATGAGCATGGAGACGAAGTCAGGTCTTTGTTGACCCTCTGGTGGCCGTGCAGGGGCGCGGCGTCACCGCTGCGACCGCCGTCCCGCGTGCTCTGCCGCGTGCAGGACCAGGCGCCACTTGGCGTCTCCACTTCCTGGTCACGGCATCCGAACGCTCACGAATCGGAAATCGCAGACAGGAGTGGACATGCCGAAGTCATCCGCCAAGGAATGGGACCACGCGGCACCGTTGACCGGCTGGGCGCGACTCGCCTGCATCATCCCGCCCGACCTGCTCGCTGCCGTCGCCCGCGATGCCGACGCCGAGCAGCGCCAGGCACTTCTCGACACCCTGCTGCTCGACCAGAGCTTCCGCGTCGCCCGGGCCGAGAACGCGGCCCGCGCCCTTGCGCCCTCGCGGGCCGTCACCCCCCGCGCCGGGGCGGGCACCCCGAACCGCGCGATCTACGACCAGAACCACTCGACGGGCTCCGGCCTCGGGGCCCTCGTGAGGGCCGAGGGCCAAGGGCCGGTCTCGGACGTCTCGATCAACCAGGCGTACGACAACTTCGGCTACACCTACAAGCTCTACTGGGACATCTTCCACCGCGACTCGATCGACGACCAGGGCCTGCAGATCGACGGCCTCGTCCACTTCGGCACCAACTACGACAACGCGTTCTGGGACGGCGCCGGTCACATGTTCTTCGGTGACGGCGACGGCCAGCTGCTCACCGACACGACCAAGGGCATCGACGTCGTCGGGCACGAGCTGACCCACGGCGTGACCCAGAACGAGGCCAACCTGACCTACTCCGGCCAGTCCGGTGCCCTCAACGAGTCGGTCTCCGACGTCTTCGGCTCGCTCGTCAAGCAGTACCAGCTCGGGCAGGACGCGGCGACCGCCGACTGGCTCATCGGCGCCGACATCGTCGGCGCCGCAGCTGGCCCCGGCCCTGCGCTCGATGAAGGCGCCCGGGACCGCGAACCAGTACGACAACCAGCCGTCGACAATGGACGGCTACGTGCACACGGCGTCCGACAACGGCGGTGTGCACACCAACTCGGGCATCCCGAACCACGCCTTCTACGTCATCGCGACGACCATCGGCGGCAACGCCTGGGAGGCCCCCGGGCAGATCTGGTACGACACCCTCGTGGATCCGCGCCTCCGGCCGGGATCGACGTTCACCCGGTTCGCGGGACTCACCCTGCGGTCCGCGCGGAGCCGGTACGGCGCGACGAGCGACGAGGCGGCTGCCGTCAAGGCGGGCTGGGACGCGGTCAAGGTGAAGGTCCGCTGAGCGTGAGTCGATCGAGTCGATCGAGGCGATCGAGGCGATCGAGCCGATGAGTCCGGGCGGTCGTGCACCGCCCGGTCTATCCTCGAACTGTGGCCAACGAGCTTCACGTCAGCTACCGCCGCAGCGGTGGGATCGCCGGAGTCGACCTGGTGGCCGAGTGCGCCGAGGCCGACCTGTCCGGGGACCAGGTCCAGGTGGCGTCCGACCTTCTGTCCGGGTCGGCCGCGGCCACGAGGCCGGGACCGAGCAGTCGGCGTCGAGCCGAGGTGTGGGCGCGGACCAGTTCACCTACACGTTGCACATCAGCCGAGGCGCCCACCGGCGCACCCTCACGTGGTCCGAGGGCGGCGTGCCCGCGCCCGCACGTCGCTGCTCGACACGCTGGGCAGCCTGGCGCAGCCGACACGGGCTTCCTGAGGCCCTGCGAGGAGGCCGACGTCGTGACAGCTGACGAGGTAGATGCCTACCTGGCCCGGCTCGAGGAACCGAAGCGCAGCACGCTGGAAGACCCTGCGCCGATCGATCCTCGCCGTCGTCCCCGACGCGCAAGAGTGCATCTCCTACGGCATGCCGGCGTTCCGTGTCGACGGGAAGGTCGTGGCGGGGTTCGCGGCCTTCAAGCACCACCTGGCGTACCTGCCCCACAGCGGCAGGGTTCTCGCCGATCTGGGCGACGCCGTGAGCGGGTACGAGCACACCAGCGGCTCACTCCACTTCCCGGTCGACGAACCCCTCCCGGCCGACCTCGTCCGCAGCCTCGTGGAGGCAAAGCTCGCCTTCCTGGGGATCAACGCCCACTAGGGCACCCTGCGCGTGAACGTCAGGTGGGTGACGCCAGAGGGCGTCGAGACCGCCTCGATGCTGTATGCCTCGTCAAGCGACTCCAGGCCGTCCCAGAGCCGGACACCGCGGCCGAGCACGATCGGGACCTGCACCAGGTGCATGTGATCGACCAGCCCCTCGGCGAGGTAGTCGCGTGCGACGGAGGGGCCGCCGCCGAGCCGCACGTCCTGGCCACCGGCCGCCTCGCGTGCCTTCTCGAGCGCCTCGGCCGGGCTGAAGCATCCAGGAAGTGGAACGTGGTGCCGCCTTCCATCTCCACCGAGGTGTGCGGGTGGTGGGTGAGGACGAAGACCGGCGTGTGGAAGGGCGGGTTCGGCCCCCACCAGCCCTTCCAGTCCGGTCGTCCTGCCAGCCCGGGGGCCGAACTTGTTGGCGCCCATGATCTCGGCGCCGAAGCCGATGCCGTGACGCTCCGCGAACGCGTGGTCGACCCCGCTCGGATCCGCCCGCGTCCGCTGCGCCACCGGGGGCGCCCTGCCGCGCCAGAACCGGGTGCCGAACATCCAGTCGTGCAGGCGCTGGCCGGCATGGCCGAAGGGCGCCTCGGTGGACTGGGGCTCTCGGGTCGCGAAGCCGTCGAGCGAGATGGCCAGGTTGTGGATCCGGGTGCGTGACATCAGCGTCATCCTCGGTCGTGGTAGGTCAGCAGCAGGGTGCCACTGGGGGTCGGTCTTGCCCTGACGAGGTCGAGCCGGCGGGGCCGGTGGGTACCGTCGAACAGCTTGCGCCCGGTGAATCCCATTGTGGGGCCGACCACCAGCTGCAGCGTGTCGACGAGTCCCGCCGCCAGCATCGACTGCGCCAGCTGGATGCTGCAAGTGGATGCCGATGTCTGAGCCGGGCCGGGCCTTGAGGTCCCGCACGACCTGCTCCACAGGTCCGTGGACCGGCTCGGTGTTGTGCCAGGTGTTCGACAACGGAGAGGAGGTCACGACGTACTTCTTGACGTTGTTGATGAAGTTGGCGAAGGGCTGGTGATCCGCTGTCGGCCAGAACCTCGACCAGCTCGTCGTACATGGCGCGGCCGAGAAGCACCGAGTCCTGCGACGCGATGATCTCGTCCTCGTTGTCGGCCATCGCAGGGTCGAACTCGGGGGTTTCTTGCCCTCTCCCCGTCTCGGGCGAAGAACCTGTCGGGATCGTCGACTGCCCCGTCGAGGGACGGCGGCGTAGAGCACGACCTTGCGCATGCGGTCTCCTGGTTGCTCGTGGTGCTGGCTGGGTGAGTGGACCGAGCGAGCCCACCAAACTCATCGGCACGTCAGGAGGTCCAGGCGTACTAGGCCCTGCGACCAGCTGTCTGGCTCGCTGCGCCGCCCGGCTCCGCACAGACTCGGCGCATGTTGCCAAGCACGATGCCGCGGCTGACGAATCCGCCCGTCACGTTGCGCGCCTTCGAGTCCCGTGACGCCGATGTCATCGCCTCCGCCTCCAAGGATCCCCGGATCCCCCTGATCACCACCGTCCCTGCGAGCGGCTCCCCCGCTGACGTCGAGGCGTACCTCTCCCGGCAGCATCAGCGCCTGGCGACCGGCGTCGGCTACTCGTTCGCGATCGCCGACCACGAGACGGACGACGCAGTCGGACAGATCGGCCTGTGGACCCGCGACATCGCGACCGGTCGCGCTTCGACGGGGTACTGGATCGCACCGCAGTTCCGCCACCGCGGCTACGCACGCGCGGCGCTGCGAGGCAGTCACGAAGTGGGCTGCCGGCCTCGAGGAGGTCGAACGACTGCAGCTGTTCGTCGAACCATGGAACGAGGGGTCCTGGCGGGCTGCCGAGTCCTGCGGCTTCCTGCGGGAGGGCTTGTTGCGGGCCTGGGAGAAGGTGGGCAACGAGCCCAAGGACATGTACGTCTACAGCCTCATTCCGGCGGACCTGCCGGAGTAGCCATACGACGTACTGCACCATGCAGTGCAGTATGCTGCACTGCATGGATGCGGAGACGACGGCTCTCTCGGGCACGATCGGCACCCGGGTGAGGGACCTGCGACAGGCTCGGCGCTGGACGCTCGACCAGCTGGCTGCGGCCGCAGGCGTGAGCCGGCGGATGGTCGTCAACGTCGAGCAGGGCGCAGCCAACCCCAGCGTCGGGACGCTCCTGAGGATCAGCGACGCGTTGGGCGTGGGCCTGCCTGCGCTGGTGGAACAGCCAGAGCCCAAGCAGGTGAAGGTGACTCGCAGCGGCGAGGGAGCCGCGCTGTGGACCGGGGCCGGCCGGCGGACGCGGAGTGCTGGTCGCTGGCACCGCACCACCGGACGTGCTGGAGCTCTGGGACTGGACCCTCGGCGCGGGCGACCATCACCGGAGCGACGCACACACGCCCGGGACCAAGGAGCTCATCCAGGTGCTGGCAGGTGCCGTCACCCTCGAAGTCGCGGACCAGACCATCGAGCTACGGCTCGGCGACGCCGTGTCGTTCCCCGGCGACGTCGCGCACGGGTACGCCAACCCGGGTCCCGACGGTGCCCGGTTCTCCCTCACCGTGTTCGAACCCGGCGTCGGATCCTCCCCGACGACCAGCCCCGCGACCGCCCCGGCGGCCCCCGATCGCAAGGAACACTGACGTGCTCATCCACCCATGGGACTCGGCCCTCGACGCCGCCGAATGGCAGCAGTGGCTGGCCTCGACCGACCACTTCGGGGTGCTCGCGGTCAACAACCTCGACCGGGCGCAGGCACCGTTGGTGCTACCGACGCACTTCACCATGGCCGGGGAGGAGCTGCTCCTCCACCTCGCGCGCCCCAACCCGGTCTGGCCACACCTGGAGGCCGCCGCGCAGGTGCGCCTCGCCGTGGTCGGGGACTACGCCTACGTCCCGACCCACTGGCGCGCAAAGGCCGGCGGCCCCGACGAGGACGGTGTCCCCACCAGCTACTACACCTCGGTGCAGTTCGTCTGCCGTCCCACCATCGTCGACGACCCGCAGGGCAAGGTGGACGTCCTCGACGCACAGCTCGCCGACCTCCAACCCGAGGGTGGCCATGCGGTGGTGGGGGTCGACGCACCGCCGTACGGGCGCATGCTCCCTGGCATCCGTGGCCTACGACTGCAGATCCTCGGGGTCGACGCGAAGTTCAAGTACGACGATGCCAACCCGGTCGAGCACCGGGAACGGGTCAGCAACCGCCTCGAGGAACGCGACCACGGACCCGACCGGGGCGCCGCCAGACAACAACGCAGGCGCCTTGGCCGGATCGGGGACTGGAAGGCCAGCCGGGACCAGCCATGACCGTCCGCACCCGGTCGGTCGCAGTCCCACCCTGGGCGCTGGCCGTCGCCGCCATGTTGTCCGTCCAGCTCGGCTCAGCCCTGTCCGTGGACGTGATGGGCGCTGTCGGCGCCGGCGGAACCGCATGGCTGCGCCTCAGTATGGGCGCGGTCGTCTTCCTCGTCCTCGCCCGGCCGCCGCTGCGCCAGGTGCGCCGCCAGGACCTGCCAGCGCTGGTCGGGCTCGGCGTCACCACGGGTCTGGTCACCATCGCCTTCCTCGCCGCCATCGAACGCATCCCCCTGGGCACAGCGGTGTCGATCGAGTTCCTCGGGCCACTGACCGTGGCCGCCCTCCGGGCGCACCACCGACGAGCCCTCGTCTGGCCGGCCTTGGCCCTGCTCGGTGTCATCCTGCTCACCGAGCCCTGGCACGGACACCTCAACCCCGCAGGTATGGGTTTTGCCGCATTGGCTGCCCTCGGCTGGGCCACCTACATCGTCCTCACCCAGCGCATCGGCGACCGATTCTCCGGCCTGAGCGGACTGTCCATCACCGTTCCCATCGCCGCGCTCACGGCTGCCACCATCGGCATACCCCAAGCGGCTGGTCACATCACGCCCGGCATCCTTGCCGCAGCTGCCGGGCTCGCCCTCCTGCTACCCGTTCTGCCGTTCGCCCTCGAGATGCTCGCCCTACGACGGATGACCCCGACAGCCTTCGGGACACTGATGGCCCTCGAGCCGGCCATCGGCGTGGTCCTTGGGCTGCTGGTGCTCCACCAGAGACCCGCACCGATCCACGTCGTAGGCATCACCCTGGTCGTCTGCGCCGGGGCCGCGGCTCAACGCGGAGGCCAACGCGACCCCGTCAGGCTCCTGGACCAGTCGCCCCCAACCCCGGCCACGGCTCGGGCGTCTCAGTAGGTGGCGGGCAACCGCCCGCCGGAACCGACAAGGGGGTCGCTCCCATGACCAAGAAAATGATCCTCACCCTGACGTGTGCAGCCGGACTGACGGTCGCCACGCTCGGTGCAGCACCGGCGTCGGCGCAGGCCGCCGTACCGCACTGCACCAACTCCAGCCTGGCCGCGAAGCCTCGTCAACATCCAGGGCGCCGCCGGCAGCCGGATCGGCGACCTGCGCCTGACGAACACCAGCCGGGGCACCTGCTGGACGCGGGGCTACCCAGGCGTCTCCTACGTCGGCTTCGGCAACGGCACCCAGATCGGCCGTGCCGCCACCTGGGACGCCGGCACGGTCAGGACGATCACCTTGGCGCCGAGGCAGCACGCGGACGCGCCGATCCGACTGGTCAACGTCCAGAACTATCCCGCCTCCACCTGCCGTCCCACCCCCGTGGACGGACTGCGCGTCTACGTGCCCGGCTCGACGCTCGCGAAGTTCGTGCCGTACCGGACCACGGGTTGCCGGTCCACGAGGGTCACGACGCTCTTCGTCCAGCCGTTGGCGCGCTAGCCGCGGACGCCAACGCTCGATGGCTGCACATGCTCACGAACCTTCGGCGGCCGAGCAATACTTTGGGCCAACGGGAGGGAGGGCGAGATGCCCGACGACGGATTCGGTTCGAGCCTGTGGAAGAACGTCCGAGCGGTGAAGCTCGGCAGGACGGGGGCCTCGAGGCCCCCGTCCGTGCCAACTCTCGCCAGGGGATCGTGCTCGGTGTCGACGCGACGAAGGCGAGCGATGCCGCGCGGCCCGCAGACAGTGCGGCGGGTGGTCAGAAGTCACCTGGTCTCTGGCGCCGCGTGTTCCGTCGGTAGCCCAGCACGCAACGCGACACCAGGGACCGTGCGACCGACCGCGGCAGCGCCGAACGGCCCGGGTTGCGGTGACCTGAGCGGATATGGGAGCGGATGGTCCCGCACCGTCCCGCGTCGGCGGCCCGCAGCCTGAAAGACTGTGGCGGTGAGCGCACCGTTGGAAGACATCACCGTGATCGACCTGTCCCGCGCCCTGGCCGGCCCGCACGCGGGAATGATGTTGGGAGACATGGGCGCCCGCGTCATCAAGGTCGAGACACCCGGCACCGGTGACGAGTCCCGGGGTTGGGGTCCACCGTTCGTGGGACCCGAGGACGACCCGATCTCGACGTACTTCCTGTCCTGCAACCGCAACAAGGAGTCGCTCACCCTCGACCTCAAGTCCGACGACGGCCGTGACGTCCTCACCCGCCTGGTCCGACACAGCGACGTCCTCATCGAGAACTTCCGGCCCGGAGTCCTCGACCGGCTCGGCTTCACCGTCGAACGTCTCCACGAGCTCAACCCCCGCCTCGTCGTGCTGTCCATCAGCGGCTTCGGCCACGACGGCCCGCAAGGTGGCCGCGCCGGGTACGACCAGATCGCCCAGGGCGAGGCGGGCCTGATGTCGCTCACCGGACCGAACCCCCAGTCCCCCATGCGCGTCGGCGTCCCCATCGGCGACCTCCTCGCCGGCATGTATGGCGCGTACGGCGTCGTCGCCGCCCTGCACGAGCGCGCCACCACCGGTCGTGGCCGGGTGGTGCGCACGTCGCTGCTCGCCGCGATCGTCGGGGTGCACGCCTTCCAGGGCACGCGGTACACGGTCGCCGGTGAGGTCGGGCACGGGCAGGGCAACCACCACCCGTCCATCTGCCCCTACGGCTTGTTCACCTGCGCCGACGGGATGGTCCAGATCGCCTGTGGCAGTGAGGCGTTGTGGGTCAAGCTCGCCAACGCGTTCGGCATCGACCCAATGGCCCCCGGTCTGGCGACCAACCGCGAGCGAGTGGCCCGGCGCGACGAGGTGACCCAGCTCCTCGACGACGCCTTCGCCGACATCGGGCTGAGTGACCTGCTCACCCGACTCGACGAGGTCGGTGTCCCGGCGGGCGAGGTGCGCACCATCGACCGCGTCTACGACTGGGACCAGACCCGCTCCCAGGGTCTTGTCCTCGACATCGACCACCCGGTGCTCGGCCCGATCGAGGTGCCGGGACCGCCGATCCGCTTCGACGACAACGCCTTCGCCGGTGGCCGCGAGGTCCACGACGCCCCGCCTGCCCTGGGCCAGCACAACGAGTCCATCCGGAAGTGGCTCGACGAGCTGGACTGACGCGGCATACTCCCCGGCCATGGGGGCAGGGACGAAGACCGTGGGGACGGCGTCAGCGACACCGCGCACACGTCGCAGACCAGGCGCCGCAGCCTTCGGCCTCCTCACCGCGGCCAGCGTCGTCCTGTCGGTCCTCGGGATCGGCACCGGCTACGGGCCGCTGGGGCCGCCTCCGGGCTATGGCGCGGGGATCTCACGTGACGTGGGCGCCGAGGTGACGGAGGGTTCGACGTTCCTCGTGAACGACAGCTGGTTCACCGCTCACCTCGAGAGCGTCCGTCCGATCTCGGTCGGCGACGAGGCTGCCGGGCTGCCGATCACGGCAGTCGAGATCACACCGGCGTCCCCGTCAGGCATCGGAATGGTCGACGGCGCGGGGTACGAGTACGTCGCCAAGGGCATGCGAAGCAGTCCCAAGGACTACTCGGTCCTGCCCGAGCGACGGACCGGCAAGGACGCCGGCTACATCGAGGTCCTGGTCCGGGCCAGGGTGACCGAGCCCGGCGCGTGGCACTACCGCGGCTACGAGGTGACCTACCGGTCGGGCTTCGTTCGCCACCGCATGGTCGTCGCGGCGAACTTCTGGGTGTGCACGCCGTCCGCGGCGACGTGCCCGCCGGGCACCGACGACTGACCGCCTCGGCGCCCCTCCCTGTCGGCACCACGGTCGTACCATCGAAGGCATGGCGAGCCAGCCACCGGCACCGAGGCAGGAGATCAGGTTCTGTCGCGCCCCGGACGGCGTGCGGATCGCGTATGCCGTGCACGGCTCGGGTCCGCCCCTCGTCGTGGACTCCTGCTGGCTGAGCCACCTCCAGTACGACTGGCAGTCACCGGTCTGGCGGCACTACCTCGATGAGTGGGGACGCGACCACACCGTCATCCGGTTCGACGAGCGGGGGCACGGCCTGTCCGACCGCGGGGTCACCGACCACAGCCTCACGGCCCGGCTCGGCGACCTCGAGGCGGTGGTCGAGGACGCCGGGCTCGACCGTTTCGCCCTGCTGGCCATGGCCCAGGGCGGTCCGGTGGCGATCACCTACACCCACCGGCACCCCGAGCGGGTGTCGCGACTGGTGTTCTACGGCAGCTACTGCGGCCTGCCCGACGACGACCCGGCCGACATCGAGCTCAACGACACGTTCGACCAGCTCATCAAGGTGGGGTGGGCCCGACCGGACTCGGCCTTCCGGCGGGTCTTCACGTCGCTGATGATCCCCGACGCAACGGAGGAGCAGCACGTCTGGCTCGACGAGCTCCAGCGCGTGTCCACCGACGCCGACACGGCACGCACCTCGCGTCGCCAGCGCAATGCCGCCGACGCCTCCGCGCTGATGGCCGATCTCGAGGTGCCGACACTGGTGATGCACTCGCGGGGCGACCGGATGAACGCGTTCAAGGAGGCGCGACAGCTGGCGACCGGCATCGGTGGCGCGCGGCTCGTGGCGCTCGAGAGCGACAACCACATCGTCCTCGAGGACGAACCCGCCTGGCAGGTCTTCTGCGCCGAGCTCGCGGTCTTCCTCGAGGAGACTGCCTCGCCGCGGGTGCCGCTGTCCCGCACCGACCCCGTGGTCGGCTTCAGTGCCGTCGACCTCCAAGGACTCTCCCCGCGCGAGGTCGAGATCCTCCAGCTCGCAGCGCAAGGACTCGACAACGACGAGATGGCGTCGTCGTTGCACCTCAGTGTCCGCACCGTCGAACGCCACCTGAGCAACACCTACGCCAAGCTCGACCTGCACGGGAAGTCCGCCCGGACCGCCGCAGTGGCTCGCCTCCTCACCCGAGCGAGCGGAGGCGACCGCGTGACGTAGGACAGATGCATCATGCATCTTCGCTCCGTGGCGAGACAGTGGATCGAGACGCTGCCGGCGGCTCCGCGTGCAGCCACCGCTTCCGTCAGGGACGTGATCCGGCCGCGCGGTGTCACGTCTGCGGAGGGGGGCTCCCGTGCACCTGTTTCACGCGATCGAGCAGCCACGGCTGCCGCACCCGGGGCCGACTCACGGACAACTGGCCCGGGGGTTGGTAGCGACCGTGGCGGCGGCGGTCATCTTGACGGTCCTGGCCGCCGCTCCCCTGTCGACCTCCCTGCCTCGAGCTCGACCCGCTCCGCTGCGGCGCCTCGGGTGCGATGATTTCCAGCCTTGCCGCTGGTCTTCACCCACATGACCCTTCTGCGCGAACCTTCGGAGGCACCGTGAAGCTCCTGCTCACCTCGGGCGGCGTCACGAACCCGAGCATCCACTCGGCACTGGTCGAGCTGCTCGGCAAGCCCGTGGACGAGTGCCACGCGCTCTGCATACCGACGGCCCAGTGGGGCCACCCGATGTGCGGTCCGGCCTCCGTGCAGGGCCTCGTGGCGGCCAGGCCTGCCTGGCAGCCCTTCACCGGCCTCGGCTGGGCCTCGCTCGGCGTCCTCGAGCTGACCGCGCTGCCCTCAATCGGCGCGCAGCGATGGGAAAAGTGGGTTCGCGATGCCGACGTGCTCCTGGTCGATGGCGGCGATGCGACCTACCTGGCGCACTGGATGCGGGAGTCCGGGCTCGCCGAACTGCTGCCATCGCTGCCCGACACCGTCTGGGTCGGGGTGAGTGCGGGGAGCATGGTGATGACGCCGCGCATCGGGGACTACTTCGTCGAGTGGCCCGCTGCGCCGGATGATCGCACCCTCGGCGTCGTCGACTTCTCGATCTTCCCGCACCTGAACGCCTTCCCGACCAACACCATGGCTGACGCCGAGCGTTGGGCTGCCGACCTCGGCGTCCCCGCCTACGTCATCGACGAGCAGACGGCGATCAAGGTCGTCGACGGCTCCGTCGAGGTCGTCTCCGAAGGCGACTGGGCGAAGCTCTAGCCCCCCAGCCACGTGGCCGCTTCAGAACGGCACCTCGCGGACCTACGCGTATGCCGCCAGCCCACCCCGCGGACGGGCCCGGGAAGCTCCGCGATGGGGTCACCCAGCTACGTGCACGCGCCGATGTGCGGCACCATGCCGCGCTCCTAACGTCGTGACCGCAGGGAAACGACCACGGGGAGAGACCATGAGCACCACGCACAGCACCACCAGCACCACCTCCAGCTCCAGCTCCAGCTCCAGGGCCACGACAGCCGTCACCAACACCGCCGAGGACCGGGCACTCAAGGCCAGGCACGCCGCACTCTGGGCGCTCGGCGACTACGCCGCCGTCGCCCGGGAGGTGATCTCGCCCCTCGGGCCGGTCCTCGTCGAGGCCGCGGGCATCGCTGCAGGACAACGGATCCACGACGTCGCCGCCGGGTCGGGCAACGTCGCCATACCAGCAGCGCGCACCGGCGCCGAGGTCGTCGCGAGCGACCTCACGCCCGAGCTGCTCGCCCGAGGCAGGGCCGACGCCGAGCGCGAAGGACTCGCCATCACGTGGCAGACGGTCGACGCGGAGGCCCAGCCGTTCGCCGACGGCGAGTTCGACGCCGTGGTGTCCTGCGTGGGCGTGATGTTCGCGCCGCACCACCAGCTCGTGGCGGACGAGCTCGTGCGCACCTGCCGTCCCGGCGGGACCATCGGTGTTCTCAGCTGGACGCCGGAGGGTTTCATCGGGCAGATGTTCGCGACGATGAAGCCGTATGCCGCACCCCCGCCTCCCGGCGCCCAGCCGCCGCCGCTGTGGGGACACCTCGACCACGTCCGCGGGCTGTTCGGCGACCGGGTGGAGGACCTGCACGCGGTCCAGCAGGACCTCGTCGTCGACGTGTTCGCGACGCCGGAGGAGTTCCGCGACTTCTTCAAGACCAACTACGCCCCGACCATCGCTGCCTACCGGAACATCGCCGACGACCCGGAGAAGGTGGCGGCCCTCGACCGTGACCTCGTCGCCCTGGCGGAGCGCTTCGACCGCGGCGAAGGGCACACGGTGCTGGACTGGGAGTACCTGCTGGTCACCGCTCGTCGCACCTGAGCCGGCGCTCCGGATCCGGCCACGCCGCATACCGCAACCGAGCGCGGACAGACCGACGGCCCACGTCCTGGCGAGAGGAGGTGGGCCGTCGGCGTTCTGAGGGTACCGCTGCGAACCGGTCAGGCGGTGCGGCGGGGGGTGGCGTGACGCAGCTTGCGCTTGAGGCGCTTGCCCACGGCCTCCGCGGCGATGCCGACGCGGGTGCGGCCGGGCTGCTTGTTCGGCAGCGACAGGACGATGACCTGCTTCCAGGCCGAGGCGACCTGCTTGGGCAGGGGGCCGGTGGTGTAGCTCAGGCCGTAGCGCTGGCAGATCTCCTGGATGCGCGGGGCGATCTCGATGTAGCGGTTGCTCGGCAGGTCCGGGAAGAGGTGGTGCTCGATCTGGTGCGACAGGTTGCCGGTCATGAGGTGCATGGCCTTGCTGCCGCTGATGTTCGCGGAGCCGAGCATCTGGCGCAGGTACCACTCGCCACGGGTCTCGCCCTCGATGGAGGTCTTGGCGAAGGTCTCGACGCCCTCGGGGAAGTGGCCGCACATGATGACCGAGTGGGTCCAGACGTTGCGGACCGTGTTGGCGACGAGGTTCGCACCCATGGTGTGGAAGAACGACGGGCCGGACAGCAGCGGGTGGATCAGGTAGTCACGGCGCGCGTGGCGGCCGATCTTCCTGAGCACCTTGGCGCCGTCGTTGCGGAACTCTTCCTTGGTCTTGCCACTGCCCTTGACGTACGCGCCGACCTCGAGGTCGTAGGCCGCGATGCCGTACTCGAAGAACAGCATGTTGGTGAAGTTGTAGATCGGCTGGCCGAGGTAGGCGGGGACCCACTTCTGGTCCTCGTCGACGCGCATGATGCCGTAGCCGAGGTCGTTGTCACGACCGATCACGTTGGTGAACGTGTGGTGGAGCTGGTTGTGCGAGTGCTTCCAGAACTCCGAGGGGGTGGCGTTGTCCCACTCCCACTCCTGGCTGTGGATCCGCGGGTCACGCATCCAGTCCCACTGGCCGTGCATGATGTTGTGGCCGAGCTCCATGTTCTCGAGGATCTTCGCCACGGAGAGGCCGGCGGTGCCGACGAACCACGCCGGCGGGAAGATCGAGAACAGCAGCACGGCGCGGCTGCTCATCTCCAGTCCGCGCTGCCACTTGAGGACCTTGCGGATGTATGCCGCGTCGCGGGTGCCGCGCGAGTCGAGGACCTCCTGGCGCAGGGCGTCGAGCTCGAGGCCGAGGGCCTCGATCTCCTCGGGGCTCAGGTGCCCCGCCGGGTCCGGCTTGCCGGACGGCTTCGGCGCGTGCTTGCGCTCGGTCGTGACCACGTTGAGGCGGCTGTTGACGGGCTTGGTGCGCTGGGGCGCGCGGGGCGTCCCGGCCAGCGACCCGTCGATGGACAGGTCGAAGTTGTCGTCGGTCTCACGGTTCTGGGCAATGGCAGCCATTGTTCGCTCCTAGAGGTCGATCTCGCAGGCGCCGGCGGCCGCCGACACGCAGGTCTGGATGCGGACGTCGTCGTCCGGGGTGGCCACGGTGAGCTCGCCGTTGCGCAGGTCGCGCACAGCTCCCTCACGCAGCGGGAGAACGCAGCCGAAGCAGATGCCCATACGGCACCCGGACGGCATGAGGACGCCGGCTTCCTCGCCGGCGTCGAGGATCGGGGTGGCGCCGTCGGACTCGATGACGGTGCCGTTCTTGCGGAAGGTGACCGTGCCACCCTCGCCCTCGGAGATGATCACGGGGCGGAAGCGCTCGGTGTGGATGCGGTCGGCGAGGCCGGCCTGCTCCCAGTGGGCCTCCATGGCGTCGAGCATGCCGGTGGGGCCGCAGCACCAGGTCTCGCGCTCGCGCCAGTCGGGCACGATGCGGTCGAGGTCGGCGGGGCTGAGCACGCCGTCGGTGTCGGTGTGCAGCTCGACGAGCTGGAGTGACTCGGCCGTGGCCCAGGCGCGCAGCTCGTCACCGAAGATGACGTCGTCGCGGGTCGGGGCCGAGTGGACCATGACCGCGTCGGGCAGCTCGGCCAAGTGGTTGCGAAGCATGCCCATGACCGGGGTGATGCCGCTGCCGGCGGTGAGGAACAGCGCCTTGCGCGGCGCCTGGGCCGGGAGGGTGAACTCGCCCGTGGCCTGGTCGAGGTGGATCAGCGTCCCGGGCACGAGCTCGCGCACGACGTGGTTGCTGACCTTGCCGCCGTCGATGGCCTTGACCGTGATGGCCACGGCGCCGTCGGGGTCACCGATGAGCGAGGTGAGGGAGTAGGCGCGCCAGTTGCGGACGCCGTTCACGTCGACACCGATGCGGATGTACTGGCCGGGCACGTGGCCCTTCCAGCCGCGGCCGGGCTTGATCCGCACCGTGGCGGCGTCGCGGGTCTCGGCGGTGACGGACAGGACACGTCCACGCAGGTCGGCGCCGCTGCGCATCGGGGCGATGAGGTCGAGGTACTCGGCCGGCACCACAGGGGTGGTCACTGCCTGCGCCACCCGGGTGAGGGTGTCGCGCAGCGAGCGCCGGGGTGGGGCGCCCTGTGACGTGCGGGGAGGGAGAACTGCGGTCATGGTTCCATCATGCTGGTTCCGGGGTCTAAAATCCTGACCAGTACGCGTGAGTTCTCCTATGAGAGTTGTTCGCAGATGACAAAAAACCCCGAGAATCCCCACGAATCGCCCACGGTGATCGCCGACCGAGCGGCCGCCCTCACGCTGTCGCCGGAGGTGCAGACCGCCCTGCGGTCGCACCTGCCCTCGGTCGCCGAGCACGCCGTCGCCGCCATCATCCTCGAAGTCCCTGTGTATGCAGCAGCGCGCAGCTTCATGGTCGACAACATCGAGGCCGCGGTGCAGATGGCCCTGGGCAGCTTCCTGACGCTGGCGGCCCGGTCCGGGGACGCCTCCACCCCGCTGCGCCCCGCCCAGCGCGGCTCCTACGAGCTCGGTCGAGGTGAGGCCCGCAGCGGCCGCAGCGTCGACGCCCTGCTGTCGGCCTACCGTGTCGGCGCCCGGGTCTCGTGGCGCCAGCTGTCGGCCGTGGCGGTCGAGGCGGGAATGGATGCCGGACAGCTGGCGCAGTTCGCCGAGCTCGTCTTCGCCTACATCGACGAGCTGTCCGCGGCGAGCGTCGCCGGCCACGCCGACGAGCTCGAGACGTCCGAACGCCTGCAGCGACAGCACCGGGACCGGCTCGCGCTGGAGCTGCTGCGCGGCGCCTCCGAGGAGGTGCTGCTGCGCCGGATCGACCGAGCCCGGTGGGACAAGCCGGCCACGATCACCACGGTGCTCACCCGCGAGGCCGACCTGCACGGCATACGCAGCCTCGTGGACCCGCGCTCGCTGGTGCTGGCCGAGGACCTGCCGGACGTCCCGGCCGACGAGGACGTCGCGGCTCTCCTCGTGCCGGACCTCTCCCCCGGCGCCCGGGCCAAGCTGCTGCGGTCGGTCGGGACCCGGGCCGCCGTCGTCGGGCCGACCCGTCCGTGGCTGCTCGCGAGCAGCTCCTACCAGCGGGCCCTTCGCGCCCACCGGCTCACAGCCGCGGCGAGCCGTGGTGAGCGGGCGGCCTATGACACCGAGGCCCACCTGTCCGACCTCGTGCGGGGCGCCGACCCAGAGGCCCTCGCCGACCTGCGCCGCACCGTGCTCGCCCCTCTGGACGACCTCACGCCCGTCGCGCGGGAGAAGCTCGAGGAGACGCTGCGGCTGTGGCTGCTCCACCGCGGACGTCGCGAAGCCGTCGCCGACGCGTTGTTCGTGCACCAGCAGACCGTGCGCTACCGCGTGGGCCAGCTGCGCGAGCTGTTCGGCGAGGCCCTCGACGACCCCGAGATGGTTCGCGACCTCGTCGTGGCCCTCGGCTGACCCTGCCCGCGCGGCGGCGCAGATCTGCCAACCCCACCCCCATCTCCCCAGCAGGTCCTGCCAACGTCAGCGAGCACCCGCCCTCCCTAGGCTCGCCGCACGACGACTGTGGGGAGGTGGCATGCGGGTCCTGATCGCGCTCGGTGGCAACGCCATGACCGGCCCCGACGGCAGCGCCACACCGCAGGCCCAGCGTGACGCCATCGCCCGCGCCATGGGTCACGTCGCCGCCGTCGTCGAGGCCGGCCACGAGGTCGTCCTCACCCACGGCAACGGGCCCCAGGTCGGCAACCTGCTCGTGAAGAACGAGCTCGCCGCACACGTCGTCCCGCCGGTCCCCCTGGACTGGTGCGGCGCCCAGACGCAGGGCACCATCGGCTTCACGGCGCTCGACACCTTGGAGGCCGCGTTCGCTTCGCGCGGGCTGGACCGCCGCGCCGCCGCCGTCGTCACCAGGACGCTCGTCGACCCCGACGACCCGGGGTTCACGACGCCCACGAAGCCGATCGGCCGGTTCCTGCCCCACGACCAGGCCGTGCGGCTCATCGAGCACGGCGAGACCTGGCAGGACCGTGGCGACAAGGGATGGCGTCGCATGGTGGCCTCCCCCGAGCCGCTCGAGGTCCTCGACGCCCACACCGTCCTCACCCTCCTCGCGGCGGGCTACGTCGTCGTCGCGGCGGGTGGCGGCGGCATACCGGTCGTGCGGCAGCCGGACGGCTCGGTCCAGGGTGTCGAGGCGGTCATCGACAAGGACCTCACCGCCGTCGTGCTCGCGCGCGCCACCGGTGCGGACGTCCTCGTCATCGCCACCGACGTCGAGCACGCGGTCCTCGGCTACGGCACCGGCGACGAGCGCCCGCTCGGTCGCGTGCCGCTCGAGGAGATGGAGGCGTATGCCGCGAACGGCGAGTTCGCCTCCGGCTCGATGGGGCCCGAAGGTCGAGGCGGCCCTCCGGTTCGTGCGAGGCGGAGGCCGGCGCAGCGTCATCACCGCCCTCGACCGCATCGCCGACGCCCTCACCGGCGACGTCGGCACCATCATCGAATCACCAACAACCGCAACACCTGCAGCTCCCACGCCTACAGCTCCAACGCCTACAACTCCAACCGGAAGGTGAGTCACGTGCCCGAAGCCATCGAGGTCCGCAAGGTGCCGCTCCACAGCGTCTCCGACGCCAGCGAGCTGGCCAAGCTCATCGACGACGGCGTCATCGAGGCCGGTCGGGTCGTCGCCGTCATCGGCAAGACCGAGGGCAACGGCGGCGTCAACGACTACACCCGGATCATCGCCGACCGCGCGTTCCGCGAGGTCCTCGTCGCCAAGGGCGCCGACCCCGAGCAGGTCAAGCAGGTGCCGATCGTGTGGTCCGGCGGGACCGACGGGATCATCAGCCCGCACGCCACGATCTTCGCCACCGTCCCGGCCGACCAGGCGGAGCAGTCGGACGAGCCGCGGCTGACGGTCGGGTTCGCGATGAGCGAGGTCCTGCTGCCCGAGGACATCGGTCGGAGTGCCATGGTCACCAAGGTCGCCGACGCCGTGAAGGTCGCCATGGAGAAGGCCGGCATCACCGACACCGCCGACGTCCACTACGTGCAGACCAAGACGCCGCTGCTGACGATCGACACCATCCGCGACGCCAAGAGCCGCGGCAACGACGTGTTCACCGAGGACACCCTCGCGTCCATGGACGTGTCCAACGGCGGGACCGCGCTCGGGATCGCGGTCGCGCTCGGCGAGATCGAGATGCCGCGCGACGAGGACGTGCTGCGCGACCGCAGCCTGTTCTCCTCGGTCGCCTCCTGCTCCTCGGGCGTCGAGCTCGACCGGGCCCAGGTCGTCGTCGTCGGCAACACCCGTGGCATCGGTGGCCGCTACCGGATCGGCCACTCGGTCATGCGTGACGCCCTCGACGCCGACGGGATCTGGGAGGCGATCAAGGACGCCGGCCTCGACCTGCCCGAACGACCGCACTCGACCGACCTGCAGGGTCGACTGGTCAACGTGTTCCTCAAGTGCGAGACCAGCCAGGACGGTCAGGTCCGGGGTCGCCGCAACGCGATGCTCGACGACTCCGACGTGCACTGGCACCGCCAGATCAAGGCTGCGGTCGGCGGGGTCACCGCCTCCGTCACCGGCGACCCGGCCGTGTTCGTCTCGGTGTCGGCGGCCCACCAGGGTCCGGACGGCGGAGGTCCCGTCGCAGCCATCGTCGACCTCGGCTCCGGCGACCCGACCGGTTACCGAGGCCCTCAGCCCGACTGACCCCAGCGCCGGACCCAAGTGATCACAGTGACGGCGTGTTGCCGCGCCGGACCGGGCGC
This sequence comes from uncultured Actinomycetota bacterium, assembly GCA_963695205.1. Classification (GTDB taxonomy): domain Bacteria; phylum Actinomycetota; class Actinomycetes; order Actinomycetales; family Dermatophilaceae; genus Pedococcus. Next base: position 99,062 of record CAVOGI010000008.1, on the reverse strand, counting down.
GGCAACCGCAAGTGATCACAGTGACCGGTCGGCGGCCATCCGCCCTATTCGGCCAGGCGCTCGAACTCGACGACAGCGCGGAGCCCTGGCGCTGCGTCCTCGAGCCATACGTGGGCACCGTTGCGGCGCAACAGTTCTCGTGTGATGGCCAACCCCAAGCCACTGCCCCCGGAGTCCCGGTCCCTGGCCTCCTCGAGCCGGGCGAACCGGTCGAAGACGCGCTCGCGCTCCTGGGGCGGCACGCCGTTGCCGTCGTCCTGCACGACGAGCCGCGCTGCGTCACCGTGCACGTCCGCGCTGACGACGACGGCGGTGCGTGCATGGCGGACCGCGTTGTCCACGAGGTTGGCGACCGCCCGCGACACCTCCGTGCGGGACCCCGACACGACCGGGCGGGACCCCGACACGACCGGGCGGGACCCCGACACGACCGGGCGGACGCCGCCGTCGGGACCGCCCTGGCGCACCCGGACGGGCACGCGAGCGGCGGCATACCGGTGCTCCACTTCGGCGAGCACCTCGGAGAGGTCGAGCGGTTCGCGCCTCGGTGGCGCGGCGTCCGGGCCGCTGCGGGCCAGCACGAGCAGGTCCTCCACCAAGGCGCTCAGCCGGTGCACGTCCGGCAGCAGCTCGGTCGGCAGGGTGCCACCGTCACCGAGCCGGCCAGCCACCTCGAGCTGGGTCTGCAGGCTGGCGAGGGGGCTGCGCAGCTCGTGGGCCGCGTCGGAGACGAAGTCCCGCTGCTTCGCGCTGGCCACCGACAGGCGCTCCAGCATCCCGTTGAGGGTCGTCGCGAGCGCCCAGAGCTCGTCGTGTGCCACGGGCAGCGGCAGCCGCTCGGTCGGACCTGCGGACTCGCCGATGCGCTCGGCCCCCTCGCGCAGCCGTTCCACCGGGCGCAGGGTGTAGCCGATGACCCGCCAGGCCGTGAAGCCCAGCAGGGCCAGGAAGACCGGGAAGAAGACGAGCATCAGCGTCCGCAACACCCGGCGGCTCGTCTCCAGGTCGGCCGTGGGGACGGCTGCGACCACCACGGACGGGTTGCCGGCGGGACCGGCCGACATGGCGACGGCGACGAGCTCACCACCGAGCCCGGCGCGACTGCCGGGCACCGTGACCCAGCCGCCGGCCAGCAGCCGGTGACGCTCCTCAGGGTTGATCAGAGGGGTCAGCCGGTCGGCAGTCGCCGACCCGCCGACCACCCGGTTGGCGGCGTCGAGAACCTGCACCACCTGGGCGCCGCTGACGGGCACGGGCTCTGGGACTCGCCCGTCGTTGACCAGGGCCGCCACGTCGCTCGCGTTGGACCGCGCCTCGGCCACGGTGGCGCGCTCGAGGCTGACGCCCGTCGCGGCATACAGCAGTAGGCCGCCCACCAGGAGGGCCCCGGTGACGCCGACCAGTCCCAGTGCCATCAGTCGAGTGCGCAGCCCCCACCGCTCGAACCAGCCGCTCATGCCCGCATCCGGTAACCCACGCCCCGCACCGTCTGGATCCGGTCGCGGCCGAGCTTGCGACGCAGGTACCCGACGTAGACCTCCACGATGTTGGCCGCCCCGTGCTCCCCCGTGCCCCACACGCGGTCGAGCAGGGACTCCTTGGTCACCACCGCCGGGTGCTCGCGAAGGAGCTGCTCCAGCAGGAGGTACTCGCGACGCGACAGGTGGACCTCTTCGCCGTCGACCTCCACGCGGCGCGAGGCCGGGTCGAGCCGTACGCCGGCCGCCTCGAGGACGGTGGCACGCGGTCCCACATCACGGCGCAGCATGGCCCTGAGCCGGGCCAGCAGCACGACGAACGAGAACGGCTTGGTGAGGTAGTCGTCGGCACCGTAGTCGAGCCCGTCGGCCTGGTCGTACTCGCCGTCCTTGGCCGACAGCAGCAGCACCGGCACCCAGTTCTGCTCCTCGCGCAGCGTCCGCACCACGGTGTACCCCGACATCCCCGGGAGCATGATGTCGAGGATGACCGCGTCGAAGCCGCCGAACCGGGCAGCCTCCAGCCCGGCCGGGCCGTCCGCCACGGTGTCGACGACGAAGCCCTCGGCCTGCAGCCCACGGGCCAGGGCAGCGGCCATCCGCGCCTCGTCCTCCACCACCAGAACTCGCACGCCCACACCATGGCACGAGTTCACAGCAGAGTCTCAGCGCTGGCGGCGCACAGTGTCGTCATGAGCCTGTTCACCGAGCGCCCGGCACTGCGATGGGCCGCCCCCGTCGGAGCCGCCGCACTGGTGGCAGCAGTCGCCCTCGTCGCCGGCCGTTCGGCCAGCGCGGTCCCCAGCCTGCCGCCGCGGACCCCGGCCCAGCTCCTCGCCGACGTGCAGCAGGCACGGCCGACCGGGTTGTCCGGCACGGTCGTGCAGACCTCGAAGCTCGGCCTCCCGGAGCTGCCCGGGATGAACGGGTTCGGTGGCGGCAGCTCGTCGTCGCTGTCCTCGACGGTCACGGGCACCCACACGTGGCGGCTCTGGTACGCCGGACCGACGCGGTCCCGACTCGCCCTCGTGGGGAGCCTCGGTGAGTCCGACGTCATCCGCAACGGCCGCGACCTGTGGGTCTGGTCGAGCACCGACAAGTCCGCGACGCACGCCCTCGTCCCCGAGCACGTGAAGCACGCCTCGGCCGCTCCCCGCGCTCTCGAGCCCAACGACCTGCCGAAGACCCCCAGGACGCGGCTCGTCTCGCCCTCGCGGCCGTGGACCCGACCACCAGCGTCACCACGACGGGCGCCACGTACGTGGCCGGCCGCTCGGCCTACGACCTCATGCTGCGCCCCAAGGACGCCGGCAGCCTGGTGTCGCAGGTGCGCATCTCCGTCGACGCAAAGGAGCACATCCCGCTGCGGGTGCAGGTCTACTCGACCAAGGCCGCGAACCCCGCCTTCGAGGTCGGCTTCACCGCCCTGAGCTTCGCCAGGCCCGAGGCGAGCCAGTTCGCGTTCAACCCGCCGCCCGGCACCACGGTCAAGCAGGCCACGCTGCCGACCCCCGGCGCCGGGACCGCCACGAAGGCACCGCAGCAGGGCACCCAGCCGCGACCCACCGTGGTCGGCCGGGGATGGGCCAGCGTCGTCGTCACCAAGCTGCCCACCCAGGCCACGTCCAAGTCCGCCTCCTCCGGCCAGCTCGCGGGCCTGCTCCGCACCCTGCCGACGGTCTCCGGCGCCTGGGGTCGTGGACACCTGCTCAACGGCACGCTGTTCTCCGCCGTCCTCACCGACGACGGCCGCGTCGCCATCGGCGCCGTCACCCCCCAACGCCTGTATGCCGCGCTGGCGGCCAAGTGAGCCAGGTCGCCACGGCGGCGCGATCGACGACCACCGCCGGGCCTCCCGACGATGACCTGGCTGCCCAGACCCAGGGTCTGACGAAGCGGTTCGGCTCCCAGGTGGCCGTGGACGCCCTCGACCTCGCCGTTCCCCGCGGCGCGGTCTACGGCTTCCTCGGCCCCAACGGGTCAGGCAAGACCACCACCATCCGCATGCTGCTCGGGCTGGTCGAACCCACTGCCGGCACGCGGTCCCTGCTCGGCCTGCCCGTGCCGGACCGCGCCACCGAGGCTCTGCACCGGGTCGGTGCCCTCGTCGAGGGGCCGGCCTTCCACCCCTACCTCTCGGGCCGGTCCAACCTCCTGCGGCTCGACTCGGCGGACATCCTGGCCGACCCACGCACCGCCCGTCACCGGGTCGACGCGGCCCTGGACCGGGTGGGCCTGCTCGCCGCTGCCGGAAAGCGTTACCGCGCCTACTCGCTGGGCATGCGGCAACGCCTCGCCATCGCCGGGGCGCTCCTCGCACCCCGGGACCTGCTCGTCCTCGACGAGCCGACCAACGGCCTCGACCCCCAAGGCACCCGCGAGGTCCGCTCGCTCATCGGGTCGCTGGCCTCCGACGGTGCCACCGTGCTGGTCTCCAGCCACCTCCTGGCCGAGGTCGAGCAGATCTGCACCCACCTCGGCGTCATGCGCGAGGGGCGCATGGTGGCCCAGGGCACGACGGCGGAGGTCCGCGGCGGCGGGACCACGACGCTGCGGCTGCAGACGGCCCAGCCCGAGCAGGCCGTGGTCGTTCTCGAGGCTCTTGGCGTGACGGACGTCGCCGCCGCCCACGGTGAGGTGCGCGGCGCTCCCGGCACCCTCGAGCCCGAGGCGGTCGTCGCAGCACTCGTCGCCGCCGGTGTGGGCGTCCGCTCGTTCACGGTCGGCCGGCCCAGCCTCGAGGACCTGTTCGTCTCGCTCACCGGGGAGGGCTTCGATGTCAGCGGCTGATGTGCGCACGGCGGCCCTACCGTCGTCGACCGCGCCCCGCCCCATACGTCCTCATCGGCTGTCCACCCGGTTGCTGCGCTCCGAGCTGCGCCTGATCGGCGGCCGCCGGCGCAACCAGGCGGGGCTGCTCGTCCTGGCCGCCGTGCCCATCGTCATGGCCATCTCGGTGAAGCTGTCGACCGAGAGTGAGCAGGGCGGCGGGCCGAACTTCCTGTCCTCCATCACCTCCAACGGACTGTTCGTCCCGCTGGCCGCGCTGAGCGTGGAGATCACCGCGTTCCTGCCGCTGGCCATGTCGATGCTCTCCGGCGACGCCATCGCTGGCGAGGCCAACATCGGCACCCTGCGCTACCTGCTCACGGTCCCCGTCCACCGCACCCGGCTGCTCGCGGTGAAGTACCTCTCGCTGTGCATCGCCGCCTTCTGGGGGGTCTGCGCGGTGGCCGTTCCCGGCGCCCTCGTGGGGCTGGCCCTGTTCGGGGGCGGCCCGCTCACGACCCTGTCCGGCTCCCAGGTCGGGTTCGCCTCGGGTCTGTGGCGGGTGCTGCTCGTCATGCTCTACCTCAGCGCCGCCCTGTCGGCGCTGGCCGCCGTGGGACTGTTCATCTCGACCCTCACCGAGCAACCCATCGCCGCGGCCATCGCGCTGATGATCTTCACCATCGTGTCGTTCATCCTCGACCAGGTCCCCCAGCTCGCCTGGCTGCACCCGTGGCTGGTCGTCGACCACTTCACGGCCTTCGGCGACCTGATGCGCGACCCGATGGCGTTCGATGCCGTCGGTCGTGGGCTGGCCCTCTTCGCCGTGTATGCAGTGGTGTTCTGGCTCGCAGCGTGGGCGCGGTTCTCCGGCAAGGACATCACCAGCTGACCCGGGTCTTGCCGAGATCGGGCAGAAGCGGTGACCGAGAGGTCGCTCGAACTGCCCCCAAAGTCGGTCGTGGAGGGGTCCCGCGGGCGGTCAGTGGGCGAAGTGGCGGGTGCCGGTGAAGTACATCGTCACGCCGGCCGCCTTGGCCGCCTCGATGACCTCGGCGTCGCGCATCGAACCACCCGGAGCGACGACGGCCCGGACCCCGGCGTCGAGCAGCACCTGCAGGCCGTCCGCGAACGGGAAGAACGCGTCGGACGAGGCCACGGCACCCTGCGCCCGGTCGGCCCCGGCCCGGGACACCGCGAGGTGGCACGAGTCGACCCGGTTGACCTGACCCATGCCGATGCCGACGGCCGCGCCGTCCTTGGCCAGCAGGATCGCGTTGGACTTCACGGCTCGCACCGAGCGCCACGCGAACGCGAGGTCGGCCAGCGCCGCCTCGTCAGCGGCGTCGCCGGAGACGAGGGTCCAGCGCGACGGGTCGTCGCCGCCGGGCTTCTCGCCCTCGACGACGGCGTCGACCTTGTCGACGGTCTGCAGGAGCAGTCCGCCGCTGATCGGGCGCATCTCGATGCTGTCGGCGTTGCGGGAGGCGTCGGCCGGCAGGCGCAGGATGCGGATGTTCTTCTTGGCCTGCAGCACCTCGAGCGCGTCGGCGTCGAAGTCGGGGGCGATGATCACCTCGGTGAACACGTCCTTGACCTGCTCGGCCATCGCGAGGTTCACCGGGCGGTTGGCGGCGATGATGCCGCCGAAGGCGGACACGGGGTCGGTGGCGTGCGCGGCGGCATACGCGGCCTCGATGGAGGAGCCGACCGCGATGCCGCAGGGGTTGGCGTGCTTGACGACCGCGACGGTCGGCTGGTCGCCGTGGTCGTGGGCGGCGCGCACGCGCGGCGTCGGTGTCGACGTAGTTGTTGTAGGACATCTCCTTGCCGTGCAGCTGCTCCGCCGAGGCGACGCCACCGCGCCAGTGCCGGTAGATCGCGGCCTTCTGGTGCGGGTTCTCGCCGTAGCGCAGGACCGCCGAGCGGGTGAACGTCGCGCCCGTCCAGGCCGGGAAGCCGGTGCCGTCGGAGGTGTCGGTGTAGACGTTGCCCATCCAGTTGGCGACGGCGTTGTCGTAGTCGGCCGTGTGCACGAACGCCTGTGCTGCCAACAGCTTTCGCTCACCCAGGGTGAAACCGCCCGCCTCGACGGCGGCCAGCACCGCGGCATACGCAGCCGGGTCGGTGACGACGGCGACGCTCGGGTGGTTCTTGGCGGCCGCGCGGACCATCGACGGTCCGCCGATGTCGATCTGCTCGATGACCTCGTCCGGGGACGCGCCGGAGGCGACGGTCTCGCGGAAGGGGTAGAGGTTGACGACGACGAGCTCGAACGGCTCGACGCCGAGCTCCTCGAGCTGGCGCACGTGGTCGCCCTTGCGGGTGTCGGCGAGGATGCCGGCGTGCACGCGCGGGTGCAGCGTCTTGACGCGGCCCTCGAGGCACTCAGGGAACCCGGTCAGGTCGGCGACCTCGGTCACCGGGATGTCCAGGGACTCGATGAGCTTGGCCGAGCCCCCGGTCGAGACGAGGGCGACCCCGGCGGCGTGCAGGCCACGGGCCAGCTCCTCCAGCCCGGTCTTGTCGTAGACGGAGACGAGCGCCCGGCGGACCGGTCGGCGTCCTGCGTCGTCAGCGGGCTTCGGGCTGGACTGCTGGGTCACGGAATGCTGACCTTCCCATCGGTGACGGTGATTCCCTCGCGGGCCGCGCGGCCCACGATGTTGACGAGCAACGGGTGCTCGACGGCTTTGATGCGCTCGTGGAGGGTGTCCTCGGTGTCGCCCTGCCGGACCTCGACGGTGGACTGGGCCAGCACGGGCCCGGTGTCGACCCCCGCGTCGACGACGTGGACGGTGCAGCCGGTGACGGTCGCCCCGGCGGCGAGGGCGTCACGCACGGCGTGCGCCCCGGGGAACGCCGGCAGCAGGGCCGGGTGGGTGTTGATGACGACGTGGTCGGCCAGGACCCGGGGGCCGAGGAGCTTCATGAACCCCGCCGACACGACGAAGGCCGGCTCGTGGTCGGCGATCCGCTCCGCGAGCGCGGCGTCCCAGTCGGCCCGGGTCTCGTGGTCCTCGACCCGGCACACGAAGGTCGGGATGCCTGCGGCGGCGGCCTTGTGGAGGCCGGAGATCCCGGCCCGGTCCGCGCCGACGGCCAGGATGCGGACCCCGTATGCCGCGTCGGACGTGGCGTCGATCAGCGCCTGGAGGTTCGTGCCCGACCCGGAGATGAGGACGACGATGCCCGTGGGTTGCGTCGTCCCGTCCGCGGTCACGCGCACGACGATACCGACCTGGACGCGGGTGCAGGCACCCGCGTCCACGCGCCGGGTCAGGGGGCGGTGGACCGCCGGGTCAGGGGGCGGCGGAGCGCAGCTTCTCGAGCAGCGGCCCTGCGGCCTCGTCGAGGAACCGCTGCTGCCCCTCGTCCCCCACCTGCACCAGCGCGATGTCGGTGAACCCGGCCTCCCAGTAGCCCGAGACCGCCTCGACGATCGCATCGAGGTCGGGACCGCACGGGATGGACTCCGCCACCTGGTCGGGGGTGATGAACTGCGAGGCACCGGCGAAACCCGCCGGCGTCGGGAGGTCGGCGTTGACGGCCCAGCCGCCCGCGAACCAGCGGAACTGCTCGTGCGCCCGCTCCTTGGCCTTGTCGGCGTCGGGGTCCCACGAGATCGGGATCTGGCCGATCGCCCGGGCCGCGCGCGAGCCGATGCCCACGGCGTCGCCGCCGCTCTCGGCCGACTTGCGCGAGTTGAGGAACCCGGTCACCAGGTCGGCATCCGGCTGCACGGCGATGACGTGGTCGGCCAGCGGCCCGAACCGCTCGAACGACTTCTCCCCCGAGACGGCAACCCCGATCGGCACCCCACCATCGGGGCAGTCCCAGATCCGTGCCGAGTCGACCCGGAAGTACTCCCCCTGCCAGGTCACGAGCTCGCCGGTGTGCAGCTCGCGGATGATGTGGATGGCCTCCTCCAGCATGTCCTGGCGCACACCGACCATCGGCCAGCCCTCGCCGACGACGTGCTCGTTGAGGTTCTCGCCGCTGCCGAGGCCGAGGGTGAACCGGCCTTCGCTGAGCAGCTGCAGCGTCGCCGCCTTCTGCGCGACGACGGCCGGCTCGTAGCGGATCGTCGGGCAGGTCACATAGGTCATGAGCTCGAGCCGCTCGGTGGCCTGGGCGACGGCGCCGAGCACCGTCCAGGCGTACGGAGCGTGGCCCTGCTCGGTCAGCCAGGGCGAGTAGTGGTCGCTGCTCACGGCGAAGTCGAAGCCACGCTTCTCCGCGTCGACCGCGTAGCCCACCAGCTCGCGGGGTCCGGACTGCTCGGTCATGAGGGTGTAGCCGAATCGCGTCATGCCTCCACCGTCACACGACCCGCGAACCGTCTCCACTCGAGCGTGTCCGCTGTGGGCGAACGGGCACCTCACAGACCGTGACGGGGTATGCCGCGGCGCCGGTCGGCGCCCTACCTGCGGGGGCGCCGTGGTTCAGCGACGTAGCTTCCAGCGGTCCCAGGCCATGACCAGGCCGGCGCCGATCGCCAGCTCGACCAGCAGGGCGAGCGTCAGCGCACCAGCCGGGGCACCGATGGAGGACAGCCGCGCCTGGCCGAGCGAGGAGCCCCCGAGCAGGTCCAGCAGCCCGACCAGCCCGCCCGCCACGGCGACCGCGACACCGACGACGGTGAGCTTCGTGCGCCCCGTGGACAACCGGGCCACCGAACGCAGGGCACGCCAGCCGACGAGGACCCCCACCCCGACGGGCACGAGGACGATCGCGGGCAGCCACCCGGGGAAGGCGCCCGGGGTGGGCAGGGCACCGAACACCGGGACCATCGGGAGCAGCGACGTGCGCGACCCCGTCCACGTCGACGAGGCCCCCTCGACCGCGGAGAACCCGGTGCCGGCCATGAACGACAGCGCCCACAGGCCCAGGTTGGGCAGCACGAACAGCTGGGCGAGCGCCAGCACCGTGCCGCCGATCACGCCCGGCGCCAGCTCCCCCTGCAGCGACGTGACGTTGCCGAGGTGGATCACCACCATGACGACGCAGACGAGGACCCCGGTGAGGAGAAGGCCGGCAGCGCCCTCGACACCGGGTCGCAGACCCCGCCGGACGGCGTCGGGCAGCCAGGTCGGCCGGCGCAGCCGCTCCCCCGCCAGCTCGGGTCGGCGCCGCAGGGCGTGGGCGAGCGCGAGGAGGGCCGAGGCGACGGGGACCACGACGACGGGGAAGACCAGGGTCCACAGCACCGGGGACGGGCCGGCGACAGCGGCGACGAGCGCCCACAGGGCCGCCGCCGCGGCATACCCGAGGGTCCAGGAGCCCAGGGCGAAGGCGAGGGGACGGTGGAGCAGGTCGGCGACGAGGGTGATGGTGCGCGGCTCGGCGCTCTCGCGCACCGCGCGGGCCGCACCCCAGGCCGCTCCGAGCACGGCGAGCCCGAGGAAGAGCAGCGGGACGACCGTCACGGTGGCGGCGCCCAGGGTGAGGTGCGCGCCGGTGGCCAGCAGCCACAGGCTGGCGCCGACTCCCAGCGACGTCGTCCAGGTCACGGTGCTTTCCGACGCCGCCACCCAGGCGAGCAGGGCGGGCAGCACGAAGACCAGGCCCGAGGCGGCAGCCGCCCCCGCCCCGGCCAGGAAGGAGCGCTGGAGCGCCCTCGGTTCGGCCCCGCCCGATGTCGACGTGGCCCCACGCAGAAGTTCCATCACAGTCATGTCCGACCCATCGTCGCCGACAGCCCGCCCACCGGGCCGCAGGCAACGCCGAGCGCCGCGAGAAATGTCCGAACGCGCCGCAACCACGCGCCACCGGGTCGCGTCTGCTGCGGTGTGATGGCACTGAGGAACCGGAGCGTCGAGGCGGCGCAGGACGTGCGGGAGGTGGAGATGGGGTCGCAGTCCGCGGAGGCGGAGTTCGACGTGTTCTACCGCGACACCGCCCGCCGGGTCGTCCACCTCGTCTACGGGTTCACCGGCGACCTCACCGTGGCCCAGGACGCCACCCAGGAGGCCTACGCGCGGGCCTGGCAGCAGTGGTCCACCGTCCGCACGCACGACGATCCCCTCGCGTGGGTGCGCACGGTCGCCCGGAGGGTGGCCATCTCGGGGTGGCGCAAGAAGGGCACCCAGGACCGCGCCTACGAACGGCACGGTGCCCACGACACCACCGGGCCGCCCACCGAGGACCGGGTGGCCGTCGTCGCAGCACTACGGACGTTGTCCGAGCCAGTGCGCGAGGCCGTGACCATGCACTACATCGGCGACCTGTCCATCGACCAGATCGCCCACGAGACCAACACCCCCGCAGGCACCGTCAAGGCACGCCTGCACCGGGGCCGCGCGCAGCTCGCGCAGGCCCTGCGGCACGAGGAGACCAGTCATGGCTGAACGGTTCGAGGACTGGACGGCGGGCGACGACGACCTGGTGCGCGGCGCCCTGGCGACCCTGCGGCACGACGTGGACGCGCTGCCCCTGCCGGACGTGCGGTTCGTCAAGGCCCGAGGCGTACGGCGCCGCCGCCAGCGGGCGCTCGCCCTCACCGCGGCTGCCGCGGCCGCCGCGGTGGTGGTCGGGGCCGTCGGGTTCGGCCAGCTCGGCCGGGACACCGGCCTCCCTGTCCTGCCGGCCACGCAGTCGACCGGCCCGACCGTCACGACACCCCCCGCCCCCGCCCCCACGGCGACCACCGGCTCGCCGACGGAGCAGCCGGGTGCCCTCCCCGTCGTCACGGACTGGACCCAGACCCTGAACCTCACCGGCTCGGTCCAGCTGTCGCGGGTCAAGCCGTTCGGGCCGATCGAGTGCCTCGCCTCGGAGCCCGGCACCATGATCCAGCAGGAGGAGGTCACCCGGCCCCCCGACCTGCAGGGCGGACAGGTGCGCTTCCGGATCGCCCAGGGCCAAGACCCTGAGACCGCCGCGGAGAGCATCGCCTCGGACATCGCCGGCTGCCGATTGCAGCCTGCCTACACCGTGACCCCCGGGACCAGCACCGGCTTCCCGCGGCTGTACTCCTACACCGCAGGGGACGCGGGCTCCGGGTGGTGGGCCGTGGTGCCCGGTGCGCACGACGTGGTGGTGCTCCAGGTCAACCAGAACGACCGGCCCCGGACGTCCGTGTCAGAGGCCCAGATGTCCAAGCTCTCGGACGTCGCCTCGGGGCGGCTCGCCCGCTACGGCACCGGCACCTCCACAGGGGCGTCCGGCACCAGCACCCCGAACGTCGGGCCGACCGGCAGCACCCGCGCCGTCTCGCAGGACATGCCTGTCTCCGGCCCGCAGCCGGTGCCCACCTCTGCATTGTTCGTCGCCGCGACCCAGTGGCGCTCGCAGGCGTTCCGCGCCGATGCGCTCACGACCGCAGTGCGCGCCACGGACCAGTCGACCGGGGTCATCGGGTGCGAGGACACCCAGGAGCAGGCCGGTGTCGGCGGGACCGTCGGGGTCGTCACGATCCAGGCCGGCACGGGCAAGGCCTCGCTGCTCGGCCGGCAACGGGTCCGGGTGTTCTCGGACGTCGGGGCCGACCAGCTCGTCGCTGCGGACATCGCACGCACTGAAGGTGTAGCGGGCAAGGGCTGCACGACTCCCGACGGGGTGCGGACGGTGAGCAAGGCAGGCCCCTCCAAAGGGACCTACCTGCTCACCACGGCCAGCCCTGGCGGGACGGTCCGCCAGTGGGTGGGGATCACGGCCATGACGACGCCGGGCGCCGTGTCGACCATCGTGTTCACCGGAACCAGCGACGGCCAAGGGTTCACCGGACGCGACGACCAGGGGTTCGCCGAGCTGGACCGGCTGCTCATGCTCGCGCGCCAGAAGTGACCACGCCCCATACCCGGTAGCACGAAGGCCGCCACCCCACCGGGGTGACGGCCTTCGTGAAATCCCTTGCGGGACGGGCTACTTCTGCAGACCCTGCATGATCTCGCGCATGAGGTCGGCCGTCGCGGACGGCGTCTTGCCGACCTTGACGCCGGCGGCCTCGAGGGCCTCCTGCTTGGCTGCGGCGGTGCCCGCGGAGCCGGACACGATGGCGCCGGCGTGGCCCATGGTCTTGCCCTCGGGAGCGGTGAAGCCGGCGACGTAGCCGACGACCGGCTTGGTCACGTGCTCCTTGATGTAGGCCGCCGCGCGCTCCTCGGCGTCGCCGCCGATCTCGCCGATCATGACGATCGCGTCGGTGTCGGGGTCGTTCTCGAACGCCTCGAGGCAGTCGATGTGCGTGGTCCCGATGATCGGGTCGCCACCGATGCCGACGGCGGAGGAGAAGCCGAACTCCCGCAGCTCGTACATCATCTGGTAGGTCAGCGTGCCCGACTTGGAGACCAGGCCGATGCGACCGGCGCCCGCGATGTTGGCGGGGATGATGCCGGCGTTGGACTTGCCGGGGCTGATCAGGCCGGGGCAGTTCGGGCCGACGATGCGGGTCGTGCCCTTGTCCTTGCGTAGGCGTAGAACTCGGCCGAGTCCTTGACCGCGATGCCCTCGGTGATGACGACCGCGAGCGGGATCGCCGCGTCGATCGCCTCGACCACGGCGGACTTGGCGAACGCCGGCGGGACGAAGATGACGGACACGTTCGCGCCGGTGGCCTCGATGGCCTCGGCCACCGTGCCGTACACCGGCACGGAGACGCCGCCGTCGAACTCGACCGTGGTGCCGGCCTTGCGCGGGTTGACGCCGCCGACGATCGAGGTGCCCGAGGCGAGCATGCGCTGCGTGTGCTTCATGCCCTCGGAGCCGGTCATGCCCTGGACGATGACCTTGGAGTTCTCGTCGAGAAAGATTGCCATTGTTGTTGTCTCCCGGCCCTTGTCAGTTCGTCGCGGCCGAAGCCAGCTCGGCGGCCTTGCGGGCCGCGCCGTCCATGGTCTCTTCGATGCTCACCAGCGGGTGGTTGGCCTCGGCGAGGATGCGCCGGCCCTCCTCCACGTTGTTGCCGTCGAGCCGCACGACGAGCGGCTTGGTCGCCTCGTCGCCGAGCGCGTTGAGCGCGCCGACGATGCCGTTGGCCACCGCGTCGCAGGAGGTGATGCCACCGAACACGTTGACGAACACCGACTTCACCTGCTCGTCGCCGAGGATGATGTGCAGGCCGTTGGCCATGACCTCGGCCGAGGCGCCGCCACCGATGTCGAGGAAGTTGGCGGGCTTGGGCGACCCGGCGAACTCCTCACCGGCGTAGGCGACGACGTCGAGGGTCGACATGACCAGGCCCGCGCCGTTGCCGATGATGCCGACCGAACCGTCGAGCTTGACGTAGTTGAGGCCCTTCGCCTTGGCCGCGGCCTCGAGCGGGTCGGCCGCGTCCTTGTCCTCGAGCGCCTCGTGGTCGGGGTGGCGGAAGTCGGCGTTGGCGTCCAGCGTGACCTTGCCGTCGAGGGCGACGATGTCGCCGTCCTCGGTCTTCACGAGCGGGTTGACCTCCACGAGCGTGGCGTCCTCGTCGCGGTAGACGGCCCACAGGCGCTCGAGGACGGGCGCGATCTTGGCGCCGGTCTCGGCGTCGAAGCCGGCAGCCTCGACGATCTCGGCGGCCTTGGCCGCGTCGATGCCGGTGTTGGGGTCGACCGCGATGCGCGCGAGGGCCTCGGGACGTTCGACCGCGAGCTGCTCGATCTCCATACCGCCCTCCTTGCTGCACATCGCGAGGTAGGTGCGGTTGGCCCGGTCGAGCAGCACGGAGAAGTAGTACTCCTCGGCGATGCGCGCGCCCTGGGCGATCATCACGGTGCCCACGGTGTGGCCCTTGATGTCCATGCCGAGGATCGCCTTGGCGTGCTCCTCGGCCTCGTCGGCGCTCTTGGCGACCTTGACGCCGCCGGCCTTGCCGCGGCCGCCGGTCTTGACCTGGGCCTTGACGACGGTGACGCCGCCGCTCTTGGGACCGATGGCCTCCGCGGCCTCGCGCGCCTGCTGCGGGGGTCGTGGCGGTGGCGCCGGCGAGCACGGGCACGCCGTGCTTCTCGAACATGTCTCGAGCCTGGTATTCGAACAGATCCACGTCTGACGTCCTCGTCTGCTGATGGGTGAGGTTCGCGCCCGAGACTAGTCCTGTCGGGGCCGCCCGAGTCCCGCGGGTGCGGCGGGTGGGAGCAATCTCACGACGAGCGGCGTTCGTACTCGCCCGGGTTTGGCCGTGCGCGGCGCCGTCAGGCGGCCGGGGTCCGTCCGGCGAGGACCTCGGCGAGGATCGAGGCGTCGCAGTTGCCGCCGGACAGGATCACGCCGACCCGCTCGCCCGCCACGGCCTCCCGCTCGGCGAGCAGGCCGGCCAGGGCGATCGCGCCGGCGGGTTCGGCGAGCTGGTGGGTCGTACGCAGCAGCACCCGCATCGCCTCGGCCGTGTCGTCCTCGCTGACCGTCACCACGTGGTCCGCGCCGGCGACGATCGTGGCGATCGCGTCGGGGTCGGGCGTGCGGCAGGCCACCCCGTCGACGAACGTCGCGGCCCGCTCGGTCGTCACCACCTTCCCGGCCGCGAAGGACAGCGCCGTCGCCGGCGCCTGCTCCGCCACGACTCCCACGACCCGGGTGGACAGGCCCAGCAGGTCCCGCACGCCGACGATCCCGGCGATGCCGGACCCCATACCGACACCGACGTAGACCGCGTCGAGCGGACCGGCTGCGTCGAACAGCTCCTTGGCGTAGGTGGCGACGCCGGCGACGAGGTCGCGGTGGAAGGACGGGACGGTCTCCAGCCCGAGCTCCTCCCCCAGCCGCGCGGCCTGCTCGCGCGACTCCTGGAAGTCGGCGCCGTGCACCACGAGCTCGGCCCCGAACCCCTCCATCGCCGCGTTCTTGTCAGGGCTGTTGCCCTCGGGAACGACGATGACGACGCGCAGCCCGGCAGCCGACCCGGCGTAGGCGAGCGACTGGCCGTGGTTGCCCCGCGTCGCCGACACGATGCCCGTGACCTCCGGACGCTCACGCGTCAGGCGGTCGGCGTAGACCAGGCCGCCGCGCACCTTGAACGCACCGGTCGGTGTCTGGTTCTCGTGCTTGACCCAGACCGTCGCCCCGACGTGCTCGCCCAGCAGGGGCCAGGCGAACTGTGGTGTCGCCGGGAAGTGCCTGCGCACCACCGCGGTCGCCGCGTCGAGGTCTGCCATCGAGAAGGACATGCTCCATTCTCGCCCGGACCACGGCCTCAGTGGCAGGGTGTCCGGTATGTCGCGACTCACCGCCGTGCCCGCCCTTGCCTGTGTCCCCCTCACCGGCACTCTGATCGTGGCCCTGCTCGGCGGCTGCACACAGAAGGCGCCGGAGCTGCCCAAGGCGCCGGCAGCGGGTGCTTCCTCGACGACGACCTCGGGCGCGGACTACCCCATCGCCAT
Source organism: uncultured Actinomycetota bacterium (assembly GCA_963695205.1). GTDB lineage: Bacteria > Actinomycetota > Actinomycetes > Actinomycetales > Dermatophilaceae > Pedococcus. The sequence goes on along the minus strand of CAVOGI010000008.1, from coordinate 83,512 downwards.
CCAGCGATTCGGAGGTGTCGCGGGGTTCGGTGACACCATCAACCTGCAGGACGACCGGACCGTGCTGGCCAAGGTCGACAACGCCCAGGTCACCTGCACGCTTGACCCGGCAGCCTTCTCCGCCATCAGTGCCGCTGCCGTGACCATCGGCGACAGTGGCGCCAGCAGCACCCCCACGATGGCCCACCCCGACGACATGCTCGTGCTCCTCAACGGTGTCCCCACGAGCGACGCGCGTCTCAAGGAGATCGAACCCGTGGTGACCACCCTGTTGGAGGACCTGGCCAAGCCGAAGGCGAAGCGCACCACCTGCCGCTGATCGTCGACGGCAGGTGGTGCGGCGGTGCGGTGGTGGCGGCAGGGTCGGGCTGGAGGTCCCGGGCCCCGCCGCCACCTGTCAGGGAGTGACCGATCTGGTCAGCTGGTGGCGAGTGCAGTGTCGTCCACGACGAAGGACGTCTGGAGCGAGGAGTCCTCGTTCATGAGGAACTTCACGGTCACCGTCTTGCCCTTGTAGGCGAGGACGTTGAAGGACTTCTGGGCGTACGTCGCGCTCGTCCCCACGTTGGAGTACGTGGCCAGGGTCGTGGTCGTGGCACCGTCGACGATCTGCACCTTCATCGTGTCGTACGCCGTGCTGCCGGACTCGGCGGTGTCGCTGCGCAGCCAGAACGACAGCGAGGCTGCCGTTGCCGTCGACGGGATCGTGACGCTCTGCTGCTCGGTCTCGGTCGCCGTGGTGCCGTTGCCGCCGAGCCACATCTTCCAGGAGCCCGTGCGTGCCGGACGGCCCGTGTCGTTCGTGATCGGGCCGGCCGAACCGGTCCAGCTCGTCGCCCCGGACTCGAAGCCCGGGTTGAGCAGCAGGTTGCCGGTGGGCGGCGGGGTCGTGCCGCCACAGGACTGGGCCCCGGCGGGGACCGCGATGGCCGTGAAGGCCTTCTCGACCGCGGTGCAGGTCGCGCTGCCCGCGCCATACAGCTCGATGGCGGAGGCGATGGCACCTTCGCGGGCGTTGAGGTAGGTGCTGTTCGACGTCAGCTTCGTCGACAGCGTGCGGTACCAGACCTTCTCGATGTTGCTGCGGCCACCGCCGGTGACGGTCGAGCCGTCACAGGTGGGGCTGTTGTAGGCGACACCGTTGACGGTCTTGGCACCCGAGCCCTCGGAGGCGAGGTAGAACCAGTGGTTCAGCGGACCCGACGAGTAGTGCGGGTCGAGGCTGCCCAGGGTCGAGGACCAGCAGTCCTTGGACGCGCCGTCCTTGCTCGGCTTGTCCATGTAGCGCAGCGGGGTGCCGTTGCCGTTGATGTTGATCTTCTCGCCGATGAGGTAGTCACCCGGGTCGGCGGCGGAGTTGGCGTAGAACTCCACGGCGGTGCCGAAGATGTCGGAGGTCGCCTCGTTGAGGCCACCCGCGTCACCGGTGTAGGCGAGGCCTGCGGTGTTCTCCGTGACGCCGTGGCTCATCTCGTGGGCGGCGACGTCGATCGACGTGAGGGGCTTGGTGTTGCCCGCGCCGTCGCCGTACGTCATCTGGGTGCCGTCCCAGAACGCGTTGTTGTAGGCGTTGCCGTAGTGGACGCGGCTGCGAGCACCCACGCCGTTGTTGAAGATGCCGTTCCGGCCGAGGACGTTCTTGTAGTAGGCGAACGTCTTCTCGGCGCCGTACTCGGCGTCCACGCCCGCAGTCTGCCGGGAGCTGGTGGCGCCGTTGCCCCACACGTTGTCGGCATCGGTGAACTGGGTGCCGGTGCCGCTCGTCGCCCCGTTGAGGTCGGTGGTGTAGTTGCCGAGCGAGTCCTTGAGCAGCCAGCTGCTGCCCGACTGGGTCGTGTTGAGGGTGACCGTGCCGGAGTACATCGAGTTGCCGGTGCCGTTGACCACCTCGTCCCACGAGGTGAGGACGGCACCGCTCTTGGCGTCGACGATGGTGTGCAGCCGGCTGGGCGTCTGGTCGGGCTTGACGCCCTCGGTCACGACGTCGTAGGCGAGGCGAGGCGATCCGGAGCCGGCCCAGACGACGAGCTCGCCGTCGTTCTTCCTGGGGGCGTAGCCGGCGCGCTTGGCGCCGGACTTCTCCGCGCTGGTCTTGGTGACTGCCGGGCTGGTCGAGGAGACCGCGACCTTGCCGCCGTCGTTGCCGTTCCAGCGAACCTTGCGCACCGTGCCGCTGGCCGCCTTGTCCACGACGAGGTCACCTCCGACGACGCGAAGGCCCTTGTAGGTGCGGTCGTAGCGGACGTGCTGTGTGCCGTCCCGGTCGGTGACGGAGTTGCGGACGACGAGCTTCTCGTCGGCCGAGAGCCCCAGGGCACTGTGGTCCCGGTCGGCCCCGGCCTGGGCGGCGCTCACGGACTGGCTGGGTGCCTGGCTCGACGCCGCGGCGGGAGCTGCGGACGCGGCGGACAGTGGGGTGGCCACTGCTGCGGCGACGGCGACGCCGAGGGCGACGCCGGTGGACAGTCGGATCACGAGTGTTCCTCTTCTCGGACAGGGTGCGCCGCAGGGCGGCAGACCATGAGGCGACGTCGAACCCCCTCCGAGACGGCACACGGTGACCGTGGGCGTCGGCGCCGTGCCGACCTAACCCGTCGCGCCGACGCACGGTCAATGAAACTGGCGAAGACTTTGCCAAATGCGTGGGAACCTGCGGTTCAAGGGGATTCGTGACGCTGTTTCTTCTGCTGTTGGCCAAGTTCGCGTCATCGTGGGGTGCGTCGGCGCCCCTCGTCGTCCACGCCTCGAACCGCGCGTTCCACCATGTGACCGTCCGCCGCGACCGGACCAGCTTCCGGCGGCGGCCCCGGAGGGAGCCCCACACGCGACCCCGAACGTAACCCCCGGCACCCTCGCCTCGTTGTCCCGTCACCGAGGCGCGCCACCCGGCGACGCCCGATCTCCCGTGGAGGCCCGATGTCGCGCCGATCCCCGTCCCGAGCCCGCCGGCTCACCGCCCTCGCGCTCGCGCCCCTCGCGGCAGTCGCCGTGGGCGGCACCGCCACGGCGGCCACCGCCGCCGGCACCCCTGCCGCCGCGACGCTCGGGGCCGTCGACACCTACACGGGGCTGAAGTTCACCGTGCCCGCCGGCCGGGACGACCTGGGTCAGCCGCAGTCGTGCACGATCGACGCCGACCTCTACAAGCCCCACTCGGCGAGCCGCTCGGCCCGCGTCCCGACCATCCTGACGACCAACGGCTTCGGTGGCAGCAAGGCCGACCAGGCCGGACTCGGCCGGGCGTTCGCCGCCCGCGGCTACACCGTGCTGTCCTACACCGGCCTCGGGTTCCCCGACAGCGGCTGCAAGATCTCGCTGGACGACCCCGGCGTCGACGGGATCGCGGCCTCGTCGCTGGTGACCTTCCTCGGGGGCGGTGGCAGCGCGCCATACGCCTCCGCGCAGCTGGGCGGCGCGACCAAGGGCGCCGGCACCGTCACGGTGGACTGGACGGTGCTCGACGACGCCGCGAAGCACGACCCCCGCATCGGCATGCTGGGTGGGTCGTATGGCGGACAGATCCAGTTCGCTACTGCCGCAATGGATTCCCGTGTCGACACCCTCGTCCCCCTCATCACCTGGAACGACCTGCGCTACTCGCTGGCGCCCAACAACACCAGCCTCCGCGGCGTGACCTACGCGAACTCCGCCCCGGGGACGGAGAAGATCGGGTGGACCGGGCTGTTCTTCGGCATCGGCATCCTCGACGGGCTCCAAGGGACGGCGATCGACCCCAAGCGCAACGTCGGCTGCCCGAACTTCGTCCTCGAGGCGTGCAAGGCCAAGGCCACCCTCGACACGCTGGGGTACCCGACGGCCGACACGTACCGGCTGACCGACCGGGTCTCGGTGTCGCACTACATCGACCGCGTGAAGGTGCCGACGTTCCTCATCCAGGGCGAGAACGACACCTTGTTCAACCTCCAGGAGGCGGTGGCGACCTACCGCTCGATGAAGGCCCGCGGCGTCCCCGTGACGATGGCCTGGCAGTCCTGGGGCCACTCCGGGGGCACCGGCACCAACGCCGGGGCCGCGCCGGGCGAGCTCGACCTCACCGGCCAGCACATCGAGGACACCTACCTCGGCCTGAGGATCAAGAACTGGTTCGACCACCAGCTCAAGGGCTCCACGGTGTCGACCGGCCCGGAGTTCGCCTACTTCCGCGACTGGGTCCCCTACACCGGCAGCGCCGCCCCGGCCTACGCCAGCGCGTCGTCCTACCCCGCCGGCACGCGCCGCTCGTGGTACCTCTCCGCCGCCGACGAGCTGGTCGGTTCCCCCAAGGACATCCAGCCCGGCTCCACGTCGTGGGCCAACCCCGGCCTGGGGGCGCCCGCGTCCTACAGCGAGGTCTCCGGGCTCGAGGGACGGGTGTCGCTCCCCTCCGGGGTCACCACCCCCTTCGACACCCCCGGGACGTTCGGTGCGTGGTCGACCGCACCGCTGACCTCGCCGGTCGACGTGGTCGGGTCGCCGACGCTGGACGTGAAGCTCGAGGCACCCACCGTGGCGCTGACCCAGGCTGCCGGTCCGGCCGGGCAGCTCCAGGTCTTCGCCAAGCTGTACGACGTCGCCCCGGACGGCTCGAAGACGCTGGTGCACAAGCTGATCAGCCCCGTGCGCGTCGCGGACGTCACCCAGCCGGTGCACATCGAGCTACCGGCGATCGTTCACCGCGTGGCGGCCGGGCACCGGCTCCAGCTCGTCCTGGCGAGCACCGACGCCGCATACAAGAACGCGTATGCCGTGCAGCCGGTCACCGTCCACGCGTCACCGACCGCGCCGGCGACCCTGAACGTGCCGGTCGCCCGGTGAGCGGCACGCCTGACGGTCGTTGCCCCTAGTGCTGGGTGACGTTGCCCCGGACCCACTCCACGATCTCGGTCGTGGTGGCGCCGGGGGTGAAGACCTTGGCGACGCCGATCTTCGCGAGCTCTGGGATGTCGCCCTCGGGGATGATCCCGCCACCGAACACGACGATGTCAGCGGCGTCGCGCTGCTTCAGGAGGTCCATGACCTTCGCGAAGAGGGTCATGTGGGCGCCGGAGAGGACCGAGAGGCCCACCGCGTCGGCGTCCTCCTGGATCGCAGCCTCGACGATCTGCTCGGGGGTCTGGTGCAGGCCGGTGTAGACGACCTCCATCCCCGCGTCCCGCAGGGCTCGGGCCACGACCTTGGCGCCACGGTCATGGCCGTCCAGGCCCGGCTTGGCCACGACCACGCGCAACGGTGAGCTAGTCATGGCCGAACACTATCCACTCCGTGGACAACTGCGGACACCGCCTCCGGGCGAGGTCGGCCACACCCGCCCCACCACCCGTCGCCGCGCCGCTCCTCCGGGGGCCCGCATGCCGCGCACCGGGCCCCCTGCTCGGCTAGGTTCGGAGTTGTCATGTCGCAGAGCTCCCCTCTCCCGCGCCGAGGCCCCGCAGCGCTGCGGTCGGCCTCGGGCGACGTCCCGCGCCAGGCGCGGGCCCTCGGGAGGCTCGCCGGCTCCACGGTCGCCCGGGTGACCGGCACCGTCGGGGCAGCCGCCACCACCGCCCAGGACGTCGTCGGCGGCGCCGCCAGGGCGCTGGCCACACCGACCGGCCTGCTCGGGGCCGCGGTCGAGGCAGCCTGGCTGACCACGCACCTCGCGCTCTACCCCTGGGGACTCGTGGGCCGGCACGGTCGCGACAGCCAGCTCGGAGTACCGCGTCGAGCACCTGCCGCCGACCAGCGCGGCCTGGTCATCTCCGACGTCGAGGCCGCCGGGACGCCGATCCTGCTCGTGCACGGAATGGTCGACAACCGCTCGATCTTCACGCTGCTGCGCCTGGGCCTGCGCCGTCGCGGCTTCGGCCGGGTGCGTGAGCATGAACTACTCCCCGTTCACCGCCGACGTGCGCGTCGCCGCAGCGCAGCTGGCCGAGGAGGTCGAGGCGCTCGTGGCCGAGACCGGGTACGAGCGCATCCACGTGGTGGGGCACTCGATGGGCGGCCTGATCGCCCGCTACTACGTCACCCGGCTGGGCGGGGACGCCCGGGTGCACACGCTCGTCACGCTGGGCACGCCCCACCAAGGGACCTACACGGCATACGGGTGGCACAGCCGGCTGACCCGGCAGCTGCGGCCGAACAGCGGGCTCATGCGTGAGCTCGACCAGCCGGTGCCGCAGTGCCGCACGCGGTTCGTCGTGTACTGGTCGGACCTGGACCAGATGGTCTTCCCGCAGCGCCACGCAGCGCTGGACCACCCCGACCTGAGCGTCCGCAACATCGACCTGCACGGGGTCGGCCACATGTCGCTGCCCATCATCGGCAGCGTCGTGCACGGCATCTCCTCGACGCTGGCGCACCTGGACTCCGAGGGCCACACGGTGACGCCAGGGGTCACCGAGCTGCCGCGCCGCACCCGCCCGGCCTCCTGACCTGCGCAGACGCGCTGCAGCCACGGTCGGGGCGGCTGATCCACGACTTCGTGCCGGACGCGACCTGTGGAGAGCGATTTCGGGTCACGAAGTGGTCACGGTATCGTCGGTCTTTCCGTGCCCCCCACGCAAGGTGCCCCTCTCTGTGAGCTCCTCCCCCTCCTACGACGGTCGTCATCGCGCCCCTGGCCGCCATCGTGCGCCCCGGCGCGCGGCGCACGTTCCCGCCGTCCTGCGCGGTCGCTTCGTGCTCCCGACGGCGGCGGCCGCCGCCCTGGTCGTGACCACCACGGGCGCGACGGTCGCCGACTCCTCCCCGATGCACCTCGGTCTGACGGCCACGTCGTCGACCACCCGCAGCCAGGCCGCAGCGGTGGACGGCTCGGGTCGCCTCGAGGCCACGCAGCAGCGTGAGGTCCAGGCGTCCGCGGCACAGAGCCGAGCGATCGAGACCCAGCGCATCGCGCGCAGCGCCGAGCGCAAGGCACTGGCCACGGTCCAGGCCAAGAAACGGGCTGCCGTCGCGGCTGCGCCCGAAGGCCGAGGCCAAGCGCAAGAGCTCCGAGAAGTGGCTCATGCCGATCAAGGGCGCGACCTTCACCTCCGGCTACGGATGGCGCTGGGGCCGCCTGCACCAGGGCGACGACTTCGGCACCCCGATCGGCACGCCCCTGCACGCCATGTCCTCCGGCACGATCGCTTTCGCCGGTGTCCAGGGCGGTTACGGCAACAAGGTCGAGATCCAATACTGGGACGGCACCGTCTCCGTCTTCGGACACATGAGCTCCATCGCCGTCTCGGTCGGCGACAAGGTCGCCCCCGGCGACATCGTCGGTGCGTCCGGCAACACCGGCCACTCCACCGGCCCTCACCTGCACCTCGAGATCCACCCGCACGGCGGCGCGGCGATCGACCCCGCGCCCTGGCTGCGCGCCCACGGCCTCCAGTAGGTCCAGCGCGCACCGCATGGCGCATGGGTGCCGACCGGGTGGGGTCAGGTCGAGCTTCTCGAGCGGCGCGTAGCGCAACAGGAAGCGCTTGACGCCGGTGTCCCCACCGAAGTCGACGTGCGCCTGCGTCTTGTCGCCGTCGCCCTCGGTCTTGACCACCGTGCCCATGCCGTAGCTGTCGTGGGTGACCTTGTCGCCCGCATGCAGCGAGATGAGGGGGCGGTTGCCCGGTGAGCGCACACCGGGACGCTGGGCGAGCCGGGCCACCGCGGGGGTCGAGGACCGCCGGTAGCTGTCGGCGGCCTCGACGCGCTGCCAGTCCACGAGGTCGGGCCGGGATCTCGTCGAGGAACCGGCTGGCCGGGTTGTACTGCGGCGCCCCCCACGCGGAGCGTACGGCGGCGCGCGACAGGTGCAGGCGCTCGCGGGCCCGGGTGATGCCGACGTAGGCGAGGCGCCGCTCCTCCTCGAGCTCCTTGGGGTCACCGAGCGAACGCAGGTGCGGGAAGGTGCCGTCCTCGAGCCCGGTGAGGAACACGACCGGGAACTCCAGGCCCTTGGCGGTGTGCAGCGTCATCAGCGTGACGACGCCGAGGTCCTCCGCCTCCTCGCCGTCGGGGATCTCGTCGGCGTCGGCGACGAGCGACACCTGCTCGAGGAAGTCCTCGAGCGAGGCGACCTCACCGGTCTCGGCGCGCGTCTCGTCGAACTCCTGGGCCACGGCGACGAGCTCGGCGAGGTTCTCGATGCGGGTCTCGTCCTGCGGGTCGTGCGAGGCGCGCAGCTCGGCGAGGTATCCGGACTTCTCGATGACGGCCTCGAGCAGGGCTCCGACACCCTGCTCGTCGTCGGCGTGGACGCGGCCGAGCTCCTCGAGCAGGCCGGTGAACCCCTTGATCGCCGCGACCGAACGGGTGGCGATGCCGGGGGCGTCCTCCGGGCGGCCCAGCGCCGCGACGAACGGGATCCGCTCGCGCTCGGCCAGGGCGGAGACGCAGGCCTCGGCCCGGTCGCCGATGCCGCGCTTGGGGACGTTGAGGATGCGACGCAGGTTGACCGTGTCGGTGGGGTTGGAGATGACGCGCAGGTAGGCCAGCGCGTCCTTGACCTCGCGGCGCTCGTAGAACCGCGTGCCGCCGACGACCTTGTAGGGCAGCCCCACTCGCACGAAGACCTCTTCGAGCGCTCGGGACTGGGCGTTGGTGCGGTAGAAGACCGCGACGTCCTTGGGCTTGACCCCGGACGAGTCGCCGAGCTCGTCGATCGTCTTGGCGACGAACGCGGCCTCGTCGTGCTCGTTGTCGCCGACGTAGCCCACGATCGAGGGCACCGTCGCCGCTGTCGGTCCAGAGGTTCTTCTTGCGGCGCTCGGGGTTCTTGGCGATGACCGAGTTGGCGGCCTGCAGGATCGTCTGGGTCGAGCGGTAGTTCTGCTCGAGCAGGATGGTGCGCGCGTTCGGGTAGTCCTGCTCGAACTCGACGATGTTGCGGATCGTCGCGCCGCGGAAGGCGTAGATGGACTGGTCGGCGTCGCCGACCACCACGAGCTCGGCCGGGGGGCACCTCGGGTCCGTCGCCCAGCGGCATACCGGCGGTGCCCGCGGCACCACCGACCAGCTCACGGACGAGCTGGTACTGCGCGTGGTTGGTGTCCTGGTACTCGTCGACCAGGACGTGGCGGAACCGGCGCCGGTAGTGCTCGGCGACGTCGGGGAACGCCTGCAGGATGTTGACCGTGGTCATGATCAGGTCGTCGAAGTCGAGGGCGTTGGCCTGGCGCAGGCGGCGCTGGTAGCCGGAGTAGGCCTCGGCGAGCATCCGCTCCTGGTGGGTGCCCTCCACGACCTGGGAGGCGAAGGTCTCCTCGTCGACGAGCTCGTTCTTGAGGTTGGAGACCTGGTGGCTGAACGACCGCGGCGGGTAGCGCTTCGGGTCGAGGTCGAGGTCGCGCATGACCATCGCCATGAGGCGCTGGCTGTCGGCGGCGTCGTAGATGGAGAACGTCGACTTGAGCCCGACCTTGCCGGCCTCGCGGCGCAGGATCCGCACGCAGGCGGAGTGGAACGTCATGACCCACATGGCCTTGGCCCGCGGCCCGACGAGGGCGGCGACGCGCTCGCGCATCTCGGCGGCGGCCTTGTTGGTGAAGGTGATGGCGAGGACCTGGCCGGGCTGCACGCCGCGGGCGCCGAGGAGGTAGGCGATCCGGTTGGTGAGGACGCGGGTCTTGCCCGAGCCGGCGCCGGCCACGATGAGCAGCGGGGAGCCCTCGTGCAGGACCGCCTCACGCTGCTGGGTGTTGAGGCCCTCGAGCAGGGTCTCGGGGTCGGCGTGACGGTCACCGGCACCGTCGGGACCGTGGCCCTCCGCAGCAGCCTGGGCCCAGGTGGGCACGCCCCGCTCGTCGACGGCGGTCGCTCGCGCGGCCGCTGCCGAGGGTCGGGAGTCGGGAGACGGGTGACCGTCGAAGGGCAGGTCGTCGAACAGCGTGCTCATGTTGGCTCCAGCCTACGTGCCCCGGCCGACAGGTAGCGTCACGTGCATGACCCGCCTCGTCACCCCGCACGTGCGCCACCAGGAGTCCTACCTGGCCGCGAGTGACGAGTTCCTCGTCTCCCTGGAGCAGCGTGACGGCGACGGCGACTGGGTCCACGAGCCCGAGCCGGGGTATGCCGGGTTCACCTTCACCCGGGAGGGGTTGCGCGACCCGGACGAGTTCGGGCGGTTCGTGGCCGTGAGGCGGCGCGCCCGGGCCGACGACGCACCCCGCCGCTCCGGGTGGACGCCGGTGACGTTCCTGTGGATGGTCGTCGGTGACGAGTACGTCGGGTCTCTGGCGATCCGGCACCGGCTTACCGACCGGCTGCTCGAGGAGGGTGGGCACATCGGGTACTCCGTGCGTCCCACCGCCAGGCGTCGCGGCCACGCCACCCGCGCGCTGGCCCGGGCCCTGGTCCTGGCCCACGGTGTCGTCGACCGGCCCGAGATCCTCGTGACCTGCCTGGCGGACAACGCCGGGTCGAGGGCCGTGATCGAGGGCAACGGCGGCCAGTACGAGGACACCCGCGACGGGGTCCGCCGCTACTGGATCCCCACCCGCCCCACCTGACCCGCGGGGCGGGCCCGGCCGGCGGTGGGGGCGCGTGCAGGCGGTCTCGGCGGGTCGATCTTTGCTGGTTCGTGCACGAATCGCCCTCACGGGCCGGCTGCAGGGGCCATTCGTGCACGATCTGCCACGACCTGGCGGGCCGCCCGACCGCCGGACCGCCTGAACCGCAGGCCCACCCGCCCCGCCTGAACCGCACGCCCACCCGCACCGCCGAGGGCCGAAACCCGGTTGCCCACCTGCGTAGCGTGAGGGGGTGGCCGACCAGACCCCCGTGCGGGACCTGCTGCGCGAACGCCAGTTCGCGTTGCTCGTCAGCGCCCGCACGCTCTCGATGCTGGCGGTGGCGTTCGCCCCGGTGGCCCTGGCGTTCGGCATCCTCGACCTGCCCGGCGCCACCCCGACCACCCTGTCGGTGGTGCTCGCCTCCGAGGCCGTCGCGGTCGTCGTCTTCATCCTCGCCGGCGGGGTGGTCGCCGACCGCTACCCGCGACACCGTGTGCTGCAGGTGGCCGAGTGGGTCAACGCCCTGGCCCACGCAGCGCTGGCCGTGATGATCGGTACGGGGCACGCGCCCCTCTGGGGGCTGGTCACCGCTGCCGTGGTGTCGGGGACCGCCACCGCGACCGTGTGGCCAGCCCTGACCGGGATCATCCCGGAGGTGGTGCCGCCGGAGCACCTGCAGCAGGGGAACGCGCTGCTCGCCCTCGGCGTCAACATCGCCCGCGTGGCCGGCCTCGTCGGCGGCGGACTCGTCGTGGCGGCCGTGGGGGGCGGATGGGCCCTGGCCCTCGCGAGCGCGTCGTTCGCCGCGTCCGGCGTGATGGTCGCCCTGATGCGGCTGCCGGTCCGCGTCATGCCAGGACGCCCCGGAGCCGACGGCGGGGCCGGCGCGGACGACGTGGACCAGCCGTCCAGCTCGGTGCTGACCGACCTGCGCGACGGCTGGGACGAGTTCCGTTCGCGTCAGTGGTTGTGGGTGGTCGTCGTGCAGTTCTCGGTGCTGGTCATGGTGTTCCAGGCGGCCCACCTCGTCCTGGGACCCGTGGTGGCCAAGAACGAGCTCGGGGGCCCCACAGCCTGGACCGCGGTCCTGACCGGGGAGGCCGTGGGGCTGATCGTCGGAGTCCTGGTGGCCCTGCGCCTGCGACCCCGTCGGCCGATCCTGCTCGGGGTGGTCCTGACCTTCGGGGCGGCGCCGCCCTACCTCCTGCTGGGTGCCGGGGCACCGCTGTGGGTGATCGTCCTGTCGGCCTTCGTCCTCGGACTGTGCTTCGACCTGTTCGGGATCATGTGGCAGACCACGATGCAGCGCGTCATCCCCGCGGCGTCCCTGTCCCGCGTCAGCTCGTATGACGCGATGGGCTCGCTCATGCTCGGTCCCCTCGGCCTCGTGCTCGCCGGCCCAGCCGCCGAGCACTTCGGCGCGCACCAGGCCCTGCTCGCCTGTGGTGCCGTGATGATCCTGACGACGCTCGGCGCGCTCGCCTCCCCCGGCGTGCGCAACCTCGTCGCGCCGGGACCGGTGGCTGCAGATCCTCTCGACCCAGGCCCCCTCCCCACCGACTCGAACCCCGGACTCCCCCCGAAGTCCCAGACCTCGGGGCATACAGCCACGTGAAGGCCGAAGTCCCAGACTTCGGCGACGCCATGGGTCGGCCCCGCGGTGCACTGTCGGCTGACCTCGACGGTCAGCGCGGGTGGTGGCGGTGGCTCGGCGGTGACACGGCGTCCGGCGCACCCGACCACGTCCCATGCCGACGCGCGCGAGCACCCGGCAGCGCGTCGCGCACCAGCGGCGCCACGGCCGCGATCGGTGCCGGCCGCTGCCACGCGGACCGCAACCGGGCACGCCGTTCGAGGTCGAGCTGCACCAGGACCTGCTCGACCGCGGCGAGCACCGAGCCACGCAGCAGCCACAGCTCGAGCCTCCCCTCGTGCCGGCTCGTCAGGAGCTCGGTGAGGATGGCGCGCGTCTCCCGCAGGATCTCCAGGCTCTCCGCCAGGGCTTCCTCGGCGCGGTCCTCGGCGCCCCCCGCCTCCGCGTGCACGAGCCGGCCGTACGCCCGAAGGCAGTCGCCGACGTCGGCCAGCACCACCGAGAACGCCAGCCTCGCGTCCTCGTCGAACGCGTCGTCCGCGTGGTCGCGCGCCTTGCTGTCCGCCTCGGCATTCGCCTCGTCGCCTGTGCTGCTGCCGTCGGGCGGGAGCTCCGCGAGGATCACCGTGAACAGGGCCCGGATCGCCAGCACGCTCGACTCGAGACGGTCCAGGCCCTCGCGCAGCCCCGGCTCGACGTCGGAGGTGGTCAGGGCGCGGGTGTTGAACCGGCGCCCCTCCTTGACCTGGGTCACGATGGCCGAGGCCTCCGCCACCTGGGCGGCCACCCCGCGGGTCTCGTCGGCCCACTTCTCGACCTCCCGGCGCCGCAGCGGGTCCGCCGCGATCGAGCGAGAGGCCCGGTCGAGGCAGTCCGCTGTGGCGTAGGCGACGCGGAGGACCGCCACGCCGGCGCGGCGGCTGGGCACGGCCGAGGGCAGGACGAGGTTGAAGGCGACCCCGACCCCGGCTCCCACGAGCGTGAGCGCGACCCGTGCCTCGGCGGCGACGTCCGGCGACCCGACGGCCAGGATGAGCATGGCGCTGATCGGGACCTCAAGGGCCTGCTCGCCGAGGCGGAACACCCGGGCCAGCACCAGGGAGGCGGCGATGACCGCCGCCAGGCTCCACCAGGACAGTCCCGCGAGCGCCGAGAACCCCACGGCGACCAGGACACCGGTGAGGACCGCACCCACGCGCAGCATGCTCATCCGCAGCGTCGAGAACGCGGACGCCTGGACGACGAGCAGAGCCGTCAGCGGAGCCGTGAGGTCGGTCGAGATGCCGGTGACCTGCCGTGCGATCAGCCACGCGATGACGGCGGCCGAGGTCAGTCGCAGCACCCACGCGAGGGTGGGCCGCAGGCGACCGGGCAGGTCACGCCAGCGACGCGGTCGCCCAGGCCACGCCCGGTCCGCGACGGCAGCCGGCCACGCGCGTCCTTCCCTGAGCTCGGCCACGCCACGAGGGTTGCACGACCGGCGCCCCGGCGACATCCGGGCGTCGCTCCACCAGCGCGTCTACGGTGACCGGATGGGCGACTCGCACCCCGTCACCGGGCAGCTGTTCGACTCCCCCGTGCCGCCGGGAACCGGGTGGCCCGGCGACCCGGCCACGCGGCATACGCCTGTCGCGGCCTCCGCTGCGCAGGTCGTGCGCCTCGCGGCCTCGGCCGCCGAGGTCGCCGAGCTCGACGCGCGCGTCAGCGTGTGCCGAGCGTGCCCCGGTCTCGTGGAGTGGCGCGAGTCGGTGGCCAGGACGGGACGGCGGGCCTCATTCGCCGACCAGCCCTACTGGGGCCGACCCGGACCCGGTTTCGGCGACCCTGAGGCACAGGTCCTCGTCGTGGGGCTCGCGCCGGCGGCCAACGGCACCAACCGCACCGGGCGCATGTTCACCGGCGACCGCTCCGGCGACTGGCTGTATGCCGCGCTGCACCGCGGCGGGTACGCGTCGCAACCGCAGTCGTGGGCGGCCGGGGACGGGCTGGTCCTCACGAACCTGCGCATCGTCGCCGCCGTGCGCTGCGCCCCGCCGGACAACAAGCCGACCACCGTGGAGAAGGCGACCTGCGCCCCGTGGCTCGACCGTGACCTGGCCCTGGCGGCTCCCCGGCTGCGGTCGGTGCTGGCGCTCGGCGCCATCGGCTGGGACGCCTTCCTCGGCAGCGCCCGCAGGTCTGGTTGGGAGGTGCCGCGCCCCAAACCGCGGTTCGGGCACGGCGCCGAGGCGGTGCTCACGACGCCGGAGGGACGGGCGGTCCGCCTCGTCGGGAGCTACCACGTGAGCCAGCAGAACACCTTCACCGGCAAGCTCACCGAAGCCATGCTCGACGCGGTGATCGCCCGGTTGGCCTAGCGGCGCAACGGCAACCGCACACGGAAACAGGTGCCGCCCTCGCGTTCGGCCCGGCGGACCGACACCTCACCCCCGAGGCCGTCGACCAGGGCCTTGACGATGGCCAGGCCCAGCCCGGTCCCGACCCGTCGGACCCCGCGGTAGCGCTGGTAGAGCGCGGACCGTTCGAAGGCCACGGCCATGTCGTCCTCGGTCAGCCCGGGGCCACCGTCCCGGACCTCGAGCACCGCCGTGTCACCGCCCTCGACCCGCAGGGCCAGCACGAGCGGCGCCCCCTCGGGCGTGACGCGCAGGGCGTTCTCGGCGAGGCCGTCGACGACCTGGCGGATGCGGACGGGGTCGCTGCGGACGCGGACCGCCGTTGCAGGTCGTTCGACGGCGAAGACGACCCCGACCCGCCGCGCCCGGTCGTCCCAGACCTGTGCGGCTTCCTCGACCACCACGGCCAGGTCGAGGTCGACGGCCTCGAACCGGAAGTCGTCAGCACCCAGCCGGGCGAGGTCGAGCAGGTCGGCGACGAGTCGTTCGAGACGGGCCGCCTCGGCCGCGATGGTCCTGCCGGCAGCGGGGACGGCGTCGCCGGTGATGACCTCGTCCTCGAGGCCCTCGGCGAACCCCTTGACCGCCCCCAGCGGCGTCCGCAGCTCGTGCGACACCGACAGCAGGAACTCGCGCTGCCGCCCTTCGCTCACCTCGAGCGCCTCAGCGAGCGCGTTGATGGCCTCACCCGTCTCGGCCACCTCGCGTGGTCCCGCCGGGTGCACTCGTACCGACCGCTCACCAGCCGCCATCCGTTGTGCCGCAACGGCGGTCCCCCGCAAGGGCGCAGCGAGCCGGCGCGCGAAGACCACCGAGGCGAGCACTGCCAGCACCAGCCCCAGGGCCAGCGCCAGCAGGACGCGGTCGAGCAGCCGCAGGCTCTGGCCGTTGGCGAGGCTGGCTCGTTCGGCGAAGACCACGGTGAAGCCCGGCGCGAGCGGGCGCACCTCGACGAGGACGCTGCGACCCTGGATGCTCAGGGTGTGCGAGCCGGCGACGGCCTGCCCGACTCCCCAGCTGCGCGTATGCGGTACGGGCCAGCGCGTCGCCGACCACCCGACCTCCGGCCCCTCCCAGGCCACCGGGGTGTCCTGGTCGGCGGACGACCCGCAGCGCGGCGGTCGTGTCGGCCGGCCGCCCTGCGTCGAGGACGGCGACGACCAGGTCGGCCTTGCTGCGCAACGCCTTTCGTGCCTCATCCTGGGCCGCGCTCCGGACCAGGCCGACCGACACCAGGCCCGCCACCACGACCGCGATCGTCACCACGGCCGCCATGAGGGCGACGGTCCGCCGTTCCAGCGAGCCCCGGCCGGTCCTCACGGGCGCTCGACGCTGTAACCGACACCGCGGACCGTGCGGATCGGGCTGGCGTCGCCCAGCTTGGCCCGGAGCTGGGCGATGTGGACGTCGACGGTGCGGGTGGGGTCCTGGGCGGGGTAGCCCCAGACCGCGGTGAGAAGCTCGCCCCGGGTGTGGACGCGCCCCGGCCGGGCCATGAGGTGGGCCAGCAGCTCGAACTCGGTGGTGGTCAACACGATCGGCCGGTCAGCCAGCCGAGCGCGACGGGTGTGGGTCTCCAGCACGAGCGTGCCGACCACGAGACGGCCGGGGTCCGTGTCGACGGCGGCCGCCGCCCGCTGCTGTCGTCGCAGCAGCGCCCTGACCCTCGCGGCCAGCTCGCGCGGCGAGTAGGGCTTGGTGACGTAGTCGTCGGCCCCGAGCTCGAGGCCGACGATTCGGTCGACCTCGTCGTCACGGGCCGTCACGAAGATCACCGGGGTCCAGTCCTCGCGGTCCCGCATCCGGCGGCACAGCCCGATGCCGTCGAGGCTGCCGGGCAGCCCGATGTCGAGCAACACCAGGTCGAGCCCACCGGCGTCCAGCGCGGCGAGTGCGCCGTCGGAGTCCCCGACGACCTCGACGTGGTGCCCGTCCCGCTCGAGGTAGAGCCGCGCGAGCTCGGCCAGTGCCGGTTCGTCCTCGACGAGCAGCACCCGGGGCGTGGGGTCCATGGCGCAACCGTCGCGGACCGGGAGAGGCCGCGCAAGCAGCCCCGCGGCATACCCGCGTGCCCGTGCGGCGTCGCCGCCGAACCCGAACACTCCCCGAACACTGCGGTCACTCCGCGCAGACCTCGGTCGGGCAGCCTTCCACCATGGACACCAGAACCCTCCTCATCCGGTGCGCGGCCCTGCTCAGCGCAGGAGCCGCGCTCATCCACGTCGGGGTCAGCGCCGACCACTTCCAGGAATGGTGGGCGGCCGGCCTGTTCTTCCTCGTCACCGCGGT
This sequence comes from uncultured Actinomycetota bacterium, assembly GCA_963695205.1. Classification (GTDB taxonomy): domain Bacteria; phylum Actinomycetota; class Actinomycetes; order Actinomycetales; family Dermatophilaceae; genus Pedococcus. Next base: position 66,758 of record CAVOGI010000008.1, on the reverse strand, counting down.
CGCCCAGCTCGGGTGGGCGCTGTGGCTGTGGGCCCGACCCTCCTCCCGACGCGCCCTGCTGGCAGGAGCGGCCGGGTCGGTCGCCCTGGTCGCGCTCTGGGCGGTATCGCGCACCAGCGGTCTGCCGTTCGGGCCCGAGTCCGGCGTCGCCGAGCCGGTCGGTGTCGCTGACACCGTGTGTGGCGTCCTGGAGCTGCTGGGGGCCGCCGCGGCCGTGGTCGCCGCCGCCGGACTGGTGCCGGCCCCGTGGCGTCGCACCACCACGCCGAGGCGCGCAGCCCTCGTCACCGGCGCGGTCGCAGCGGTCGCCCTGGTGGCCAGTGGGACCGCGATCGCCGCCCCCGGGCACGACCACGCCGACGCAGGGACTGCCTCCGGCCACAGCCACGCAGCGGACGCGACGCTTGCGGTCGGGACCACCGCCCACGACCACACCGACGTCCCGAACCTGCCCGACACGTCCAAGGCCACCCCGGAGCAGACCGCTGCCGCACGGGACCTGTTGGCGCGGACGATCGCCGCCACCGCGGCATACCGTGACCCGGCCGCGGCCACCAAGGCAGGTTTCGACGTGCAGGCCGCCTGGGACCGCAAGGAGGAGCTGGCCAAGGCCCGCTCCGTCCAGCAGAAGACCGGCAAGGCTGGGAAGGCGGCCAAGGGCGGCGCCCTGCGGCTCGACCTGGTCCACGTCCCCAACAAGGCCAACCGCACGGACGGGCGGATCCTCGACCCGAACGCGCCCGAGACGCTGATCTACTCACGCTCGATCCGACGGGTCCTTCCGGCTCGTCGGCGTGATGTTCACCGCCGAGAAGAAGACGCCACCGACGACCTACCAGCCGTATGTCCGCTGGCACACGCACCAGGCCTGCACCGGCGGCGGGGTGAAGAAGCTCAAGCCCGTCAACGGCGCCTGTGCTGCCGGGACGACGCTGCGGACCTCCGGCGCGATGACCCACCTGTGGTTCGTGGACCCGTCGCAGCTGGCCCGGGCCTACGCACGCAAGGCTCCCCGCGCCGCCCTGCTCGCCTACCAGAAGGGCCTCGCCTAGGGTCGGAGCATGGCTTCCGACGGATCGTCCACGCAGCACGCCCGAGCCCTCGTCGTCCCCCGCAACGGCGACTCGTCGGTCCTGGAGGTCCAGGACACCGAGGTGCGACCGCCGCGGGAGGGTGAGGTGCAGGTCGCGGTGGCGGCGGTCGGCGTCAACTTCATCGACGTCTACCAGCGCCAGGGCGTCTACCCGCTGCCCACGCCGTTCGTCTCCTGCTCCGAGGGCGCCGGCACCGTGACCGCGGTCGGCCCCGGGGTCAGCGAGCTAGCCGTCGGTGACCGGGTCGCCTGGGGCCAAGGACTCGGCGCCGCCGCGGAGGTCGTCAACCGCGACGTCGAGTCGCTCGTGCCGGTGCCTGGCGGCGTCGACCTCGACGTGGCCGCCGCCGCGATGCTGCAGGGCATGACGGCGCACTACCTCGTCAACTCCACGTATGCCGTCGGTGAGGGCACCGTGGCGCTCGTCCACGCCGCGGCGGGTGGGGTCGGACAGCTGCTCGTGCAGATGGTCAAGGCCAAGGGCGGGCGCGTGGTCGCGACCGCCGGCTCCACCGACAAGCTGGCGATCGCGAAGGCCCTCGGTGCCGATCACCTCATCAACTACAGCGACGTCGACGACCTCGCTGCTGAGGTGCGAAAGGCCAATGGTGGCAACGGTGTCGACGTGGCATACGACGGTGTCGGCAAGTCGACCTTCGACGCCTCGCTCGCCTCCCTGCGACCCCGCGGGGTGATGGTGCTGTTCGGTGGGGCGAGCGGTCAGGTCCCGCCCTTCGACCTGCAGCGGCTCAACACCGGCGGCTCGCTGTTCGTCACCCGCCCCACGCTCGCCAGCTACGTCGCCACGCGCGAGGAGCTGCTCGAGCGCGGGACGTCCGTCCTCGGCGACATCGCCGCCGGTCAGCTGGTGGTCGACATCGGGGGTCGCTACCCGCTGGCCGACGCCGCCCGCGCCTACGACGACCTCGAGGGCCGGCGCACCACGGGCAAGCTGCTGCTCGTTCCCTGACGTCGTCACCCCTACCGGGCAGGATGGGGTCATGGCACCCGAGGCCCCGTCCGTTGCACGCTCGTGGGTGCTGCACGTCGACCTCGACCAGTTCATCGCCGCCGTCGAGGTGCTGCGCCGCCCCGAGCTCGCCGGCCTCCCGGTGATCGTCGGCGGTCGCGGTGACCCCACCGAACGAGCCGTCGTCTCCACCGCCTCCTACGAGGCCCGCGCCTTCGGCGTCCACTCCGGTATGCCGCTCAAGCTCGCCGTCCGCAAGTGCCCGGAGGCCGTGGTCCTGGCGGTCGACGGCCCGGCGTACGACGCGGCGTCGGCCGAGGTGATGGCCACCCTCAAGGCCGTTCCGGGAGCCGTGGTGCAGGTGCTCGGCTGGGACGAGGCGTTCGTCGGGATCGAGACCGACGACCCGTGGGCGGTGGCCCGGTCCATCCAGGCGGCCGTCCTCGAGCGCACCGACCTGCACTGCTCGGTGGGCGTCGGCGACACCACGGTCCGGGCCAAGATCGCCACCGACTTCGGCAAGCCGCGCGGCGTCTTCGAGCTGACTCGTGAGAACTGGTTCGAGGTGATGGGCGAGCGCCCGACGACCGCGCTGTGGGGCGTCGGGTCGCGGATCGGCGCCCGGCTGGCCGCCCACGGGATCGAGACCGTGCACGACCTGGCGACGGCCGACGAGGCGGTGCTGGTCGCCGAGTTCGGCCCGTCCATGGGCCCCCACTACCGGCGGCTGGGTCGCGGGATCGGGACAAGGACGGTGGACGACACCCCGTGGATCGCGCGCGCCCACGGTCGCGAGACGACCTACCAGACGAATCTGGCTGAGTCGCAAGAGATCTCGGATGCGTTGACGTCGCTGGCGGAGCAGGTGGTCGAGGACATCCGGCGCGAGGAGCGGGCCTGCATGCGGGTGCACCTCAAGGTGCGTTTCGCACCGTTCTTCACCACGACCCGCATCCGCAAGCTCGACGAGCCGACCTTCGACGCCGAGGTCATCGCGGCCACGGCGCTCGACCTGCTGGTGGGACTCGGCGACGACCGACCGATCAGGCTGCTCGGCGTGCGGGCCGAGATGGTGCCGCCCGAGGGTGGTTACGCACCTCCGCGCACCGTCGGCCGCGGCGGGCCGCCCGCCCGCTGACCTCGACCTGGACCTGGACCTGGAAGGGTCAGTTCCAGACGGCGGCGATGAAGACGTTGACCACGCCGAGGGCACCCGCGGCGCGGACGAGGTTGTTGCCGTCCTGGCCGCGCTTGGTGCGGGCCCGGCCGATCTCGAGGAGCGCCACCACGGCGAGCGCGATGAGGAGCTTGACGCCGATCTTCGTGTGGTTGAGGTGCTCGTCGAGCGAGCTGACGCCCTCCGCGAGCCCGACCAGGACGAGCCCGGTGACGAGCTGGGCGCGAGCGCCCCACGCCATCACCGTGGTCGAGCCGGCACCGGCCAGCAGCACCAGCCAACCGCCGACGAGGGCGGCCATGCCGAGGAGGTGGGCGACGACGAAGAGGTCGTAGACGAGCTTCATGACCGCAGCCTATCGACGCCGCCGATGGCAGGGTCCGGGCGCGCGCTCGGGCCGCGCGGCTGCAGGAGGTGCCGCCTCCCAGCTGTCGGGTTAGCGTCGAGGAACAAGCCCCTGAGCAGGGCGAACGCCGAGATGCCGACGAAGGAACCACCGTGACCGACTCCCACCACTCCGCCACCCACGATCCCGACGCCGTCGCCAAGGTCCGCGAGCTCGTCAAGGACGAGCGCACCTGCATGTTCACGACGATCGGCCCCGACGGCTCGATCGTCAGCCGCCCGATGGCCACCCAGGAGGTCGAGTTCGACGGCGACCTGTGGTTCTTCGCCGAGGCCTCCTCCCCCAAGGTCGCCGAGGTCCAGGCCGATCCGCGCGTCAACATCGGCTACGCCGGCGGCTCCTCCTGGGTGTCGGTCTCCGGCACCGCCGAGGTCGTCCGCGACGCCGCGAAGAACAAGGAGCTCTGGAACCCGTTCGCCGAGGCGTGGTTCGCCAAGGGACCCGAGGACCCCGACGTCGTGCTGCTCAAGGTGCACGGCGAGAGCGCCGAGTACTGGGACAGCCCCGGCGGCCGCGTCGCCAGCGTCATCGCCCTGGTCAAGGCCAAGGTCACCGGTGACAAGCCCGACGTGGGCGACAACGAGACCGTCCAGCTCTAGCTCGCCCAGCGAGACGACGACGGGGTCCTTGGCAGCTGCCGGGAACCCCGTCGTCGTGTCGGGCCCGTCAGAGGAGCCGGCGTCCCATCGCCCACGCGGTGAGCTCGTGGCGTGAGGAGAGCTGGAGCTTGCGCAGCACCGAGGAGACGTGGGTCTCGACCGTCTTGACCGAGATGAACAGCTCCTTGGCGACCTCCTTGTACTGGTAGCCGCGGGCAATGAGGCGCATCACCTCTCGCTCCCGGGCCGAGAGCCGGTCGAGCTCCTCGTCCACCTCGGCGATCTCACCCGCCGCCGCGCCGAACGCGTCGAGGACGAAGCCCGCGAGGCGTGGCGAGAAGACCGCGTCGCCGTCGGCCACCCGCTGGATCGCCCGCGTCAGGTCGGTCGCGCTGATCGTCTTGGTGACGTAGCCGCGGGCGCCGGCCCGGATCACCGCGATCACGTCCTCGGCAGCATCGGAGACCGACAGGGCGAGGAACCGCACCGGCTGCCCGTCGGCGGTCTCCAGCCCACGGCACCCGTGCAGGACGTCGACGCCGCCGTTGCCGTTCCCCCCGGGCAGGTGCACGTCGAGAAGCACCACCGGCGGCCTGGCCGCCCGGATCACGGCGACGGCGGTGTCCACGTCGGGCGCCTCGCCGACGATGGACACGGTGTCGCCCAGCTCGGCCTTGACCCCCGAGCGGAACATCCGGTGGTCGTCGACGAGGACGACCTCGACGGGTTTGCGGTCAGGCGTGTTCACGGGTCTCCTCCGGGGCTGGCTGTGGCGTGGTCACTGGTGGGGTCACCGGCACCGCGGGGAGGGTGAGCACCACCTCGGTGCCGTGCTCGAGGCGGCGCACCCGCGCCGTACCTCCGTGGCGGTCCATCCGACCGAGGATGGACTGGCGCACACCGAGGCGGTCGTCGGGCACCTCCTCGAGCTCGAACCCCGGTCCGTGGTCGCGCACGAACGCCTCGACCCCCGACGGTCCGACCTCGAGGTAGAGCGAGACCGGCGCCGCGCCGTGGCGGACGGCGTTGAGCAGCGCCTCGCGCACCGCGCGGCTGAGCGCCAGTCCCCCGTCGTCCAGCGGCCGGTCACCCGTGGAGACGACGTCGATCGGTGTGCCGTGCAGGTCCTCGACCTCGTGCGCCACCTCGGCGACCGCTGCGGCGAGGGTGGCGTCGCTGTCGGCCGGCCCGGCGTACAGCCAGGACCGCAGCTCGCGCTCCTGCGCCCGGGCCAGCTGGGTGACGGCGGCGGGGTCGTCGGCCTTGCGCTGGATCAGGGCCAGCGTCTGCAGGACCGAGTCGTGCAGGTGGGCGGCGATGTCGGCACGCTCGGTCGCCCGAGCCCGCTCGGCCTGCTCGTGCCGCAGGTCCGACCACAGGCTCAGGGCCCACGGCGCGGCGATGAGGGCGACGCCGGCGAGGACGGCAAGGACGGCGGCGCCGATGTCCCAGATGGCCTCGAGCGACCGGCCGCGCGTGGCCATGATGACCAGGCCGGCCAGGGCGAGGACCCCGCCGAACACCAGGCGGGCGGCACTGAACCGTCCCGTCCCCGAGCCGTCGCCCAGCCACCGGCCACGCTGGCGCTCGTCGAGCTGTGACCACGCGAGCACCGCACCCGCGGCCACGACGAGCAGCGGCAGGAGGATTCCGAGGCGGGCGTTGAGACCCGCGTTCTGGGCCACGACGACGAGCCCGAGGGCGAGCATCCCGCCGCCGACGAGCAGCACGCGGGTCGCGTCTCGCTCGGCCTCGGGGACCGCCTCGACCGACACCTGGTCCGGTCCGACCGCACCCTGGACGGCGGGCGCCGCAGGGTCCATGACCGGGCGCTGGCCCTCGACCAGCCCGCCCCGCGACTGCGGCGTGAGCGCCCAGAGGAACACGTAGGCCACCAGGCCGGCGCCGGTCGGGAAGGACAGCACCACGAACATCAGCCGGATCCAGCGCACCGACCAGCCGAGGTGCTCGGCCAACCCTGCGCTCACCCCGGCGATCACCTTCCCCTCGACGGGGCGCGTCAGGACACGGCGCGCGGCGCGGCGCTCTGCGGCCCTTGCCTCCGGTGGGGGGACGGGCCGCTCGTAGGGAGTCGGCATGTCCTCATCCTGACCTACTCGGGGTCTGAAACCGAGCCCGCTCAGGGTGCAGGAAGGGCCTTTCGGGGTCCGTTCAGGGTCGACCCTCATGGTTGGAGCCTTCGGCCGCCGACACCATGGATGACATGACGCAGACCTCTGGGCCGACGACCGGCCCGACGAACGACACGAACGCCTCCGGCCTCGACCGGTTCTTCGGCTGGCTCCGGTCCATCGACCTGCGCCGCGACGGCGACGACAAGTGGCTCGCCGGCGTGTGCTCCGGGATCGCCACCCGGCTCGGCGTGGACCCCATCGTCATCCGGGCCGTCCTCGTGCTGCTCGTCGTCATGGGCGGCGTCGGCATCACCGTCTACCTCATCGCCTGGGCGTTCCTGCCGAACGACAAGGAGGACATCGTCGCCGAGCGCGCCCTGCGCGACGGTGACGTCCTCGGGATCGTCCTGCTGCTCGTCATCGGCTTGTCGCTCCTCGGTGGCAGCGGGTTCGCCGGCCACGTGCCCGGCCTGAGCTGGATCTGGTGGGTCGTCCTTCCCGTCGGCCTCGTGGTCTGGCTCGTGACCCGCAAGCGCAACACGCCTGCGGCCGTGCCTGGTGCCACCGCCCCGGGAGCCGCTTCAGGAGCCGCTTGGGGAGCCACGTCCGGTGGCACGTCGTCCGGCGTGGCTGCCGCGACCGGCGCGCCTTCGACCGTGACGGCACCCACGCCGTACGGCGCCCCCGCCGCTCCGTACGACGCTCCCACCACCGCGTACGGCGCGCCCACCACCGCGTACGGCGCGCCCACCGAGTCCCCTGGCGCCGCCACTGCTCCCCATGGCGCCCCCACCCCTCCCGGGAGCGGCCTTCCCCCGGCTCCTCCCACCGGTCCGCCGCCGCGGCCTGCCAAGCCCCCGCGCGCACCCCGAGCCCCTCGTCGACGCTCCGGTGGCCTCGCCGCCACGCTGCTCATCGGCGGACTGGCCGTCGCGGCATACGGACTCACCTCCTGGGCGCACGAGGCGAACCACTGGTCCGGCAGCGACCAGACCGTGGCCCTGTGCGCCGCCCTCGCGGTGGTCGGCCTGGGGGTGCTCGGTCTCGGGGTCTCCGGACGACGGTCGGGGCTGAGCGGGTTCGTCGCGGTGGTGCTCATCCTGGTCACCTGGACCGCGTCGGTGGTGCCGGGCGTCACCTTCGGCGGAGGCATCGGCGAGCGGGTCTGGCGACCGTCGGTGACGGACACGACGCAGACCTACACGCTCAGCGTCGGCTCGGCCGATCTCGACCTGTCCCAGCTGCCCGACAACCCCGACGTCGCTCGCCAGGTCGAGGCGCGGGTCGGCATGGGCGAGCTGCGGATCCGCATCCCGAAGAACCTCACCGTCGAGCTGCGCAGCTCGGTGTCGGCCGGTCAGATCACCCACGCCGACTACGGGTCCCTCGACCCGCTGAACTCCTCGGCGGACCAGACCTCCCTCACCCCCGCCGACACGAACGACGGCCGCAACATCAGCACGGTGCAGACGTTCGGCGCAGGCAAGCCCGACGTCGTCGTCGACGCCCACGTCGGTCTCGGCCAGATCCTCGTCAGCACGCAGTGAACGCCATGAACAGCAACGACACCAACGAGCCGACCGGCACGAACAACCCGAGCAACGAGGACACCGTGGACGACACCACGCACGAGACCGACCCGACCCAGCAGCTCCCTGTCCGTGACGACACCCCTACCGAAGTCCGCGAGCCGGTCGACACCACCGTCTTCGGACCAGCGACGGCCGATCCAGTCGACACCCCCGCTGCCGCGCCCGTCGCAGCGGCAGGCGCCTGGCCGCCCCCGGCGCGGCCGCGACCGACCGGGCCGTACGCCCCGGCGATCATCCTCGGCCTGGTGGCACTCGCCGTGGCCGGCATCGTCCTGGCCCAGGAGCTCGGCAACCTCACCGTCGACTGGGGCAACGTGGGTCCGCTCGGGTTCGTCGCGGTCGGCGCCGTCCTGGTCATCCTTGGTGTCGTCGGCCTGGTCAGCTCGAACCGTCGCAACGCTCGATCCTGACCGACCCGGGTGACGGCTCAGGCGCGCCCGAGCCAGCGCTTCATGTGCGGGGCGAACGACCGTCCCAGGTGGTAGTGGCCGAGGTCCTCGACCCGCACCCACCGCACCGACTCCGTCGAACCACCCACGTCGTGGACGACGGGGTCGGTCGGCGCGGGGCACCACGCGGCATACACGATGCGGATGGCGTGGAAGTCCTCCAACCGGCGGCTCGGTGCGCGCCCGATCCAGTGGGACGTGTGGGCCTCCAGGAGCCGAACGTCCTCCACCTGCTGGCCGCTCTCCTCCCACACCTCGCGGTGCAGGGCCGCGACCGGTTCCTCGCCGGGGTCGAGACCCCCACCGGGCAGGGTCCACCGGCCCGGTGACGACGTCAGTGCCGACAGCTCGGTGAGCAGGACGCCGCGCTCGCTGGTGACGACACCGTATGCAGCGGTGCGCTGGTAGGCCTGCGCGGCCTCACCGGGCTCCACGACCAGTCCCGGGTCCGTGGGCACCTGGTCCGCGGGGACGGGGGCGGGCACTGGAGCGGAAGGCGGCTCGGCGACGGGAGCGAGGTCGACGGCATACCGCAGGGCCAGCGAGCCGTCGGTGTCGCGCTGTGCCTCGTCCAGGCTGCTGACCATCCAGCCGCGCCGCACGAGCTCGCGCACGGGGTCGGCGCCGTGCTCGAGGACGAAGGACACCTCACGACCGTCCGAGGCCCGGCCGTGCACGCGCACAGGGGTGCTCACACCGCACCGGCCCGGCGGTACTCGGACTCGGCGATCTCGACCACCGACGGCCACGTCTGCTCGGGGGCGACCGTGGCGTTGTGAGTCGCGATGCGCTGCCGCATGGGCTCGTCGGTGACGAGCTGCACCAGACCTGCCACCAGGGCGTCGTCGTCGGCTCCGAGCACCCCGTCCACGCCGTCGACGACGAAGTCACCGACGCCGGTGTCTGCCCGCGCGAGCACCGGCAGCCCGGCGGTGCGCGCCTCGAGGGCAGCGATCCCGAACGCCTCCAGTCGCGCTGGTGTCAGGTAGAGGTCGCTGCGCCAGTAGCTCTCGCGCAGCTCGTCGCGGGTGACCCGACCGGGCAGGTGAACCCAGTCGCCCATGGCGTGGCTGGCGACGAACTTCTCCAGCCGACGCCGTTCCGGTCCCTCGCCGTAGATCGTCAGGCGCATCCGGCGGTCCGGGGGCAGCAGGTCGCGCGCGCGGGCGGCCACCTCGAGCACGGCGAGTGGCCGCTTGCGGGCGGCGAACCGCATCGACGCGACGACCTCGACCGGCCCACCCTGGTCGCGCAGCAGACCCTCCGGGGGTGACCAGCGGTCGGTGTCGATGCCGTTGGGGAGCACCCGGACCTCGTGGTCCGTGCCGACCACGGTCTGCACGGACGCCGCGGCGACACCGGAGACCGCCGACAGCGCGGCCCCCTGCTCACCCCAGCGACGGGCGTGGCCCAGCAAGCGGAACACCGGGCGCGACCGCTCCATGAGGCAGTGCCAGGTGATGGCCGTCGGCAGGTCGATCCCCAGGGCCACGCCGACGAGGTCGGTGGCGAACGGGCTGACCACCCCCATGTGCACGTGGGCGACGTCGAACCCGCCCGAGCGCAGCCGGCGCCGGACCTCCTTCGGCGCGAGCGGGTTGACCGGCAGCTCCCACGGCAGCCGCAGCGCCATCCGGTGGACCGGCACGTCGTCGACGACCTCGACGACTCCGTGGCGCTCGCCGAGGGCTCCCGGCGTGGCCGTGAACACCTCCACCTCGTGCCCACGGGCCCGCAGGCGCGCCGCGAGGTCATGCGTCTGGACCTCGATACCGCCCAGCCTGGGCAGGTAACAGTCCGTCAGCAGGGCCACCTTCACGGACCAGAGCCTGCCATGCGACAGGATGGCTCGTGATGACCCACACCCTGGTGGCTTTCCACGCACACCCCGACGACGAGGCGCTCCTCACCTCGGGGACCATGGCGCGCGCCGCCGCAGAGGGTCACCGCGTGGTCGTCGTGGTCGCCACGGACGGCGACCTCGGGCTCGCGTCGGACGAGTTCACCGGGGGGTCGACCGGCGACGGCCGCCTCGGCGAGCGCCGTCTGGCCGAGCTGCACGAGAGTGCCCGGGCCCTGGGCGTGTCGAGGGTCGAGTGGCTGGGCTACGCCGACAGCGGGATGGTCGGCGAGGTCGGCTCGGACCCCGAGGGGCGGGTGCGGTTCGTGCGCGCCGATGTCGAGGAGGCCGCCGAACGGCTGGCGACGATCCTGCGCGACGAGGACGCCGACGTCCTGCTGTCCTACGACCGCAACGGCGGATACGGTCACCGCGACCACGTCAGGGTCCACGAGGTCGGTGCCCGCGCCGCCGCGCTCGCCGGCACCCCGCGCGTCCTTCAGGCCACGGTCCCCCGCGACACCATGACGCGAGCCATCGACCTCGCGGCGAAGGTATACCGCTTCCCACCGGACTTCGACCGGGACGGGTTCAACCGCGCCTTCAGCGCCCGCGACGAGATCACCCACCGCATCACCGTCCGCCGGTATGCCGCCGCGAAGCGGGCCTCCATGCGCGCCCACGCCTCCCAGGCGAGTGCGGAGGCCGGCGCCGACCGGACCCTCGCGGCCTTCCTGCGCATCCCCCGGCCGCTGTACGACCTGGTGTTCGGACGCGAGTGGTTCGTCGACCCGGCCCGCCCGAAGGGGTCGCGAATCGCCACCGACATCTTCGAGGACCTTCCGTGAGCACCGCCTCGACCTCGGACGGCCCGGGGACCCACCCCGCCCGGTCGCGGGGTCGGATCCTGCTGCAGGGCGCGCTGGGCCTGGGACTCGCCGCCGCGCTGCTGGTCTGGGGCCTACCGCGGGTCGCCCACGTGACCTGGCCGCAGATCTGGCACGTCCTGAGCGGGGTGCCCGCCACCACGGCGCTGTTCCTGCTCGGCGGGGTGGTCGTCGGGCTCTACTGCTACACCTTCACGCTCACCGGGTCGCTGCACGGACTGCGCCACTGGCAGGCCCTCATCGTCAACGTCGCGGGGTCGTCGGTGGGCAACCTCCTGCCCGGCGGCGGCGCGGCCGGTCTCGCCGCGACATACACGATCTGTCGTTCCTGGGGTTTCTCGCGCCGCGACATCTCGACCTCCGCGATCGTCACAGGGGTCTGGAACGTCCTGGCGCGAATCGCGTTGCCGCTCATAGCGATTGCGGCCCTGCTCGCTGGTGCCGACTCCGACGTGCCCGGCGCCCTCAAGGACGCTGCGGTGGCCGGCGCCATCAGCGGCGCCATCATCCTGGGCATCTTCGTGGCCATCCTCGTCTCCGAGCCCGCGGCCGTGGCGATCGGCCGCGGTCTCGACAAGGTGCTGGGACGGCTCTTCAAGCGGCGCAACATGAGCGTCGAGGCCCTCGTCATCGACCTGCGCGCCCGCATCAGCGACATCGTGCGCACCGGCTGGCTGAGCATGACGCTGGGGCTGGTCGGCTTCTTCGGGATCTACTACGTGCTGTTCCTCGTCTGCATGCACACGACGGGCGTCCGGCTGTTCTACGGCCAGCTGTTCGCGGCCTACGCCCTCGGTCGCCTGCTGACCGCGGTCGGTGTCACGCCGGGCGGCCTGGGTGTCACCGAGGCCGCGACCTCGGCAGCCCTCATCGCCTGGGGGGCCAACCCCGCCGACGCGGTCGCCGGCGCCGTCCTGTTCTCGGTCTACACCCACCTGATGGAGATCCCGCTCGGCGCCCTCGGCTGGCTCGCCTGGTCGCTCAGCCCCAAGAAGGAGCCCGTCGAGGACGTCACGACCCCGGAGGCCTCCCGTGCCTGACGACGCGACCAACGACCACGCCGGCGACGACGCGACCAACGACGCGTCCGACCACACGACCGACGCCGCCGCTCGGCGGCGCGCAGAACGTGCCGAGCGCGCGGACTACCACGTCGAGGCCGACCGCAAGCGGCGCGAGCGCGAGTCGGTCAAGGCACAGGAGATGATCGACCGCTTCGTCGAGCAGGTGTCGGAGGCTGGCTTCCCGACCCAGGAGCTGACCGCCCGGCCGTGGTCGGGCCGTGGCCGCTACAGGACCGGGATCACCGGGTGGTACCTGCGGCGCGACCAGTCCATCGGCATCGGCACCGACGGCGCGTACTACGTCCTCGTCGTCCCCTCCGAGCGCTTCGGGCGGTGGCGGACCGTGACGGTCGAGCCGACCGCTCCCCCGCTGCAGGTCGGTGCCGGCGCCCGGGACGGCGAGTCCGCCACCCTCGAGGAGCTCCTTCGCCTCCGCCTCGTGTGGGCACCGACCCCGACGCCTGACCGGCGCGTGGGACGTCGGCCACCGACCTTGCGACCCAGCCAAGCCAGGCTCAGGCGCGGCGCACGTTCCAGCGGTGGCCGAAAGGATCCACGAGCCACCCCGACCGGCCGCCCGGGTCGTCGGCCACGGGGCGAGTGGCGGTCGCGCCCGCCCCCACCGCCCTCTCGAAGGTCTGGTCGGGGTCGGCGACGGCCAGGACCACGGCCGCCGTGGCATGGCCCAGCGTCGATGGCGCATAGGCACCCAGGTCCTTGTACTCGTCGGAGACGTGGAAGCTGGCGCCGTCCACGACGAGGGTCGCGTGCGCGACGCGTTCGCCGTCGTCGTACCGCTCGACCACGGTCGCCCCGAAGGCCGCCTCGTAGAAGGCCAGGGCGGCAGGGCCGTCGTTCACGCTGAGGTATGGGGTGACCGTCGTCATCGCTGCACCGTAGCCCTGCCGGGTGGGTCGCTGAGGAGGCGGAACAGCCGGGCCCGCAGCATGGCCTCCCGGTGCTCGCCGTGATGCCACCGTTCCAGCGCCGACGGGTCGGCTCCGTGCCACGTGACGGCGTCGAGGACGCAGACCGCCTCGGCCCACAGCGGCGACCGCCAGTAGGGCGCGAGGTCGATGACGACCGGGGTGCCGGTGGCGTCCAGCAGGACGTTGCCCGCGAGGTCGCCGTGGACCAGCTGCTGTGGTCGTGAGTGCCCCGAGGCCCCGTCGGCCGGATCGGTCCCGCTGCCGTGCGCGGCCGGGCTGCCGTGCCCGACCAGGCTGCCCAGCTCGGCCACCCAGCCATTCGCCACTCCAGAACCGTGTTGCGCCACCACCTCGGCGAGCGCACCCACCGGACCCCAGAGCAGGCGGTCGGCCTCGGCCCAGCGGTCGGTGCGGGTGTCGAGCCCGACCGGGCGCTGCGGCACGGCCACGGCGAGCCTCGCGTGGAGCAACCGGCCGGTGGCCACGAGGACGTCGAGGTCGGTGCAGGCGGTGGTGTCGGGCTCGTACCGGCTGGCCGCCCAACCGTCGACGACCCATGAGCCGTCGCGGGCCGGGATCGGCATCGCGATGCGCACCGCTCGCGCCGGCTCGAGGTCGAGGGCCACGGCCTGGCGGGCCAGCACCGGGCTCAGCCAGTCCTGGGTGGCGGCGTCACGGCCCGGCGAGAGGACGAGGTCGCCTGCCACGACGCTGCCACCCTGACCGCCGGCCAGGGGTCGCACGTCATCGGGGACGGCGAAGAGGTCGAGCACCCTGGCGGGCACGGGTGGGGCAACGGTTGCGGTCATCGCGTCGGGACCGGCGAACGGGTGGTGAGCAGGCGGCATACCGGCTCCTCAGCGCTTGACGAGGCGACGCACCTGACGGGTGCGGGCCTGGTCGGCGAAGGCGTCGTCCTGCGGCTGCGGCTCGAACGGGCGGCCCGTCGAGCGTTCGGCAGCGAGGCCGATGAGGGCGTCGGCGAGCGCGGGGTTGGCCGGGACGATGGGTCCGTGCAGGTAGGAACCGAACACGTTGTCCGTGCGCGCACCCTCGGTCCGGTCGGTGCCGTTGTTGCCGAACCCCGACTTCACCGTGCCGAACGCAGCCTGGCCGGAGCCGAGAGTCGTTGAGCCTGAATGGTTCTCGTAACCGACGACGTCACCGAACTCAGTGTCGAGGACGACCGGCCCGATCATGCGCTTGGCGTTTCCCTGCGTCGTCACGTCGAGGATGCCGAGGCCGGGGAGGCGCTTGCCCTCGACGGTGATGAACGCGTTCCCGAAGAGCTGATACATCCCGCAGATCATCAGCATCGGCGTCCCGTCGGCAGCGAGGCCGCGCAACCGGTCGGCGATCTGCTCGAGGTCCTCCTCGACGCGCACCTGTCCGGAGTCCTGGCCGCCACCGCCAAGGACGAGGTGCACGGTCTCGGGGAACGCGCTGCCGGGGTGGTGCTGGTGGACGACGGGGCTGTACCCGTGGCGACGGATGCGGGCGGCGAGCGCGCGCGTGTTGCCGAGGTCGCCGTAGATGCTCATCTCGCGCGGGTAGAGGTGCACGAGGTGGATGGCGCCCTTGCCGACGCGGTCGCCCTCGGGGACCGTCGCGGAGTCCGTGGGCTCACCGGGGATGAACACGTCCTGGGAGCTGGACGGTGGCTGGATGGTCATGAGGCCTCCTCGCCGATGTCGGGCAGGTCGTAGCGGGCGGCGAGCACCCGGCGCAGCGCCATCATCGCGGTGTAGGTGCAGAAGATCCGCTTGGGCTCGTCGGGGTGCGCGGCGAGGAAGGCGTCGAGCGCGGGCTCGAGGGCCGGCTCGACCCGTTCGACGGCCACGTCGTCGTACTGCAGCCGCAGCGCCATGTCGTAGCCGCGCACACCGCTGGTCACCGCAACCCCGCGCTGGCGCAGGCTCTCGAAGCTCACGTCGTAGAGCCAGGAGACGTCGCGACCGTCGGCGTAGTTGTCGTTGATCGCGACCATGGTGGCGACCGGCGTGTTGCCGTACGTGCCCAGCGCGACGGTGAAGCCGGCGGGGTTCTTCACGAGGACCAGCTCGAGCGGCTGGCCGTCGACCACGACGACCTCACCGCGACCGAACGGCGGTGTCACTGCACGCAGTGCGGCTGCAGCGCGCTCAGGGTCGAACGCGTCGCCGAGCAGCATCCGCGCCGTCGCCGTGGCTGCCGTCGCGTTGATCATCGCGGCCAGGCCCCGCTGCTGGAGCTCGAGCGGGCCGACGGTGCCGGACCCTGCTCCCCCGTCGCCGAAGCGGACCTCGAAGGTCCGCTCGTCGCTGGGCTTCAGCAGTCCGTCATCGGGCCCGGCGACCGGCGGCACGAAGTCGTCCTCGAACCGGACGTCCTGCTCCTGCAGCTCGGGCAGCCGGTCGGCGATCGAGGAGTCGACCCCGAAGTAGTGCACGTCCACGCCGAATCCGACCCGGTCGCGGATCCGGGACACGAACGAGTCGTCGAGGTTGAGCACGACGCCGGTCGTGGTCTGCTCGGCGAGGCTGGCCAGCAGCTGGGCCGTGTGGTCGATCTCGGCGAACCGGTCGAGCTGGTCGCGGGCGACGTTGAGCAGCAGCGCGTGGGTGGGCTTCACGGCGTCGGCGAACTTCAGGGCGTGCGCCTCGTCGAGCTCGAGCACTGCGAGGTCGGCCTTCAGTCGTCCGCGCAGCGGCAGCTCGCCGAGCATCGAGGAGATGACGCCGCGGGTGAAGTTGCTGCCCGTCGGGTTGGTGAAGACGGTCTTGCCGTGGGCGCGGAGCACCGCCACGAGCATCTTGGTCGTCGTGGTCTTGCCGTTGGTGCCGGTGACGACGAGGATCCCGCCCTGGACGTCCGCGAGCGCGTGGGCGAGGAACCCGGGGTCGACCTTCTCGGCCACCAGGCCCGGAAGGGCGGAACCGCCGCCGCGCAGGCGTGACGCAGCCCGGGCAGCCTTGCCTGCGACCACTGCCGCCGTCGTCCTCAGCACCCTGCAGACCCTAACGGTCCTTCGCCCCGTCCCTCGACCCGCTCTCATGTCAGGCTTCGGGGTATGACTGGAGTCAGCTTGGATACGTTGCGCCTCTTCCTGCACGTCCTGGCCGCCACCGTCTGGGTCGGTGGCCAGATCACCCTCGCTGCCCTGGTGCCGGCGCTTCGAGCTGCTGGGACCGACGTGCCCAAGGCCGCCGCCAATGCCTTCAACCGAATCGCCTGGCCCGCGTTCGGCATCCTGGTGGTGACCGGCATCTGGAACGTGGTCGCCGAGGGCGACAAGGGGCCCGCCTACGAGCACACCCTGATGCTCAAGTACACGCTCGTGGTCGCCTCCGGCGTCACCGCCTACCTGCACGCCCAGGCCGGGTCGCGCAGGGCGATGGCGGTCTTCGGCGCACTCACCGGAATCACCGCGCTGGCCACCCTGTTCGTCGGAATCATGCTCGCCGCCTGAACGTTCCCTCCGGTAGCCAGTCCCGGCAATAATGCCCACCACGCCTCCTACAGCGGCTTGGGACAGGAGCACCAGATGCCGGACTTCACCTGGCTGCCGGCCAACCAGGCAGGCGTCGAGGACATCGAGGCGGTGTTCGGGTCCGGTGGCGCTCACAAGTGCCGTTGCCAGGCGTTGAAGGTGCCCGGGTGGATCTGGCGCGACACCACCCAGGAGCAGAGGGACGCCGCGCTGCTGGAGCAGACGGCCTGCGGCACCACGGGACCGACGTCTGGGCTGATCGGGTATGTCGACGGCGAGGCCGCCGGGTGGGTGGCGGTCGAGCCGCGAGAGAACTACCCCAGGCTGTGGAGTCGGAAGCAGCCGTGGATGCGGATGGACCCCGAGCTCGAGGGCGTCTGGTCTGTCACGTGTTTCGTCGTTCGCAAGGGGTGGCGGAAGTCGGGGCTGACCTACGAGCTCGCTTCCGCCACCGTCGAGTACGGCGAGCAGGTCGGTGCCCGCGTGCTGGAGGGCTACCCGATCGAGCCGCCGCCGGGCAAGACCGTGATCTGGGACGAGGCGTCCGTCGGGCTGGTGCAGGTGTTCCTCGAGGCCGGTTACGACGTGGTGGCCTCGCCGACCCTTCGTCGGCGAGTGGTGCGTCGAACACTGAGCGAGCACTCCTGACCTGCGTCGACATGGTCACGTGGAGGGCCACGGTCGCACCAACATGGGCCCGATCACGTCAGATCATTCAACCGCAGCGTTCCGCCCAGGGCCCGATCGCGTCAGATGCATCAACCGCAACAGTTTCCGCCAGGCACTCAGTAGCGGTCCGTGCCTCGCAGTGCCGGTGGCCTGCCGTCGGGGTCCTGGACCACGTCCAGCGGCAACGCCGCCCATTGACGCTCGCGCGCGGTGAGCTGGGGCAGCGGCAGCCGGCGCAGTCGCCCCGGCGGTCGCGTGCCTTGCTTCCCGCCTGCGTGCCAGTCATCAAGAGCTGCGGCGTGGGCGGCGTAGGCCTCGAACATCCCGGCAGGATCGACGCAGTCACTCATCGTCGCCTCGAGTCCACGACCGGCCACCTCATCGAGCCTGTCGAGGTGCTCCGCGCCGAGGGTGAGCCGCAGGTCGCGCGCGTAGTCCTCGTCCAGGACGACGGCTGCGAGCTCGGAGTCGTGCGTCCACGAGCGGCGACTCAGGTTGTCCGAACCGGTGCTGGCCCAGAGGTCGTCGATGACGCAGACCTTGGCGTGCACGTAGACCGGGACGCCGGCGTGGTTCTCCACGCCGTATGCCGCGACACGTCCGGGAGCGGCCTTCATCAGCCGGCCGATCGCGCGGTGACGACCGAGCAGCTGTGGCACACGGTTCAGTCCGTCCAGGTCCGGCACGAGTGGGATGACGACGATCAGGTGCAGCTCGGGCTGCGCCCGCAGCCGTCCCTCGAAGGCTCGCGCGACGTCGTGGCCCCAGAAGTACTGGTCCTCGACGTAGACGATGCTCTGCGCCCGCCCCGCGGCCTTGCGGTAGCCGCGCGCGACGCTGCGCTCACCGCCCTTGGCGAAGGGGTAGTCGCGGCCGAAGGGCAGGCTGGGATAGGTCCTCAGGAGCTGCACGGTGTGCGAGCCCGCGGGCTCCGGAGGAGGCCACTGGTCCGGGAGGTGGTCGGGCGCGCTGTGCAAGCCCCGGAGCCGGTCGGCCACTCGCCGCCACGGGGAGCGCGAAAGCGGCGCGGGATCATTCCAGCGCTCCCTGAAGACGGTCTCGACGTCGTGGACGGCTGGCCCGTGGATGGCCACCTGCACGTCGTGCCAGGGCGGGTGCGCGCCGTACTCCTTGGTCAGCGGCTGCGCCTGCGGATCGCCGTGGTGCGCGGCGTCGTCCCGCCGGTTGTGGGCGAGGTCGATGCCGCCAACGAAGGCCACGTCGCGGCTGGGGTCGTCACGGTGCCGGATCACGACGAACTTCTGGTGGTGCGAGCCTCCCGCGCGCACACGCATGTCCAGCAGCACCACCGCGCCCCGCCTCTGCAGCTGCTCGCCGAGGTGACGGTTCTCGGTGGCGAAGAACCCGGTCTTGTCCAGGTGGGAGCGCCACACCAGGCCGCGGACGGTGACGCCTCGTTGGTCCGCGCGGGACAGCACCTCGACCACCTCACTACCGGGCGTCCCCGTGAGCTGCTCGTCGGCATCGCCCTGCCAGTCGGTGAAGAACACCACGTCGCCGGCACGGGTCCCCTCGAGCGCGTCGTGCAGCGCCTGGAAGTAGGTCGCTCCATGGATGAGCGGCTGGACGTGGTTGCCCTGCGACCACGCCTCGTCACCGTCGTGCAGGTCGTCGAGCTGGGTCAGCGGGTTCGCCCGCTCGCTTCGGGTCAGCAACCACTCGGCCGGATCCACCATGCCCCGAGCATGCCGCACCACGAACCGGCGCGGATCACGGATGCGGAATTGCCGGCGCGGATTGGTGGTGCCGCGGGTCCGTCAGTCCTGGAGTCTCAGTCCTGGAGTCTCAGTCCTGGAGTCTCAGTCCTCGACGTCGCGGGCGGTGGCCCGACTGCGCCTGCACCGAGTCGTTGATGTCGACCCCGCCCTGCTCGACGAGCTCCGCGAAGAGACGACCACTGAAGACGAGCCCGTCCCGCACCGACGCCCGGACCTCCGCGCGCAGGTCCGGGACCCCACTGAGTATGGCGCCCCAGTTCGCCTTCATCTGTGCCCTGCCGCCGAAGCCGCGGGCCGGATGAAAGGGTTGTTCGCTCTGGTAGTCCTCATGCATCAAGGCCGGTGCCCAGGCTGGCGGCGACACGACGCGCGTCGCACGGTCGGTGAGTCCGCCCTAGGGTTCGGCTGTGATGTTCAGTCGGGAGCTTCGCGACGCCGTGGCCGACGGCGCGATCACCGTGTCGATCCGGCTCTGGGCCCGCCCGCAGGTCAAGGTCGGCGGCCGCTACGCCACCGCCGGGGTCGTCATCGAGATCGACTCCATCGAGCTGATGCCCTTCTCGGCAGTGACGGCCGAAGACGTCCGCTGTGCCGGTGAACGTGATCGGCAGTCCCTGCGCGATCGTGCCGCGCACGCCGGGCCGATCACCGACGAGACCCTCGTCCACCGCATCGAGTTCCACGTCGTGTAGTCCGGAGCACTTGACCGCTGAGATGAGGCGCCGATGAGAAATGGCGTCGACAGTGGTCTGAGTACGGTCGGAGAAGACGCGCTACCTACATCAAGGAGAGCAACGAGATGAGACCACTTCGCTACTCGATCAACGTCACGCTCGACGGCTGTTGCCATCACCAGGCAGGGCTCCCCCCGGACGAGGAGTCGATGAGCTACTGGACGGGCGAGATGGAACGCGCCGGTGCTCTGCTGTACGGCCGGGTGACCTACGAGATGATGGAGTCGGCGTGGCGCCGGCCGGCGACGGGCCCGTGGCCTGACTGGATGGATGAGTGGGAGATCCCCTTCGCCGAGGCCATCGACCGGACGAAGAAGTATGTCGTGTCGAGCACGCTGAGCGAGGTCGACTGGAATGCCGAGCTGGTGCGCGGCGACCTGGGGCAGGCAGTTCAGCAGCTCAAGGAGGAGCCGGGCGAGGTCATCTCCGTGGGGGGCGTCACGCTGCCCCTGGCCTTGGCGGATCTGGGACTGATCGACGAGTACGTCTTCCTCGTGCAGCCGGTCCTTGCAGGCCATGGGCCGACGTTGCTCGCCGGTCTGCGCGAGCGCGTCAAGCTCGAGCTCGTGGATCGCCGCGACTTCCGGTCTGGGGTGACGGCCCTGCGATACCGGCCGCAGGCAACGGCCTGACGTGATGTGTGCCCCGGGTGCGCACCCACGAGCGGGACCCTCGGAGGGACACACTGTCTCGGGGCCCATGACCGCGGCTGACCCGAAGAGCCAGCCCTCCTCAATACGACCATGACTGCGACCTCGCAGGCCCGTCGACTGGTCACCACCGTCCGTGGTGCACGACCTCGTCGAAGGGGCGTCTGTTCAGCCGCTCGATGACGGTCAACGGCTTGTCCGACGGATAGCCGACGGACAGTAGGTAGGCCAGGAATCGTCCGTCGGGGAAGCCGAGAACAGCCTTGGCTTGGTCCTGGTCGGTGGCCGCCGCGTGGCCCGTGCCTACGCCAAGATCGGCCGCGGCGATGGTCATCGCATACGTTGCCTGGCCGAGGTCGTACTGCAGCAGAGCCGACTGCCGATCATCTTGCGGGTCCGGCGCGACGATGGCTATCGCGGCTGCCGCTCCGGCGACATGCTTGGCCCCCTGCCAAACCTTGGCTAGCTCGACCAATTGCGCCCGGTCCGTGACGACCACGAAGTCCCACGGCTGCCAGTTGCCCGCCGACGGGGCCCGTCGGCCAGCCTCGAGAATCCGGTCGAGCGCCTCGTCCGGGACAGGTCGCTCAGTGAACTCCCGAACATTTCGTCGCGCCCTCAAGGCATCCCAAGTCTCCACGTTCTCATCCTGCGCCCCCGAGCGTCGGTGTGGGAAGCCTTCCCCCGGCGTCGCTGCACGACGGTCCCCGCCGAGGAGCGTGCGCGCAAAATGGAGGTCGCGGCGAACGACTCACACCCTCGTGAGCCAGGAGCGCGACCTGCGGCTGACAGTCGGGTCTGGCAGGCCTTCGAGCATGGAGGTCCACGGTCCGCGGCGGAACCTGAGGTCCTCGCGTCAGTGCCTCAGGATGAACCCATGGACTCCCACACCACCCCCGCCGACCCTGAGCAGCTGACGAGGTCCCTGTCCGTGCACGGGCAACAGCGCCGCGCACCGACCCGCCGCCTGCACGAGTTCCTCACGCGCGTGGAGGACGGCGACCTGGACACCTACGGTCGCGGCGGAGCGGTGGCCCGGCTGGAAGGGCGCGTCGCCGACCTGCTCGGCAAGGAGGCTGCGGTGTTCATGCCGACCGGCGCCATGGCCACCCAGGTCGCGCTCCGGCTGCACGCCGATGCCCGCACCTGCCGCACCATCGGGTTCCACCCCAGGGCGCACATCGAGGTGCACGAGCTCAAGGGGTACGAGATCGTCCACCAGCTGCACGGGATGCTGCTCGGCGACCACGACCGGCTCGTCACCCTTCAGGACCTGGAGGCCGTCCGCGAGCCCCTCGCCGCCGTCCTGCTCGAGCTGCCCCAGCGTGACCTCGGAGGGCTCCTCCCCACATGGGAGGAGCTGACGGCACAGACGTCCTGGCTGCACGCCCGCGGCATTGCTGCCCACCTCGACGGCGCGCGACTGTGGGAGGCGCAGCCGTACTACGGGCGTCCGCACGCCGAGATCGCCGCCCTCTTCGACACGGTCTACGTCTCCCTCTACAAGGGCCTCGAAGGTCTTGCCGGAGCGGTGCTCGCGGGGCCGTCCGACCTCGTGGACCAAGCGCGGGAGTGGCGGGATCGGCTGGGCGGGAAGCTGCACCACGCCTGGCCGCTGGCGCTATCGGCCGAGATCGGACTCGACCAGCTGGTCCCCCGAATGCCTGCCTTCTGGGAGCGGGCCCAAGAGCTCGCGGTGGCCCTGCGGGACATCCCCGGCGTCGAGGTCCTCCCTGACCCGCCGCAGACCCCGCTGTTCCACGTCATCGTCCCCGTGCCGCCCCAGGCACTGGCGGCGGCGCACCAGCGGTTCGTCGAGCGCCGAGGACTCGAGCTCTTCCTCTACCCGCGACCCACCACCTCGCCCCGCTGCAGCCGGTTCGAGGTCACGGTCGGCGAGAACGCGATGACCGTCGATCCCCAAGAGGTGCGTGAGTCCCTGATGGAGGTCATCCGGGACGCGGCGAGCTAGCGGCCGGCGACCACAGGTCGCTGACGAGTGACGTCACTACGGCGTGACGACCTCGCGGAGGGTTCGCATGGCTCGCCCCACGGCGTCGCGAGCGGCAAGCATCAGGGCTGCGCTCGCAGGTGCCGCGTGCGCCAGCGCGCGGTCGAGCCCGAGCCCGGCCGCGAAGAGGTCCTGGAGCACCTCGGAGTGGACCGCCTCCAGAATGCGCTCGCGCTCCTCGAGGCGGGTGAGGCGCTCGCTGCGCCGTATGTTGCACACTTGGCCATGCGGCCCCGGCTGGGCGTAGAGGTCGGTCACCGCCACCTCCACCCAGGACCACGTGCCGTGGGTGCGGACCCGGAGCTCGCCGGCCCGCTCCGCCCGGGCCGAGTCGGCAACCAGCAGCTCCTCGAAGGCTTCGTGGTCCTCGGGGTGGATGCGGTCCACGAGAGGCCTGCCGATCACCTCGTCGACCGGCCAGCCAAAGAGCTTCGCGACCGCTGGGCTGGCGTAGCTGACCACATGACGCTCGTCGACGAGGACCGCAGCGTCGGTGGAGCGCTCCATCAGGGGTCGGACGGCGTCGCCGAGGTTGAGGGAGGCGCCGACGATGCCGATCAGCGTTCCGTCGCGGTACACCCCGCTGTCGGTGACCAGCGCGTGCAGCACCTCGCCGCTGCGGTTGCGAACCGGGAACCCGCCGGACCACGAACGGCCCTCTCGCAGAGCAGTCATGATCTCCGCAGCCGCCTGCCGGGAAAGCTCCGGCACCGTCACCTCCGAGATGTCACGTCCCAAGGCTTCCGCGGCGGGCCAGCCGTACAGCTGCTCGGCGGCGCCGTTCCAGGACAGCACCGTCCCCAGCATGTCCGTCGCGATCACGGCATGCCCAAGGGCGTCCAGCAGCTCGTCGGCAGACGGACGCAGGGGAACTGCCTCGGTATCCATGAATCCAGCCTGCACCCGATACCTCATGGGGTCACGGGGCGAAAGCCCCGGAACAGGCGGATCTTTGGAGCCCGCTACCCGCTCCAGTCAGATCCGACGGCGGCCGGCGCGAGGCTGGGCGGAGCAACCGACCTCAGGAGGTGCTGTCGAGAATCAGCTGGGTCGCTTCGCGCGGTGCGTCCCATTGTGGGAAGTGACCGCATCGCTCGAACCAGTGCAGCACCGCGTCGGGGAACAGCTCCGTGGCGCGGGCGGCCTGTCTCGGCACGGTCACCAGGTCACGGCGCCCCCACCCGATCGTGACCCGGCCGGGCACTGTGCCAGCCGGGGCGCCCTGTTGCTTGGGCCCCTTCGTCAGGGCGTCCATGGCCGCTGCGGTCGAGGGAGAGTCGGCCAGCCCGCGCACGTCTGGCAGCACCGTGTCGCGAGCAAGGGCCCAGGGTCGTGCCGACAGCTGAGCCAGCAGCGCAGTCCGGGTCACAGGGTTTCCGAGCAGTGATGGCAGGCCGCCGCGCAGTGCTCGGACCAGAGCGATCGACGGCCGCAGGGTGGCACTGAAGACGGCCAGCTCGCGATCGCTCCAGAAGCCGCCCGGGTCCAACGCCACGGTGTCGCCGCCGACTCCCCGCCGCGCGAGCTCGAGCACCATACGGCCCCCCATCGACTGGCCCACGGTGGAGACCCCGTCCAGCCCCTGTTCGCGGATGAAGTCCGCGACGGAGTCGGTCAACGTCGCGATCGAGACCTCGCCGGTCAACGGCGGGGTGTCACCGAACCCCGGTAGGTCGACAGCGATGACCTCACGCTGCTCGGCCAGGTCGTCGATGATCGGGGCCCAGGATCGCCACCCTGCGCCCAGACCGTGCACCAAGAGCAACGGGCTGCCGCTTCCGCGTCGAACATGGTTCAGGGTCACGCCCGAAACGCTAACCCAAGCGGATCCGGCCGGCTTGGCGACGGGAAGCGGATCGTGCCATCGCCACGAAGAACTCACTGATCGCTAGCCGGGCATCCGCGGCGGCATGACACGGCTGTCTCGGCCCAGGCGAGCCTCAGAGTTGACGTCGGTAGCGGTCGCGACTTTCGTCCGACTGGGAGAAGCCGAGGCATTGGCTCCCTTGTTTCCCCTTGGTCAGTGTGGTTGCGTGGCCAGACCGTCCCCGCCGTCCGGCGAGGTGCCACAACGAGGTGGGCTTGATGGACTCGATGTACGACTACGTCATCGTGGGAGCGGGATCGGCGGGCGCTGTGATCGCCGCCCGGCTGAGCGAGGACCCGGAGGTCCGGGTGTGCCTGCTCGAGGCTGGCGGGCCACCGCCACCCGCGGAGCTGGTGCCCGCCGCGGTCGCCAGCCTGCAGAACGACCCCGCGACCGACTGGATGTACAACGGCGACCCTGGTGGGGTCGGCAAGGGCCTGGTCGGCGGCCAGATGATGCTGCCCAGGGGCAAGATGCTCGGCGGCTCGTCCGGCCTGAACTACATGGCGTATGTGCGGGGGCACCCGGGCGACTTCGACTCGTGGGCAGCCGGGGGCGCTGACGGCTGGTCCTACGACGAGGTCCTCCCCTATTTCCTCAAGGCCGAGGGATTCGTGAACAGCCCCGAGCTTCACGCGGACCCCGACGTGCATGGTCACAGCGGTCCCGTGGGCGTGTCGGTGCGCCAGCCGATCCTGCGTGCCTCGGCCCAGTTCGTCGAGGCCGCGGGTGCCACGGGCATGAAGCAGGGTGACTACAACGGTCGCGACCGCCTCAGCCCCGACGGGGTGGCCTCGCTCTTCCAGACGACGACCAAGGACGGCAGGCGAAGCTCGACCTTCCACGCCTACCTCGAGCCGGCGATGGACAGGAAGAACCTCACCGTGGTCACCGGCGCGCTCGTCGAGCGGGTCCTGCTCGACACGGACGGGGAGGGGGTTCGCGCCACCGGGGTGGCCTACCGCACGGCGCAGGGCACCTCCGAAAAGGTCGCCGCAGGAACGGAGGTGGTCCTGTGCGCGGGCGCCATCGGGTCGCCGCACCTCCTACTCCTGTCTGGGGTCGGGGCTCGCGAAGAGCTCACCGCCGTCGAGGTGGCCTGCGTCGTCGACCTCCCTGGCGTCGGGCGCCACCTCAAGGACCACCTGCACACACCCTTGATGTTCGCCGCCGACGGCATCGGCGAGACGATGACCGAGGTGGCGATGTCGCTTGGGCCGGACGCGTTGCGGGCCCCCGCTGGTCCGCTGCCGGCCGACCCCGCGGACGACAACGACCTGCCGGAGCCCCTTGCCGCTGCCAAGGCCGAGGCGGAGCGCCGCATCGGCGAGTGGTTCACCACCGGCCGCGGCCTCGCCTCGTCCTCGCTCTACGACGCTGTCGCGTTCTTCTCGACAGGGCTCGGCGACGAGCACACCCACGACGGACAGATCGGCTTCCTCGCGACCGGCTACACGCCCGCGATATGGGAAGGCGTCTTCCGACTCCCGCCGTCTGCGTTCTTCGAGGACCCCGAGTCCTTCTTGGACCCGGCGCGCGGCCAGGTGGTGGTGCTGCCCAATCCCGTGCAGCCCCACTCCGAAGGCTCGGTGGCTCTGGCCAGCGCGGACCCCACGGTCCCACCGCGGATCGAGTTCAACTACTTCGACGACCCGCACGACGTGAGGGTCATGGTCGCCGTGATGCGCAGAGCCCTCGAGGTCGCGAAGGCATGGCCCGGCGGCGGCCTGGGTGAGCCGGTCATTCCGCCGCACCTGGCGCAGGCACACGGCCACCTCGCCGGCGCCGAACTGAGCGACGCGCTGCTGGAGGACCTGGCCCGCCACTACGCGCTCACCGTCTACCACGCGACATCGACCTGTCGGATCGGCGACGTCGTCGACCCGCACCTGCGGGTCCATGGCATTGAGGCCCTACGCGTGGCCGACGCCAGCGTGATGCCGAACGTGGTCAGCGGCAACACCAACGCTGCGGCAATCATGATCGGCGAGAAGGCCGCCGAGCTGATCGCCGCGGACCACGGCGTCCACCTCCACGAGGTGGTCGGCTGAGGTCGGGCGCGGCCCTACCGGGTGCGCGAACGGCGCCAGCCCGAGCGCGGGGCGACGCCGTCCAGACCAGCTCAGACCAGTTCGGGCACGTCGAGGTGTGCCAGCGCGAGCTCGAACTCGGCAACCTCGACGATGCGCATACCGGTCTCCTGCACGAGGTCGGCGCGCATCCCCATCGCCGTGTTGGCGGCTTGGGCCATCGCCTCGGTCGAGTCGTAGCTCGCTGTGACGCAGCTGCGTCCTCTCGCCCGGTCGATCATCAGACTGGCGCTGCAGAAGCCGTCGAGCTGCTCGACGCGCGGCATGATGCTCATCCGGAACGCCTCGACGATGCGGTCGATGGCTGCCGGGTCGGCCTCGGACCAGGTCACCCGGGCGCAGGCGCCGTCGGCGGCGTGGTGGGAGCGGTGCAGGTAGGCCAACTCCCACTCGTCAACCGTCACTTCCCCGCCGAACTGCTCGGCGGCGCGGGCGCGGATCGGGGTGACGGTGTCGGCAGACCCGCGTAGAGCCTCCTCGGACTCCCACGCCGTGGTCACGATGCACCGACCGCTGGAGCGGTCGGCAAGCAGTGAAATGCCGACACAACCGGTCATGCCTCTGACCTGCGGCATCACCACATCTCGCACGTGCTGGATACCAGCTTCGGTCATCGCGGGCTGGCCATGAACATTCGTGGAACGTGCGTACACGGCGCACCTCCTTCGGGTCCGGGCGGTGCCCTCGCGGCACCGCCGCGCCTACCAGAGTCCTCCTGGCACCCACCCGGGGCAACGGCCAAAACGGTCAGCCGCCAGACGGCCTCAAACCGGCCGTCCGCGAGGAATGCGATCACTTCGCGGTAGCGCGTTCGTCTCTTGGGAAGGCGAACCCCATGACGGTCTCGTCAAGGGAGAAGGCGACATACACGATCTGCCCGACGCGAAACTTGAGCCTGCCTCGGACGTAGACCGGGTACGACCGTTCCAGCTCCCCACCCAACCTCAGGACGTCCTCGATCACGGCCATGCTGGGCCTCCTGGTGGCGATGCGTACACGACAGGGACTCCCCCGGCGGCTCGAACTCATCGACTCGCCGGTCAACCATCCGCCGAGCCTGTCCGTTCCTGCGGGTGCACTCAACTCGGGGCGGCGTGACGCAGACTCGGTCGAGCCAGGCCCCGCGTTAACTGCTCCACAAGCACGTTCGCTCGCGGGCCGAGGGTCCCGCATACTTGGGACGTGGATGTCGACGTGGAGGTTGAGGCGGTCATCCCCTTCCCGCCGGACGAGGTGGCCGCGTATGCGGGCGACCCAACCAACGCTCCGCAGTGGTACTCCAACATTCAGTCAGTGAGCTGGCGAAGTTCGCCGCCGATCGCCGTCGGGTCCCTGCTCGACTTCGAAGCCAAGTTCCTCGGTCGCCGCTTGGTCTATACCTACCGAGTGCAGAATCTGGTGCCGGGCGTTCGGCTGGTGATGCGCACTGCAAGCGGGCCGTTTCCGATGGAGACGACGTACACATGGGAGCCGGTGTCGGGCGGCACCCTGATGCGGCTGCGGAACCGCGGTACTCCCAGCGGGTTCTCGACGGTCGCTGCACCGGTGATGGCCAAGGCGATGAGACGGGCGATGACCAAGGACCTCGATCGCCTGGCCAGGCGGCTGGCGGAGGGCTGAAATTCCGCCCGTGTATGTGCCGCTGCGACAGCGAAGCAGCACGCATCACGCCCTGGGGGCATGGTCCTTTCAGCCGAGGACTGCACCAATCGGGACGTTTCCGGCACGTGACGCGCATCGGCGACCTACTCTTCGCTCGGGCCCCGCACGCCCTCGCCCTGAAGGAGACTCCCTTGCTGCGCCTACGCACGCTTCCGGCCTTGCTCGCCCCTCTTGTGGTGGCGGTCCTCGCCGCGACCGCGTCCCCGGCAGCGGCAGAGGCCACGCCTGGCGTGCCGGTCGTGACGACGGTGTCCCCCACCGGGGACACCCTGGCAGGGTCGTTCACCCTGGCCGTCGACGTCGACCTCAACGGCCTTCCCGAGCTGACGCTCTCACCGAGCCTGGGTACGCAGTACACCCAGGTGTTCTTCCCAGCGCCGAAGACCGTCACCGCCGACCAGTGCCCGAGCACCTGCCGCATCTCCTGGGACTTTGACACCACGTCGTGGGGGCATGCGTTCTACTCAACGACCGCGCAGGCCTTGGTGGAGTGGTGGAACCCGGACGGGACCTCGGGCCGCACCGGGTGGCTGGGCTACTACGACGCGCCCGTCGAGCCGAGCTGGATCAGCAACGTCACGCGCGACGCCGAGGACACGGGCGCCGCCGGTTACGCCACCAGGGTGTTCAACGCCGGTGGAACCGTGACCGCGACCTCCAACGTGCCGCGCGAAGCCGACGAGGTCATCGACGTGCGCGTGTACACCCCGTCCCCCACCGAGGGTGGCGGAACCCTGGTCGCCCAGACGACCACGACCTGGAGTGCCGAGCCGGACGCGGCAGGCAACTACATCGGCAGCGCACACCTGAACACCTCCGCGTTGCCCGAGGGCGACTACCAGCTGTACATGCGCCCGCACAACGCTTCCGGGCAGTGGGGCCTGTCGACCGGGGCGACGCTGCTGGTGCGGCACAAGCCTGTCGTGACCGTCTTCGACGCCAGCCCCGCGCTCCAAGCTGTCGGCGCCAAGACGGTGGTGGGCGCCTACGTGTACCGGCCAATGGCCGACCGGGTGACCTGGTCGACTCTGCGCGTCACCGTCGACTCCGGCACGCCGCAGGTCTTGAGCGATCTGTACTGGAGCGTCCCTGGGGACACCACCAAGCCGGTGAGTACCTCAGCCGAGCTGCCGGACGCACTCTCCGCCGGGACGCACACCATCACCACGGAGGTCCTCGACACCCACGGCGACCGCATCGGCCAGCCGGGGACGAGCACCGTGCGCGTGGTGACGTTCAATGAGACCGCCGTCGTGCCGCCGCTGGTCCTCGGCGTGCCGACCACCATCGTCCTCAAGGGGACCGCGCCGACCGGCTTGACGTACGAGTCCTGCTACTTCGGCATGTACGAACGTCCCGGCTTCGTCGGGGGCGGCGGCTCCTGCAAGCCAGGCACCTCGACGCACAGCCAGTCCGTCGCGTGGACGCCGCAGACGGTCGGCGCCGGCAGGGTCGAGTTCTCCGCCAGCTTCCAGCAGGGAACGCTCGACAGCCCTCTGCAGACGGTGCCCGTGACCGTGTATGCCCGCCGCAGCGCCACGCTGTCAGCGCCGACCAGCTCCAGCTACGGGACCCGCCTGAACGCGACCGTCGTGGTCCGTGACGTCAAGACGTTCACCGGCAGCCCGGTCGCCTCCCGCGGAGTGAAGGTGTCACTGCAGCGCAAGACCGCGGGCACCAGCGCGTGGACGACCATCGCCACCGCCACGACGAACACGGCCGGCAACGTCACCCTGCCGTTCACGAACACCGTCACCGGCCGCCTGCGAGCCGTCGTGACCTCCAGCGTCCCCGGCCGCACCATCACGCTCGCCGAACGCGGCATCACCTCCGTCAGCACCGTCACCTGGTCCACGCTGCCGAGCTCCGTCCGCGTGAACGCACTCGTGACGGCGAAGGTGCGCACTGCACCGTACGAGTCCGGCGCCAAGGTGCAGGTACAGGTGCGGCGCAAGGGCAGCACCACGTGGAGCACCATGACGACCAGGAGCGTGGCATCCACCGGGTACGCCACCGGCTCGTTCCGCATCTCGAGGCCGGGCACGTGGCAGGTCCGGGTCGTCCGCCTCGCGACGACCCAGCACGCCACGGGCTACAGCACCACCAAGAACGTCGCCGTCGCCTGATCTGCCTCGGCACCGTGCGCGCCTGACGAAATTGAAGGAGAGCAGACGCGCGAGGCATGGCGCCCCCTTAGGTTCGGAGTCATGACTCGAAGCCGACAGTCGCAAGTGCTGCGGCCCATGCTCCAAGGCTTCGCTGCAGTGCGGAACGATGAGCTCTTGCACTTTGGCATTGCCGTCCCGCACTGGGGAACTGGCCCTCGCCCAGGACGCACATGACGAAGTTCTCGATCGAATGCACGCTCAGGGGCCTCAGGTGCCCCGCTTCCGCTGTGCGACAACTCAAGCCCAAACAGCTACGCCTACGTCCTCCCCGTGCCACGTGAGGGCACGCAAGCGAATCCGGCCACCTGTAGCAAGCAGACCGGCGACCCCGTCCCAATTACCCACGTCCACTCCCCAGCGTCGTGGTCGACCGACTTCCTGGTCGCCGTCCGCCACACTGCCAGTTCCGCGGACGGAATCATCCTCTGCCCAGGCTGAGAACACGTGCGTCCTGCAGGCGGCTGAGAAGCGCAACGGCTCGGGTCACGGCATGAGTAAACCGTTGCCCTGCAAAACCATTGGTGAGCCGGCTTGCTCCGTTGATGTACTGATGTGCCCCTAGGTCTGCTCGTGACGGAGGTAGTGGTTGTGAAGAGTTACGACGCGTTGGCCGAGGTGTACGAGTGGCTCATCTCAGACGCAAACCGGACGCCGGCCGAGTTCGCTGAGTCGTTCGATGACGTCCTTGCTCTGCTGCCGTCGAACGCTCACGTCCTTGATTGTTCGTGCGGGACCGGACAGTTGGCGGTTGGCCTCGCCGGTCTTGGCATTCGGGTTGTCGCCACCGATGCCAGCGAATCGATGGTTCGTCGGACTGCGGAGTTGTCCGCGGAGTGCGGGGCGCCTTTACGGGCATTGCGGGCGGACTGGCAAGAGCTGCCCGACCATTTCGATGACGACACCTTCGACATGGTGTACCCCGCAACTGGGACATTGCGCCACGTTGGGAGCAGGAGCACCACATCGAGATCGCGGTCGCGCAAGTTGGCGTGGCTGGGTCGGTTCTCGTCCGCTCCGAACTGCTCTCGTGCTGGCCCTACCGACCCGGTCCAACTCGAAGTCGAGTTGGACCGGGTCGGACTCCGGATCGAAATGAGCACGTTCGATCCTGAGGCCGAGAACTACAGGGTGGTGGCGAGCAAGGTGTAACAACGGGCTCTCAGTCCTGGGCCGGAACTGCGCGGTTGCTCGGAGGAGCCTTGCACCGCTGATCGGACAAGGGGCGCAGAGCTCGCGTCGAGGCAAGTAGCACCTGACTGGATTCAGCGGCCGAAGGACGGACTATGCCTCGACGAGGATCACCAGGGTTTCGGGCAACACGCCGTCGTGGGCCATCGCCTCGGCCGCGCCCTTGGACTGCATCGCGGCCTGGAAGGCGTCCATGTCAGCCACGTCCATGAGCACCGCAGCATGTTTCGGGTTGTTGGGGTCGACGAACGTGCGGATGTTGGTCACCCCGAGCGGCCCGAAGAACTCCTCGCGCTTCGGCGACGCCAGCCAATGATCGCGGTCCTTCACATCGTGGTGACCTATCAAAGTCGGCATAACTCCTCCTCGGCTTCCAAGGCCGACGGACGTCAAGCCCCGTGATTTGGACGCTATCTCCGGGCCACTCACGGGCGCATCGGCCAAATCGCTTAGGTAGTCGCTGGACACCGTCGCGCGCACTGGGGCAGCGGACGCCGTGAGAGGCCAACGCCTCCCTGCGGCAGAACCTGCGACAGCAGGCGTGGGGCGCCAGGCACCGCAAGGATCACTCTGAGAACCCGCTCGACGCCGTCAATGCCCTCCAGGTCAGTGAGCACCTTGCCCTCGCCCCCGCCGAGCGCGTTGGCATGCTGAAGTCACTCGCACCGCGGGCCGTCGCCGGCCGTATGCGGTTGCCGCGGTTGCTGCGCTCGGTCAGCGTCCCGATCGCCCAGTCAGGCTCGTCAACGGGGATGCCGCGCCGGCTTCGGCTCGGGCACCTCGTCGACGTCGTCTACACCCGGGATGTGTGGATGCACACCATCGACATTGCACGAGCCACCGGGCGCGACGTCGATCTGTCCGCACCGGTGAATGCCCGGATCGTCGCCGACGTCGCCCGGGAGTGGGCTGTCCTGCATGGCCAGCCCATAGACCTCACTCTCACCGGTCCATGCGGTGGGCGTTTCGTCGAAGGAGCCGGCGGAGAGCAGCTCGAGCTTGACGCCGTCGAGTTCTGCCGCGCCCTCTCCGGCCGCACGCCAGGGCGGGGCTTACTGCGTCATCTCGTCATCTTCTAGGGCAGCCCGCGGCTGCTCGGCCTGCCCCGCGGGATCGGGCTCGCTAGGAATCCGCGGCCACTCCAAGGCTCGCTCGTATACTCGGGATATCGGCGCGCAGCCGCTGGGTAGCGGGAGGTCATGATGCGAGTATTCGCGGACGCCGGCGGCAGCCTGTCGTTGTTGAGCGAGCCACTGATGATCAGCCTCGCGCTGGTGCTGCTGGCCCTCATGGTGTCGTTTCTGACCGCGACGCTGATCGTATGGCGGGTGTACCGGCGCGTCCGCCGCTGGCGCGGTTGGAACCGGGGTGCGGCCGCGACCCGGTCGCGGGCGCTGAGGCCCGGGCCGGCGCGTGACATCGCCCGGTTGCGTCGTGACTTGCGCGAGGAGGTCGAGGCTGCAGACGTGATGTTGTCTCGCGCGAAAGACGGTCGGTTGTTCATCGCCGACGCACGTGCCCTCGTTGGGGAGCTCAAAATCCACGCCGCGACTGTGGATGCCGACCTCGCCAGCGTCCAGGACTACGCAGACACGACCCAGCAGCGGCGGGCCCTGGACGCGCTTGCTCCCCAGGTCGCGCGGCTGATCGCGACCAGCTACCTGGCTCGGCAGACGATGCTGCAAACCGAGATCGCGGACCGCGAGCGACACCTCACAGACCTCAGTGAGCACGTAGAGCGGCAGGCCGTCGCGTTGAAGATCTATCGTCAAGGGGCGCACGGTCTCGACCTGAGCGATCCGCATGGCAACCTAGCCAACTCGAGCGACTCGCAGTCCCGGGGCCAAGCCCCTCAGACGAGTTCACCCACCGGACAAGTCCTCGCCGCGCTGGGGGTCAGCCAAGATGGGCTGAACAGTCGCAAGGCGGCGCAGAGACGAAACTGAGCGGCGCGGGGGCTGAGGTCTCGAAGCCGAATCCGCCGCCATTAGAGGGAATGCCCGGAGGAGTCGCTGCGACCGTCCTCCTTCCCCGCGGCTTTCACCGCACCGGCGCTTCATTAAGGTCCTCACCTCAATGGGTGAGCCGTCTACGACCCGGGTGGCCAACGCCGTCGACCGCGGCCCAGACGCGGCGGTGAGACGCCTTATTCAGACCAGAGTTCAGCAATGGGCACCTCCAGCACGAAGGCGGCTAAAGCTAGGCAGTTGGCCACCACCGTGCACCAGAAGATGGTGCGGAACGGCTCCTTCGTCGTCTTGTGTCGAAAGACCCTCCGCGCCACTAGGGCACCTGGCCAGCCACCGAGCAGGGCGATGACGTGCAACGTCGTCTCTGAGGTCCGCCACTGGCCATTGACGGCGGCCACTTTGTCGGTGCGGTACATGGTGAGCGCTACGCCGCTGAGAAGGGCATACGCGGCCAGCAGTACGCCCGACACTTCCCCGAGCACCAAGAGGCCGAGCAGGACAGTTACGAACAGCGAGACGACTGTCAGCGCCGAGGCGATCGTGCCAAGCCCTGGCGCGCCCGCTGGTTGACGGCCGACGTACGTCATCTGCAGGGATCCTGCGTACCCGACTGTTGCGTGTGGGCACCCCTCACGAACTGAGGGCCGCAATGACGAAGTCCCGCAGGGTCATCAACGAACTCGAGGCCGTGCACGGCTCCGACGTACGGGTCCTCCGCGAGCGGGGCGCCAATGCGGTGGTCGTCACCGGCAACCGGGTAGAACTTGAGCTCACGCCGGGGGGCCCAGCAAGGCCGACCTGGTCGCTGCGCTGGTAGCGGGCGGTGCCCGCGTGAACGGTGTGTCCACCACAGTGTCCCACCACGCCGCCGGGCTGCGGATGCCGGCAGCGGCAGCGCGTCGCACGTCTGGGCGCGCGCAGTTATCGGATGTGACGATCTTCAGCCGAGCCAGACCTCGGCGCTGGTTCACAGGCGGCCCTTCGGGCGACAGCGGGCGCATTTCCGAGGTGGCAGGGGGTGGATGGATCAGGATTCGAGAAGCGTCGGTCACCGACCGCCTCGTAGCCTCTTCACCATCAATGACGAGACGGTCTCCGACGTGACCGTCCTGACCCGGAGGTGAGGAAGATGAGTCCCACGATTCGCAGCTTGGTGATCCCGGTGTCCGATCTGGACGCCACCAAGGCCGTGTACACGGCGCTGCTCGGTTCACCGCATACCGATGAGCCGTATTACGTCGGCTACAACGTCGACGGCTTCGAGGTCGCTCTCAACCCGACCGCCGCAGGCGGCGGGCCGGTGGCCTTTGCCGATGTCGAGGACCTTGACGCGACGCGCGAGACCCTCCTGGCGGCCGGAGCCACGGAGCGTGACGAGCCACGTCAAGTCGCACCCGGTGCGCGGGTCTGCGTGCTCGCAGACGCCGACGGCAATCCGATCGGCCTGCGCGGGAGGTAGCGGGTACACGGCGCGGTTGCCGCCGTCTCCCCGGGTGAGTAATGGCTGGCCCGGCGGCTTCTTCCGCTGGTGACCCTCTTCTACGGACACCGCTACCGCCTGCGCCGCACTCAGGGCGGTCGACTAGCGGCCGTATGACGTGCCCTCATCGAAGTCGCCAGGAGCAGGAGTAGCAGCCTCGACTGCGCCGGTGGCACGTGCGAATCGACATAAGGAGTAGCCCCAGGATCGCAACCTCGAGCCGCCTGACGCCACCGCAATGGCCGACCACGAGTGTCGCAGTCTCGAGCCACTTACAGTCAGAAGCGATCTCATGGCTGTGTTGCTGCCTTGCCAGATCACATGTTCACGCCGTGTGGAGCCCCGGCCCTGTCGTAACCAATCAGCACCGGCTCCGTCAACCGCACCCTTTGCGTCATCGATCGAGAAGACCGTCCAAAGACATTCACTACGCGTCCGCAAAGGTGCGAAGAACCAGACCGTCCAGCTGTGATTGCGCCAAGTGGTAAACCCCGCGCATATCCGCCGTGCGACTGCGCGCGAACTCTTCGTAGGTCTTGTCGGCCGCCGGATCGCCATAGTGGTCCCACGACCCTACTGACCGACCTGGGGCCACATAATTACCGATTCATCCAACTCGATTTCGCAGTGATCATCGGCGTATCAGATCCGCTTGGCGCCATCGTCGCCCGCTTGGACATCGTTCCGTAACTACCGATGATGACAAATCGTCCTGAATAGCGCCTAGGCAGCCCGGGAACTGCCCCGGTCTGTCAATGCGGACAAAGTCTTCTCCCCATTGACTTCCCCCTGCCGCCAGAGGACCGTCAGCGGCATACGACGTAGGGGGACGACGTAGGGGGACGACGTAGGTCTCCGTCACATTTAGGGGGCCCGGCGATTCGCCCCTCATAGGGCCCTCTGGGCCACTTCGTCTTTCCGTAGTCACGCTGCGCTTCACGCCGCCACAGGGGACAAAACCATGACCACAATGCAGCAAGGCCCGGACGCGACCGAACCACGCGGAACGCAAGGCACGCCCGAGCCGCTAGCAAGGGAGCAGCAGCGCCTGGACGCGACCCGTCGCCCGCCAGCTTCCCCGGTACGGATCGCCAGAATGGCCGGACTGCTCTACCTCGTTATCGCGGTCCTCGGCGGGTTCGCCCAGGCGGTGAGGGTGAGCGTGTACAAGCCCGATGACGGAGCAGCGACCGCTGCGAACCTCGTGTCGAACGCCACCCTTGTCCGGCTCAGTTTCGTTGCCGACCTCATCCAAAACCTGATTTGGCTCATCATGGCTGTGACCCTCTTCCGACTCTTCGCTCACGCGGGGACGAAGTGTCGCCCGCGCCCTGGTCATCTTCGTCGCAGTCTCGGCCGCCATCGCATCCTTGAACATGGTCAACCAGCTCGGCGCCCTGCTCGTCGCGACCAACGACTCCTACAGTTCTGCGTTCGGCGTTGACGGATCGAACGCCCTCGTGCTGCTCCTGATGGACCTCCAGCACTACGGGTATTTGATCGCCCAGCTCGGATGGCTGTGGCTCTTCGCCCTTGGGGTGCTCGGCTACCGCTCTGGCATGTTCCCCAGATGGCTCTCGTTCCTACTCATGCTCGGCACCGTCTGCTACGTCGCTGACTCCCTCACACGGTTCCTTGCCCCGTCGTTGGCAGAGACTTCAGCAGCCATCTTCTTGATGCCTGAGATCGTCTGCGAGGTAGCCCTATTGGCTTATCTGCTTATCAAGGGTGTCCGCACACCTCACCCCGCGGCCCCCGGGCCCGCAACTGCCTGACACAAGCCCCGTACGTCACAGCCTGAGGAGTAGGCATGAAGCGCATCGAGACCCAAATCGACCTACCCGCAGAGCCGTCCGTCGTCTGGGCGCACCTAACGGACATGGATACGATGGGCACCTGGAATCCCTTCATCACCTCCATGTCCGGCGTTCTCAAAGTTGGAGAACGCCTCCAGGTGCGCATCGCGCCAGTCGGCGGCAGACGCAATGACATTCAAGCCGCGCGTAACCATTGTTGAGCCCGGCCAGTGTCTGGAGTGGCTCGGCACCATGGGCGTACCTGGACTCTTCGACGGCAGACACTCGTTCACGCTGACACCCACCGGCCAAGGGCACACCCGTTTCGTTCAGGCTGAGGCGTTCAGCGGAGCCCTCACACCCTTCACCGGAAACCTCCTGAGCAAAACTCAGGCCGGTTTCGCGGCGATGAACGCAGCGCTGCTCAGCAGGCTCGAGAAGGACTCAACGACGGCCCCGACCGGCACGTAGGAAAACGCACCTGAGCATGTTCCGGTCATCAAGATTGTCACCAGAACAAACAGTGGAGCCCGTGTTGGCCCCAACGTGTTCCTCTTGGTATGCGTTCAATTTGCGGACACCTAGCTTGAGCTCAGAGACGGAGGAGCCGGACATGACCATCACGACTACCACGCTCACCCGCGCGGCAGGCGTTGCCGCCGTCGTCGGAGGCCTGCTGTACATCGGCGTCCAGATCAAGCACCCCAACCTGGACCTCGCCCTCATGTCCACGACCGAGTGGAAGGTGCGCCAGACGATGAAGTTGCTCTTCGCCGCCTTGTCGCTCGCCGGCATCACCGGCATGTACCTGCGCCAGGTGACCCGGACCGGAGTCCTCGGCCTGATCGGGTACCTCGTGCTTGCTACCGGCTTCCTCCTGATGTTCACCCTCGAAGCCATCGGTGTGGTCGTCGTCCCCTCCATCGTTGGCACCTCACCCGGATACGTCACCAACGTCCTTGCCGTGGCCGTTCCCGGCGGTCACGCGGTCGGCGACTTCGGGTTGATGGCCCCCCTCGTCAACGTCGGCGGCATCGCCTATCTGGGCGGCGGCCTGCTTTTCGGCATCGCACTCTTCCGCGCCAACATCCTCGCCCGGTGGGCCGCCGCGCTCCTCGCCGTCGGCGCCGTCGCAACTCTTGCGATCCCCCTGGTGCCGCAGGTCAACTTCAGGCTCTTCGCCATCCCGACCGGCGTCGCCCTCGTCGGCCTCGGCTACTCGCTGTGGCGCGACCAGCGCACCCCGGCGGCCCGAACCCTGCCCGACGCCGTGAGCTCGCAGCTCGACCCGGCCGGCGCCAAGGTAGCCCGCGGCCAGCAGCACGCGTAGTCCACAGTCCGAGGACACCGTTTCGGCGAGCCTGGCTCAGTACATGCCGGTGATCGCGACCAGAGCGAGGACGGCCATGAGGACCTTCGGGCACTCACCGACACAAATATCGGTGGTGGTGGAGGCTGCGTCCCACTCCGGCTGGTCTCCGAGTGAAGGGGCTCGAAATGAGTAACGAGCAAAACCAAGCGGGATCACAGAGCACTGGCAGCACCGGCCGCAGTCTCACCGGGTCAGGTTCTGTACGAGCCTACCCAGGCGGAGCAGCGAACCGCA
The DNA here is from genome assembly GCA_963695205.1 of uncultured Actinomycetota bacterium. Taxonomy (GTDB): domain Bacteria; phylum Actinomycetota; class Actinomycetes; order Actinomycetales; family Dermatophilaceae; genus Pedococcus. Next base: position 28,518 of record CAVOGI010000008.1, on the reverse strand, counting down.
CGCATCATGGGCGCCTGGTTCCTCGGCACATTCCTGTTCTCAATCCCGGCCTTCATCTTCTACGACCCGCTGCTCAACCACGCCAGCTACGTCGCCGGCAGCAGCAAAGACACCCAAGTAGCCGTAGGGGCCCTGCTCGAGATCCTCTTGGCAATCTCCGGCATCGCCACCGCCGTCGTCATCTTCCCGATCGTGAAGCGGGTCAACGAGAGCATCGCCCTTGGGTACATCGCCTCACGCACGGTCGAGTCGATCCTCATCCTGATCGGCGTCCTGAGCTTGATGTCGGTCCTCGCCTTGCGGCAGGACTTCAACCAGGCCGGCAACGGCGGCGCTCTAGTCGAAGTTTCCCGTGGACTGCTTGCGCTCCATGACCAGACCTCGCTTCTCGGCCCGCAGTTCTGCGCCGGGCTCGGGAACGGGATCCTTCTGGGCTACCTGATGTGGAGATCCGGACTACTTCCGCGACCGATGGTGATGATCGGCCTCATTGGTGGTCCGTTAGCCCTTGTCGCAGGCGTCGGGGTGCTGTTGGGGGCCTGGGATATACATGCGGGGCTCACCGCCGCACTCACAGCACCTGAGGCCATCTGGGAGTTCTCTCTCAGTGTTTGGCTCCTCATCAAGGGCTTTCGGCCCTCGGTGATACTCACCGGTCCACCAGTTGTGTCCGCGACCTGACGGGAAGCTCACCAACGCACTCGCGCACACGTGGTGATGTCTCCTTTAGGGGTCTGAGCATCTGCGGGATCGCCTCGACACGACGCGTGGGGCGTGTGCACGGGCCAAGCGTGGCCATGGTCAGGTCAGTCCGTGGTCATACGCGTAGTGGACGGCTTGGGCCCGGTCGCGGGCGCCGATCTTGGCGAAGATGTGGTTGATGTGGCTTTTGATCGTGGCGTTGCTGAGGACGAGTTCGCGGGCGATCTCGGCGTTCGAGAGGCCTGCGGCGATGAGGGTCAGCACCTCGACCTCGCGCGTGGACAGGCCATCGGGCGCAGCCGTGGGCTCCGTGCCGGCGGCGCGCGCGTCCAGGCTGGCAGCCACGAGGCGTTGCTGGACCTCGGGGGCGAGGTGGGTCTGCCCGTGCCCGAGGGCGGACAGGGCTTGCTCTATCTCCTCAGCGCTCGCGTTCTTGGTGAGGTAGCCGCGTGCGCCGGCCTGGAGGGCTGGGAACAGGGCGTCGTCGTCGGCATAGGTCGTCAGGACGAGCACCTGGGTCTGCGGCAGCTCGGCGCGGATCCGGGCCGTGGCCTGAGCGCCGTCCAGGTTGGGCATCCTTAGGTCCATGACGACGACGTCTGGCCGGTGGAGCAGGGCTTGGTCCACGGCGTCAACACCATCGGCGGCGGTGGCGACGACCTGGATCCCGTCCAGGAGGCCGATGAGCATGGCCAGTCCCTCACGGACTACCCGCTGGTCGTCCGCGATAACCACCCGCAACGGCGACGTAGTCATGCCGGCACCTCCATATCAACCCGCCAGCCATCCAGGTGTGGCCCGGCGTGCAGGGTTCCGCCGGCCCGTTCGAGGCGGTCGCGCAGCCCGACGAGTCCTTGGCCGCCGCCGACACCGGAGAGTCCGGGCGGCCCAGGCAGCCCGCCTTCGGTCCGGGCCAGGATTGGCCCGTAGGTTCTCCACGGACAGACAGATTCGCGCGCTCTCGTACCGCAGCATCACGGTGGTGGCGGCGCCCGGCGCATACCGCGCCACGTTCGTCAGGGCCTCTTGGGCTCCGCGATAGAGCAGCAGCCCGGTTTCGGCGGCCAGCGGCCGGGTCTGGCCGCCAACGGTCAGCTCGGCCGGCACGCGCAGGTCGCGCCGGAAGCCTGCGACGAGGGTCTGAAGGTCGGCGATGCCGGGCAGTGGCTCTCCGCGCAGGGCCCCGACCGCAGCGCGGGCGTTGGCCAGGCCGTCGTTCACGAGCTCACTGGCCCGCTGGACTGCCTCCTGCAGCTGCGCCCCGGCGGGCTCGCGCGCCGCGAGGACCCGGGCCCCCTGCAACTGGATCGCCGCCCCGGACAGGCAATGGGCCAGCACGTCGTGCAGCTCGGAGGCGATCCGGCTGCGTTCGGCCAGGGCGGCCGCGCGGATCTGCTCGTCCCGGGCCTCAGCGAGCTCGGCGAGCAGCAGCTCCGTGCGGTCCTGGGCGGCGCGCGAGGCGCGCACAACATAGGCGACCAGTCCCAGCAGGGCATTGAGCGAGCGTGGCGGCCAGCACCGCTGCGGCCGTCGAGCCACCGAGCCGCGCCGCGACGTCCTGGCCCGCGGTGAGCGCCACACTCAGGGCCACGCCCCGCTCCAGTCGCAGCCGGGTCATGGCCATCCACACTGCAGCACCGACGGCCAGCCCTGTCGCACCACGCGGCTGGAGCGCGACCAAGCCGACCCCCGCCACCCCCATGACCGAGATGACGGCAACCTGGACCGCAGTGGGGCGGTCGACGAACCGGTCGCTGATCGCAACGGCGGTCGCCGCGCAATACGCGATGAGCGCGAGGGTCACGCCGCCGGACGTGCCGCGCAGCCCCGGCGAAGGCGGGGTCGTCAGCGCCGTGGCGGCGACCACCGCAATGACCGCCCAACCCAGTGGCCTGAGCAGCTCACGCTGGTGGCGCAGCCGCCGTTGCGCGGCGGCGCGGGCCTGCACGGTTCTGCTGCTGGGGCTTCCCGCACTCGCCGTCATGCTCATCACCTCGCTGGCCGGGAGCCGTGATGGTCCCGGAGTGGATGTCCAGGACTCCATGGAACCTCCTCGGGCACGTGCAACGCGAGCCTGAGGAGGGACCTGGGTTCAGGGGTTCAGCCTGGAGGCGTCAGGCAGAGGGGAGCTGGACAGGGTGACGGGTGGCCGGGGTGCGCTGGGCCAGTTGCTGGCCGCGGACCTGCACGATGACCAGGCGAGCGGTGACCTCGCACAGAGCCATGGAGACCAGGGCGAGCGGCCACGCGGCGGCGCTGATGTGGTGGACGATGCTGAAGTCGCGGATGGCCGGGCCGGCCCCATGCTCCAAGGCGAAGACGAACACCAAGCGGGCGCTGATGCCCGCCAGGAGCAGGATGGCCGCGACGGGACCGACGCGGGCGAACCGCGTGCCGTCCGCGTCGACACGGACGTGTGTGGCGTAGCCGCACAGGACACCCAGACTCAGGCCCAACCAATGTCAGAGCGAGGGCCAGGGCCACGTCGGAGCCGCCGGTCGGGATGGTGCGGACGTAGTGGGTGGCGACGAAGACCACGAGGGCCATCGGCGCCACGATGCTGCGGATGTCCAGACGCCGCTCACGGGCCTGGCGCAGTACGACGACGAGGAAGATCGCATTGATGAGGTAGTCGGTGAGAGCCATGCCTCAACAGTCGCTCCGCAGCGCCTTCCCGTCGTCGGAGCCAGGGTTGAACGCGAGGTGGAATCGCGAGTCAACCCCAAGGGTGAACGGGCACGCGAACCGGAGCGATGCTAGTCCCGTTCCACTCGTCGTGGCCGCGTCCGCAGGCGGCTACTAAAGACTTCCCTGCAGGACCGGTGTCTGGCCCCGCGGCGGTAGGACGCGGGATTGAGGGATCTAGTTGTCCTCGCTGTCTACTCGGGCCGCTTGGTCGGAGGGGAGGAGGACGACGTTGCCGTCGGGGTCGTCGACCATGGCGGCGTAGGGGCCGCGGTCTGCGTGGGCGGCATGCGGCTGGCATGGCCGGCGGCGACGAGGTCGGCCGAACGCTGGTCGACGGCGGCGTCCTCCCCGACGTAGAACTCGATGAGCTTCTGATAGCCCCCAGCAGGACGAGTCCACGCTGGGTCGTAGGTGGCAGCGAACGATGTCGTCAGCAACAGAGTGACGCCGCTGCCCATTCGATGAATGGCGACAAGCCGCCCGGGCACCGGATCCGGAACGTCCAGCCCCAGGTCGCGGTAGAACGCGATCGACGCCGCCAGGTCGCGGACCTCGAGGATCAGCATGCTGAGCTGAATCTCCATCCACGCACTCTCCCACCCGTGGGCGTGAACCAACGGCGAAGTCACGTAAGCGATGGGCGCCGGAGGCACGGCCTGCGCCCGATGGTGGCGGGATGACTGCGGGCGCGTCCCCGCACGTGCGGGTGATCAGACCCCATCTTGGTCGTCGGTGAGCGGTGGGGGCGTGAGTGGTCGGGCCGGCCTGCGACGGAATCGGGAGCCGCCAACCGATCTGCTGTTGACCGTGAGAGTGGGGCGGGGCAACGTGTATCCGAAGGCGGTGGCAAGGAAGCCGTCGATGTACAGGCCAGGCCAGGAGATGCGAATGAGCTCAATCGAACGGCCCCCCGCGATCGTCCGCTGGACCCTGCGGCTCGAGGAGGCCACGGCGCTCGACGGGCCAGTACAAGCGCTCGAGCCCTCGATCCGGTCCGTGTTCGGCACCGGGACACGCGCTTCGGTGCTACGCGGCGAGTGGCTGGGCCACGCGGTCCACCCGCTGCTCACCGACGTGGTCCTCGGCTCCTGGGCCTCCGCCACCGTGCTTGACCTCTTCGGCGGCCCCAACTCGTCCGCAGCGGCGCAGAGGCTCGTCGGCACCGGCCTGCTCGCGGTCGGCCCTACAGCCTGGGCCGGGTGGGCCGAGTGGTCGGCGGCGGGGGCGCGGGAGAAGCGAGTGGGCCTCGTCCACGCTGTGATCAACGCCGTGGCGATCAGCGCCTACGCGGCGTCCTGGGTCGCTCGCAGGAAGGGGCGACACGGCACCGGGGCGCGGATTGCGCTCGCTGGAGCGACCGTCTCCGGAGTCGGCGCCTACTTGGGAGGGCACCTGACAGAGGCACGCAAGGTAGCCAGCCACCATCCTGCATACGACAACCCACCCTCACAGACTCAAGCGGACACTGCCTGAAGGGCCAGGACGAAGCGGATAGACGCACTGACGATCAGGACAGTGGCGGGTCCGTCGAAGCTGGCATGCCCCCCTCCCGCACGTGTCACGGGTGGTGGCAACGGGTTTCGTCCGGCCGTCTGTATGAGCCCACGCTGCGAGCGTTGTTGATCCAGCCAACGGGCACTGGCGGCGGTGTGACGCATCTGGTGATCACGACAGATCGGGTCGACGCTCCGACCCGCGCTGCCCTAACGGGGCGGGCCTGTTGCAGACCGGGCCTTGGTGGCCTAGCATTTATCTATGACGCTAGATAAATCGTTGGATGGTGTTGGAGATCAGCCGTCGATTGTTTTCGCGCTCGACCCCGGCTCGGGGGTGCCGACGTACCTGCAGTTGGTGCAGCAGGTTGAGCAGGCATTGCGGCTCGGCTACCTGAAGCCCGGCGATCGGCTTCCGAAGGTCCGAGAGGTTGTTGCTGACCTGGCCATAAACCCGAACACGGTGCTGAAGGCCTATCGCGATCTGGAGAGCAAGGGTCTGACTGCGGGGCGGCCGGGGCAGGGGACGTTCATCGAGGGGACGCTGGATCAGATCGACCTCGCGGGCCTGACCGGATTGCGGAAGTCCTTGCTCGGCTGGCTCTCGGATGCCGAGGCGTCGGGCCTGGACCAGGACGGTGTTGTTGCCCTGTTCTCGAGCACGTTGCGGGATTTTGCTGAGCGCCGCGGGGTTGATTCTCGCGGCGCGGGCAAGCGGGGGCGTCGGGCTTCGGGTGGTGTGGCGTGAACATCGTTGAGACCTCCGGCCTTGGTCGCAAGTACGGCCGTACCTGGGCGCTTCGAGAGTGCTCGATCGCGCTTCCCGAGGGCCATCTGATTGCACTGGTGGGCCCCAATGGCTCTGGTAAGTCGACCTTCTTGAACCTCGTGGTCGGGCTCGCCTCGCCCAGCGTCGGTGACGTTCATGTTCTCGATGGCGAACCTGCGGGCTCACGCGCAGCGTTGGAGGGCATCGCCTTCGTCGCGCAGGACACGCCGCTGTATCGCCGCTACTCGGTGACCGACATGCTGCACCTGACCCGCAACCTCAACCAGACCTTCGATGCCACCTACGCGCGGGATCGTCTGGCAGACCTGGGGATCAACCCGAAGCAAAAGACCGGTGGCTTGTCGGGTGGTCAGCAGGCTCAGTTGGCTCTGACTCTCGCGTTGGCTCGCCGCCCGCGTCTGCTTGTGCTTGATGAGCCGACTGCCTCGCTGGATCCGTTGGCGCGACACGACTTCATGGCCTCAGTGATGACGGCGATGGCTGAGGACGGCGTCTCGGTGGTTCTCTCCTCGCACGTGCTAGCAGAGCTCGAGCGGGTCGCGGACTACCTGGTCCTCCTGACCCGCGGGCACGTCCGGCTCGCCGGACCAGTCGAGACCCTGCTCGCAGAGCATCGGTTCATCACCTGCCCCGCAGAGACCGATATTCCAGACGTCGAGATCATCGAGGCGAGAACAAGCGGCCTGCAAAAGCAATGCCTGACCAGGCTCTCGCGCGACCACGAGCTCCCCTCGAGGTGTGAGGGCCGCCCGGTAGGCATCGAGGAACTCTCCATGGCCTATCTGCGGGAGAACTCGCCATCCCAGACCGCCCCTCTGCTTGGAGTAGCCCGATGACCGCCCTCACCATCGCCGGCCCCCGCTCGACCAACTCGGTGCCGTGGCAGCGGCTCGTCTGGGTGGCGTGGCGTCGCTACCGAACCACCCTCATCGCGACCGTGGGCATTCTGGGCCTGGTCGCTGCGTATCTATTGATCAGCGGTCTCCAGATCCATTCGGACTACGACGCCTGGCGGTCATGCGCGCCGCGCAACTCCGCGAGGTGCAACTTTGCGTTGACCAACTTCCTCAACAGGTACGGCAGTTCCGGCCTCTTGGGTTTCGTGCAAGTCGCCACACCCGGGCTGGTTGGCGCGTTCATCGGGGTCCCGCTACTCGGTCGCGAACTCGAGTCCGGCACCTTCCGTTACGCCTGGACCCAAGGTGTGGGCCGGATGCGATGGACGCTGGCCATGCTGATCCCAGGAATCGTGGGATCGGCTGCGATCATGGGGGCCTTCGGTGCCCTCGTTGCCTGGCGCAACCAGCCCCTGGTCGACGCAAACATCGCCCCGCGGATGGGCGGCACCCACTTTCCCGCCGTGGCGCCGGCGGTGATCGGCTGGGCGCTGCTTGCCTTCGCCATCGGCGTGCTCGGAGGCCTGATCTGGCGCCGCGTACTACCCGCGCTCGTCACTACCGTCGTGCTGTGGTTCGGGCTCGCGATACTCGCCTCGATCGGCCTGCGCAACCACTACCTACCGCCGCTGACCACCACCAAGCTGCTGTTCAACAGCCCCGACCAGACCGTCAGTGTGTGGTGGACCAAAGCCGGACAGCAGGTCGGAACCGGCCAGCTCGACCAGGTCCTCCAGGCTGCCGGCATCCAAGGCTTCAACGCTGGCGGAACCACTCACGTCCAGGCAGCGCCGGGCAGTGGTGGCATCGACCCGATCCAGTACCTGGTCCAACACGGCTACACCCAGGTCACCAGCTACCAACCCGCTGGACGCTTCGAGGCCTTCCAATGGATCGAATTCGGCTGGCTGACACTACTCGCCGCAGTCCTGCTAACGACGACCGTTCTGCTCCTGCGCCGCCGTCAGGCGTGACGAGGGCCAACCATGGCACGTTCGGCACAAGGGTCCTCGCCCCCCGCAGCACCTGTGGCTCCCCGTGATCACGGGTCACGTCCTCGAAGACGGCCGGTCTGATCGCACAGCGGCAGCAGCGAACGCCATGCCGCCGTCCTGATCTTCATCGGGTCGAGCACTCCCTCCATATGCAGCTGTTCACGCTTGTTTCCGAGATCCCCGGGCTGAGCGAGACGTAGTCGTTGGGGGACACAGGATTCCAGTCGGGACTAGTGCAGGGGAAGAGTGGCCCGAGACGACACCGCGGGCCAGTAAGTCCAAGAACGGTCGTTCTGCCCGTAGGGGGAACTTCGACCTGGTGGTGCTCGCTCCCGTGCAACTCGCAGCGGTCAAGTCCATCGACCAGTTCACGAGAGGGGTCATCCATGCCCCGATCGTGATCGCGCTGCTCTTGGGTATGGCGACGGTCACCTGAGCGGGGACATCGAGAAATTGCAGTCCAGCGAGGTGCCGCATCCCTACTTGGTCCACTTCTCTCACGTTTCCTCGCGCACCCACCATCTGACGGAAAAGGAGGTCGAGACAGTGGAGCCACCGCTACAGATCGCTTACGTCCGCCACGACATCGAGGCCGATGAAGTGCGCATCAAGCGTAGAACAGACCGAAAGATTGGCCTCCCGAGGCAACGCACGGCCAGTTCGTAATCGCAGACCGCGGATTTTGACCTCGGGGCTATCGCAAATCGACCTCACGGCGCTCCGCGCTCGCGCTGACGACACGCCCGCCGGTATGCCGCAGGTCGGACGTGAGGAAACGCCGCGTCAGGTCTAGCCCTTCGCGTCCAACCTCAGAAGTGTCGCGAGTACGGTGTGGGCGTGCCCGATCCAGTGATTGCCGAGATCGCGTCCGCGATCCATGTCCGCCACATTCAAGACCGCCCGTGTCCGCCGGCGAGCAGTATCTACTCGATCTCAGTCTCGTGAGCGAGGCGGCTGCTCACATGGAGGCGAACAAGTACGACGCGACTCCTGTCTTCCCGCATACGACGAGCGCCGTCAGCGCCGCGAGTAGAGATCCGGACGGGAGACGCTGTGGTTGACAGATCTAAGCCGCCTTGACCCTGAGGAGGAGATACGTTCTGTCGTACGTCCACTCAGCAGCAATGCCCTCATCGACGGCAATGCGAAGTGTCGCGAAATTGCTGGACCGCTTTCGGGTGGACCACAGGTTCATGCTGGTGGTCGGTAATCGCGGACTCGAGGGATATAGTCACGCCCTCTGACTTGAACAAGCAAGCTCGGCCGAACACACCTCTTCATGCTGGTATCGGCATCTCGAAATGGCTCTCTCTGATTGTGTGAGATCCTCCGATGACAGCGACTCTGAAGTTCTCGCAAAACTGCCGAACGATCGGGCTCGCCGGGCCAAGTCTCGCTGCGGCCAGGAAGAGATCGGGGAGACGAGGCGACTCGCAGAGACCGTGAGTTGGCGGCCCTCGACTTCCTAGGACCTGCTTGTCATTGTCCAAGCAACCGGCTCTTCTTGAGCCGTTCTCCGGCTTGTCGTCAGGGCGGATCCGCAACCTTGCAGACTTCCGCAACAGCGCGATGACACGCGGCGCTCTGAGCCCGCAGGCGACGCTACTGATCGTGCTCGTACCGACCAGCCCTGACCTCACACATCACGCTGCTACTGGAGGCCCTCGAGGAGGCCGCGTAGGGCACCGGTGTGCAGAGTCCTCCCGCGCCGGAGCAAGGCAGGCTCACGCGGCAGGACACACCCCGGCAGCCGGTCTTCTGTGTCAGGGTGCAGCATGCTTGCCCTTCTAGTCGGACTTGCCGGCGTCGTTATCGGTTGGCTCCTCAAGACGCTCACCGATCTGCTGGCTGAGAGGCGTGCCAACAAACGAGCCGACGTGACCTGGCGGCGTGAGCACTACGTCGACGCTGTGGGAGCTCTGATCCACGCCGGCCGCGAACTCATGGGGGGCGAACTCTTCAATGTCACGTGCGATCTACTCGTTGAGCAACGCCGAGAGGGGAGACAATCCGACGATCATCGAGTCGTGTCGGGCTGGCCATCGCGACGCCATCGATCGGCAGCGCCCTTGGGCAACAGCGACCATTCCGGCCCTCGAGGCAGTACGCCTCTATGCCCCATCGAACGTCGTCGAAAGGGCCGATGCGTCATGGGAGGCCCTCCATAACGGTGGCCAGTTCCCCGACGTAACTACGATCGGCGCCTTCGAGGATGCAGTAACAGCGGCCTTGGCCGACTTGCGCGCTGAGACTCGAGGCACGGCCGGACTTCAGTAGGGGCGGGCACTGCCATCGAGGCCGCCTCTGAGCCCTCGGGCATCCGATCGATACCCACGCTGGGGACCGACAAAAGCCCTGTCACGTGCGGACGCTCGAGTGCAGGTCGAGTCGCGGTCTGGCTGAAGGTTCGGCCGCTCGGATGCGAGGCGGCCGCGAGAAGAGCGGGGGTCTTTGCCATTCGCGCATCAACTGCCCGGCCGGAGTGCTACCCATATGTCATGGCGGGGGAATCAGCTCGGGACCGAGCGAATCACGCGCGCGCCAAGGCGGAGCGCCTGGCGCGCTACGCAGAGCAGTGGGACAAGGGCGCCGACGGTGAATCACGGACTGCCGCGGAACTTGGGCGCCTTGGTCCGGAATGGACCTGCTGGCACGACCTGAAGTGGCCTGGGCGGCGGCTGGCGAACATCGACCATATCGCGATCGGGCCCGGAGGGATCTTTGTGGTCGACTCTAAGAACTGGGCGGGGAAGGTCGCTGTCAAGGGCGGCGTGCTGCGCCAGAACGGCTACCAGCGCGAGTCGGCAGTTGCTGGGTGCGCGGATTCGGCCCTCGCGGTCGGTGAGCTGGTCCCGGAGTACTTGGATGCGGTGAAGCCGGTGCTGTGCTTCGTTCGGGACGAGTCCGTTGAGGGCTGGGCCCGTGACGTGATGCTGTGCTCGACCGCGAACCTCGTCGACATGCTTGCCAGCCGGCCGCGTCTGCTCAGCGATGACCAGGCCGCCGCCATTGCTGCTCGTTTGAGAGCGCGCATCACTACGGCGATGACCTCGCGATCCTTCGGCGTCCAGAACGCACCGAGTTGGCCAGCGAGTCGTGCAGCGCCCATCTTCTCCGCCTGCTCTACCGGCCTCAGGCAATCGGCCGTAAGCGCCTGCCACGATTCTTCGTCGGCCTCGGGATCTGGTTTTGCTTCATGGTGGTAATCGGAGTGTCTCTGGGAGCCTTCCCCGCCTATAGCGACAGGGTGCTCACCCCGGCAGCGGTGGTTGCTGGAGTCGTTAGCTGGGTGATCGCCCGCCGAATCATCCGGTAGCGGCACGGAGACTCTGACGCGGCGGAGTGACGTTCCTCGGTCGCGCCCTGATCACGGCTCCTTCTGCTCAAGCCGCGCGTCCAAGATCCATGCTGGGTGCGATCTGCGGCCGACAAGAAGGGGCACCACGCCGAAGCGCGGCCGAAGAGAAGAGTGCCTAGTGACTTCCGCCGGTAACGCGACGGTAGAACACATCATTCGCCCGCACCGCATACTGGGCCTCGACGGGCTCATTTGGCCAATTCGCCCAATGCGTAGATTGTAATAGACTCGCCGCGCGTGCCTTAATCTTTGCGAGTACCTTCTCGCTGGTTGAAATATCTGAAAAAGGCCCATCGACCCGCGGCCGGCATGTCGTGCCTGATATTCCAGCGACACGATTTCCATGACTTCAGATATCCGCTCCGCGGAAAGAAGACTGACATCGATCCCCCCGAGATCGGAGGCGCTCGGCCGGTTTTTGCGACACATGAGAATCACCACGGTCATAGCGACGTGATACTGCCAGTCCTCCAGATTAGTCCCCTTGACCCGTTGATCGTCCGCGATAGCCGCCTGGACACGTCGCAGGAGCCAGATGGTGTTGAGGTAGACATTTAGTGAGCGGGAGCTGTCGAACACCTCGTTATACCAGGCGTCGTCGTTCAAGAGCGCTGCACCCCGACTGCGACACAAGTCTGGCCTCTGCAGGAGGATGCTGGTGATGGCGTGGCCAGCGAAAGCCATGGACACAACTCGCTTATCGTCATAACCTCTCGTGCGCGAGTAGTTTCGCTTCCGATCATAGAAGTACCTCCTCGCCTCTAGGAACTCCTGGATGTCTCGCTGGAAGGGTTCCGTGGCCCTGAGCGCGCTAAGTGGGAGTTCATTCTGCGAGTTGGTGGCCTTAACAATGCGATCACGCAGTAAGCCGTCGGCGGCGCGAACTACACGGACGAGGAGGAGGCGATCGTCATCGTGTCCGTTGTTTCGAAAAGTGATTGAAGTACTCTCAAGTGCTTGTTTGAAGCCCGTTGACGATCTGCGGAGAGGTGAGCACCAACCTTTTGCCCATCGCTTGGATGTCTTCAGCAACAAGTGGCCGCACCGTTGTTAAGCCACCAAAAGTCAAATGAGTTCGATTTGTCTCTAAGGGAGTGCAGAATTTCACTATTGACATCCTTGTCTCCACCTTCATGCTCGCGGACGTTCGCCTCGAAGAGAGTCGTGCTCTGCAGCCGGCTCGACTCTTCGTTCTTGATGAGACCAAAGTAGTCGGTCAAACGGACGAGGCAAAACGCAACCGTCGCCCGAGTCGCTGGCGAGCGGCAGTATCCGCAACCCTGAGTATTCGGTCGATCCGCGCGGGTCGGCGCGAAATCTCGATAAGTTCTCGCGTTCCTATCAGTGCAACCTCAACGTCGGCTTCCCGGAAGCGCTTCGTTGCGCCACGTCTTTCAACATTTGTGCCTTACGCTCGACCCCTGGAGACGGGCTGTCCCCGCGGCAGGCATAGGTCACAACTACGTTGAGCTTCGGTCGCTTCGCAGCCAAGTCAGCGTAGGTGTCGAGGAAACCGTCGGCTCTCAGCGAGAAGAGCGGTGTTGCACATCTGCGCCAAGTCAGCCTCGGAACGGTCAAGGTCGAAGATCTTCGGAATGTGGGTAATGAGTTTCTCGAGCGGAGTTTCTGTGAAGGACGAAGAGGTCTTGCACTGGATGATATGCAAGTCCAAGGTTGGGTGTTGGGGAACATGGACGCGCTGAAAGTCGTCAGTAACAAGCGTTCCGTTCACAAACGTGTAGAGCGCGTCAACCCCTCAGTCGCGTTCTCCGTCCACCACACCATAGAGGAGATATTCAGGGCCTGGCAGTTGGAGCTCTTGTGTTAGCAGCTCCGTTACAAAGACATTGAAGAACTGATCGAGGGATAGGTCTGGAGCCTGCGCCTTATGGCGTGTTTCTAGTTGTCTATCGAGCAAGAATCGATCATTGCTGTGCACAGTCGCCCCCTGGGTGGATTCGCGAGAACTCTGCCACAGTTCTGGCCACCAATGTCGACTTTCAAATGAGTGGCTTCTGACTGTCTCCGTGGCTGGGTCGCTTGACCCTAGCGATTTGCCCCAGTTGCGGCGCCACGGATCCGAGCTGACGCGCTGCGTCCTAGGCCTACCGCTCCGCACAGGTGCATGTCGGCAGCATCCTCGGGAATGAACTCGTATCTGGCCGGTAGGCGGCAGCCGCCAGGCACGCCCTATCTGGGCGGAAAGGGCCACCTTTGTCGCTTGCACCCAGGGAGTGCGAGCGGGTGCTTAGTCCTGGGAACCGGCAGCCATGGCCGCCTTGACGTCCGATGCGTACTGGTCGGAGCGTTCCTGGCCGGACAGCTCGGCGATGGCGTCCATCGTTGCGTCGGTCACGGCACGCAGCAGGGCGGCCTTCTGGTACCGCTCCCCCAGCCCAGCGACATCGATCGGCTTGCCGAAGCGGACGGTCACCTTGCCCGGGCGGAAGCCGTTGGAGCCGGGGGGCTGGACCTTGTCGCTCCCGATGACCGCGCACGGGAGCAGCGTCGCGCCGGTGCTCAGCGCCATACGGGCGACGCCGGTGCGCCCCCGGTGGAGGCGACCGTCGGGCGACCTCGTGCCCTCGGGGTAGACGCCGAAGGCCTCGCCGCGACGCAGCACGTCCTCGGCCAGGCCGAGCGAACCGGCGGCGGCGCGGGGGTCGGCGCGGTCCACGGGGATGGTGCCGCCGGTGGCGTGGAACCACCGCACCGCGGCGCCGCGCAGGCCGCGACCCTGGAAGTACTCCGCCTTGCCCAAGAAGTGCACCTGCCGGGCGCAGGCGAGCGGGATGACGATCGAGTCGATGAACGACAGGTGGTTGGAGGCGACGATCAGTGCGCCATCGCGGGGCACGTTCTCGCGGCCCTCGACGCGCAGTCGGGTGAGGAGCTTGAGCGGCGGCCCGATCAGCACGTGCCGCATCACGGCCCGGCTGAGCATCTCCATCGGGGTGACCGCTCCGGACCCGCCGCCGGCTGCGGCGCCGGACTCGCGGCCGGTCACCGCGCCGCCTGACGTGTAGCCCGGCGTGCCGGCCTCAGGCACACCCGGGTCACTCCCACTCGATGGTGCCCGGGGGCTTGCTCGTCACGTCGAGCACCACGCGGTTGATCTCGCGCACCTCGTTGGTGATCCGCGTGGAGATCTTGGCGAGCACCTCGTACGGCACCCGCGTCCAGTCGGCGGTCATGGCGTCCTCGGAGGACACCGGGCGCAGGACCACGGGGTGGCCGTAGGTGCGGCCGTCGCCCTGGACCCCGACCGAACGCACGTCGCCGAGCAGCACCACCGGGCACTGCCAGATGTCGCGGTCGAGACCGGCGGCCGAGAGCTCGTGGCGGGCGATCGCGTCTGCCGCCCGGAGGATCTCCAGGCGCTCGGCGGTCACCTCGCCGACGATGCGGATGCCGAGGCCGGGGCCGGGGAACGGCTGGCGCCAGACGATCGCCTCGGGCACACCGAGCTCGAGACCGACCTGGCGCACCTCGTCCTTGAACAGCGACCGCAGCGGCTCGACGAGCTTGAACTGCAGGTCGTCGGGGAGGCCGCCGACGTTGTGGTGCGACTTGATGTTGGCCGCGCCCGTGCCGCCACCGGACTCGACGACGTCGGGGTAGAGCGTGCCCTGGACCAGGAACTCGACCGGGTGGTCGGAGTCACCGCGCGAGCCGACGACGTCGCGCGCCGCCTGCTCGAAGACCCGGATGAACTCGCGGCCGATGATCTTGCGCTTCTGCTCGGGGTCGGACACCCCGGCGAGCGCGTTGAGGAACTGTTCGCGTGCATCCACGACCACGAGGTCGACCCCGGTCGCGGCGACGAACTCCTTCTCGACCTGCTCGGCCTCCCCCAGCCGCAGCAGACCGTGGTCGACGAAGACACAGGTCAGCTGGTCACCGACGGCCTTCTGCACCAGGGCCGCTGCGACGGACGAGTCGACCCCACCGGACAGCGCGCACAGCACCCGGGACTCGCCGACCTTGTCGCGGATCGCGCCGACGAGCTCCTCGACGACGTTGGCCGCCGTCCAGTCACCCTCGAGCTTGGCGCCGCGGTAGAGGAAGTTCTCGAGCACCCGCTGGCCGAAGGTCGAGTGCATGACCTCGGGGTGCCACTGCACGCCATACAGCTGGCGCTCGTCATCCTCGAACGCGGCGACGGGCGCACCGGCGGTGGACGCGGTCACGCGCATACCCGCCGGCGCCTGGGTGACCGAGTCGCCGTGGCTCATCCAGACCGACTGGTCGGTGGGCTGGCCGTTGAAGAGGGTGGAGCCGGTGTCGGAGACGGACGCCGGGGTGGAGCCGTACTCGCGAAGTCCGGTGTGCGCGACCGTGCCGCCCATCGCCTGGGCCATCGCCTGGAAGCCGTAGCACATGCCGAAGACCGGGACCCCGGCCTCGAGCAGCGCCGGGTCGAGGGAGGGGGCGCCCTCGGCGTAGACCGAGGAAGGCCCACCGGAGAGCACGATCGCCGCGGGACCCTTGGCGAGCATCTCGTCGACCGGCATCGTGTGCGGGACGACCTCGCTGTAGATGTTGGCCTCACGGACCCGGCGCGCGATCAGCTGGGCGTACTGCGCGCCGAAGTCGACGACCAGCACAGGCTGGGCCTGCAGCGGCGTCGAGTCGACCTCCGCCCGGGCGCCGTCCGACGCCTCCACGCGGTCGTCGTCCTGGGCCTGGGTGATGTCGGCGGTGTCACCGGCGGGGGTGTTGCTCACAGGGGCGTCGCTCACGGGGCAAGGCTACCGGCGTGCGGCAGCCAGCTGACCCTCGACCTCGGCGGCGACCTTGCGCTCGGCCCAGAAGGACAGGAACGGCACGACACCGGCGAGCATCACCAGCACCATCTTCCCCAGGCCCCAGCGGACCTTGAACCCGAGGTTGGCCGTCGCGGCGACGTAGCCCATGTAGATGAAGCCGTGCGGCTGCGGCCACCAGTTGAGCGGGTTGCGGTCGCCCTTCATGTCGAAGCCGTAGGACATCACCACCTCGGCCACCAGCAGCAGCAGGCCGATCCCGACGACGAACGCCATGACCTTGAAGATCTTCAGCGCCTTCTCGGCGGCCTCGACGTCCTTGACGACACCGCCGGTGGCGGCTCCCGTCGCGGGCCCACGGGTGGGCTGGGCTTCACTCACGCTGTGCTCTCCTGCTCCTCGGACGGCACGCGGTCGTCGCGCGCCTCGTCTGTCTGTTCCAGCTGCATGTCCTGGCGTGCATCATCGCGCACCATCCTGAACCACATGAACGCGGCGAACCCCGCGAAGACCCACCACTGCAGCGCGTATGCCGCGTTGCGCCACTTCAGCCCGCCCGTCACCTCGGGCGGCGGTACCCGGTGCAGGCCAGCGGCGGGCGCGATCCCGGCCCCGGTGGCCGACGTCTCGGACTGGGCGAAGACGAAAGCGTTGTAGAGGTCGCCCGGCCAGCGGTTGACCAGGATCGACAGGTCGACCGACCCCAGCACCTCCGGTCCTCCGGCGGGCAGCGCCGTGGGGGCGACGGACGGCGACTCCCCCGGGGCGAGCGAGCCGTCGACGGAGACCTTGCCCGCCGGCGCCCGGCCGGCCGCGGCCGGGTCGGTGACGAACCCGCGGACGACGGCGAGGCGGGCCCCGGTCTCCGCGACGACCAGCGGCGTCACGACCCAGTAGCCCTGCTGCCCGTCGAGTCGGCGCGGGCCGACGAGGAACTGGTCGGCCGGGACGTACTCACCGACCGCGGTGACCGCACGGTTCGACTGGGGGTTCGGGAACGCCTCATGGGGTCGGATGACGGTGTCGACCAGAGCCGGCCTGGCCTCGTGGGCCTTGCGCAGCGCGTCGGCCAGACCCTTGTCCTGGGCGACGTGCAGCTGCCAGATGCCGAGCTGGGTGAACGTCACGATGATGAGGACGAGCAGGGCGAACAGTCCCAGCCAACGGGGCTTCAGGGCGGTTCGCAGCACCTTGTCAGGCTACGGGACGCCTCGAGTCGTCGAAGACGAGGATGCTCCCGCCGTAGCAGGCGACCCAGACGGCCTTGCGCGTCGGCTCGTAGGTGATGCCGATCGGGTGCTGGTCGGTCGCGACCTCGCCGATGATCTTGAGGTCGCTCGTGCGCATCTTGCTCACCGTCGACGACTCGTAGTTGACCGAGTAGATGGCGGTGCCGTCGGAGGAGATCGTCAGCGACCGGGGCTGGTTGCCGACGTGCGTGGTCGCGAGCACCGCACCCGTCGACCGGTCGAGCTTGGCGACCGTGCCCGAGCCGTTGTTGGTGACGTAGAGGTACTTCGCGTCGGGGCTGAGGACGATGTGCCGCGGCCCGTTGCCGGTGGTCGCGAACGGCTTCACGGCCTTGGTGCGCAGGTCGACGGTGACGATGCGGTCCGAGCCCATCAACGCGACGTACGCGGTGCGGCTGTCCGGGGCGACGACGATGCCGCGCGGGTACGCGCCGCCGAGCGGGATCCGGGACACCTCGCGGTTCGAGGCGATGTCGATCACCGACAGGTCCCACGAGCACCAGTTGGTCACCAGGACGGTCTTGTCGTCCGGGGTCACGGCGACGTACTTGGGCACGGCGCCGACCTCGACGACCCGGTCGATCGCGAACGTGGCGGTGTCGACGCGGTAGACGGTGCTCGACGAGGTGCCGTCACCGGCCCGGCAGCTGTCCAGTCCCTCAGGGCCGTACCCCGCGCCATACATCGAGTAGTTGGAGATCCACGCGTGCTTGCCGTCCTTGGTGAAGGCGGCCTCGACGGGGGCGCCCTTGGTGGTGCCCGGGTGCCCCTTGATCCCGAACTTCGCGAGGTCGACCGAGTCCTTGATCGTCGCGAGCAGGGCACCGTCGGCACCGAAGGCGGCCACGGAGTGGCTGTACATCATGTTCTGGGCGACGACCAGGCCCGACGGCGACGCGACGACCGACTTCGGGGTGAGGTTGCCGGTGAGCCGCATCGTGCGCACGAGCGCGGTCTCCGCCGCGGTGCTCCCGGCCCCGCCCTGCGGGGCGGCTGGGCTCGGCTTGGGAGCGGCGACCTTCGGCGTCCTCGTGGGGGTCGGCGCCTTGGTCTGCGCCTGCGCGACGGGCCGTGCGGGCGCGGCCTCGACGTGGTCGGCCGCGAACAGACCGCCCACCTGGCTGACCGCGAACGAGGCCCCGCCCAGGAAGACGACGGCGGCGGTGGCAGCCGCGATCCTCCGCCGGACGTACTTGTCGTCGAGACGGGCTCTTCGGGTGGGCGCCGAGGGTGACACGCCGCCATGGTAGGCAGCCCCCGTCGACGGGGACGGCAGGCGCACCGGGCGCCCTGGAAGTCCTCCACGTGCGGCCGGCGCGGGCCGAGCCGGCGCCCGGCTGCCGGCGCTGCCCGGAAAACCGGTGTCGGCTCGTCGGTGCCCACCCCTACCGTGGGGACCCTGATGCGCGAGATCCCCTTTCCCGATCCCGGCCGTCCCGACACCCGCAGCACGCTGCGGTTCATGGTGTGGATCGGCTCGCGAGCAGTGGCGCACCCAGCTCCTCGGAGCCCTCACCGGCATGGTGTGGATGGTCTCGATCGCCCTGATCCCCGCGGCCCTCGGCAGGGGCGTCGACGAGGGCATCGTCGCCCGGCGACCTCGGCGGCTCTGGTGAGGTGGGCCCTGGCCCTGCTGGGCCTCGGCGGCGATCGCCGCGTCCACCGCCGCGGCCCGCCACTTCTTCGCCGTCCACAACTGGCTCTACGCGTCCTACCGCAGCGCCCAGCTCACCGCCGAGGGCGCCGAGCGGGCCGGTCCCGTGCTCACCCGGGTCATGCCGGCCGGCGAGGTGGTCACCGTCTTCGCCAACGACGTGATGCGCCTCGGCGGCCTGTACGACGTCGATGGGCCGGTTCGCCGGTGCGGTCATCAGCTACGTCGTGGTCGGGGCGATCCTGCTCGCCGCCTCGCCCCCGCTGGGCTGGCTGGTGCTCGCCGGTGGCCCGGTCATGCTGGCGAGCCTCACCCTCATCGTTCGGCCGCTGCAGCGCCGGCAGGCCCTGCAGCGCGAGGAGGCCGGACGGCTGACCACGCTCGGCGCCGACACCGTCGCCGGGCTGCGGGTGCTGCGCGGCATCGGTGGCGAGCAGACCTTCCTGCGCCGCTACGAGCAGCAGTCGCAGCGGGTCCGCGAGCGCGGGGTGCACGTCGCCGGCATCCAGGCCGCCCTCGACTCCGCCCAGGTGCTGCTGCCGGGCATCTTCGTCGTCCTCGTCACCTGGCTCGGCGCCCGGCAGGCCGTGGTGGGCGAGATCACCGCCGGGCAGCTCGTGGCCTTCTACGGCTACACCGCGTTCCTCACCATGCCGCTGCAGACCGC
Organism: uncultured Actinomycetota bacterium; assembly: GCA_963695205.1. Classification (GTDB taxonomy): domain Bacteria; phylum Actinomycetota; class Actinomycetes; order Actinomycetales; family Dermatophilaceae; genus Pedococcus. The sequence goes on along the minus strand of CAVOGI010000008.1, from coordinate 9,259 downwards.
CATCGAGATCGTCGACCGCGGCATCCGGGCCCACATCGCCGCCGGCAAGGTGCTGCGGATCCTGGCCGTCACCCCCGACCACGACCCGACGCGCGCGGGCACCGCTGCCGCGTCCCGCGGACCGACGCCGACCTGGCCGACCCGCTCTCGGGCACCGTCGTGCGCGGCGGCCTGCTCACCGCGATCGTCTCGGCGCGGCCCGAGGAGTCGGCGGCGGTCGCCGACCGGCTCGGCCGCCACGGCCCCGGCCCGCACCAGACCACGTGGGGTGGCACGCGCCTCGACGACCTTGCCATCGGCGGAGGTCCGCCGCCACGTGGTCGTCAGCGAGCCCGACCCCAGGCTGTTCACCGGGCGTCCTGCGCGACCAGCTCCTCGGCGCCGGTGCCGCGTGCCGGTGCCGCGACCGGCGGCACCGGTGGCACCGACCATGCCGAGCAGGCCGACGCGCGCGTGCTCCGGCGCGCTCTCGAGGCGGCGAGCGCCACTCGACGTCCTCGACGCCCTGCCCGACGGCCTCGACGGCACTCGTCGAGGAGCGCGGCCGGTCCTACTCCGGCGGCCAGCGCCAGCGGCTCGCGCTGGCCCGTGCCCTGCTCACCGATGCCCCGGTCCTCGTCCTCGTCGAGCCGACCAGCGCGGTCGACGCCCACACCGAGGCCCGGATCGCCGAGCGCCTCGCCGACCACCGCCGCGGCCGCACCACCGTCGTGACCACCGTGAGCCCGCTGCATGCTCGGGCCACGCCGACGAGGTCGTCCTGCTCGAGGACGGCCTCGTGGTCGCCCGCGGCACGCACCGCGACCTGCTGGAGCCACGCCGCATACCGCCGCGTCGTGATCCGCAGCGAGGAGGACGACCAGTGATCACCGACCACGCCCGGCGCACCCTGCCGGTCGCCGACTCGCCGCGCGGTCTGGGAGCACACCCGTGAGCTCATGGGCAGCCATCGCGGGCTGCTCACCCGTGTCCTCGCCCTGCACGCCCTCGCCGCGCTGGCCGCCCTCGCCGCCCCGTGGCTGGTCGGTCGGCTCGTCGACGAGGTGAGCGGCAGGGGCAGCCTTGCCGCCGTGGACCGGATCGCCGTCGGCCTGGCCGTCGCCGTCGTCGCGCAGACCGGTCTGACCTGGGCTGCGCGCAGGCTGTCGTTCATCCTCGGGCGAGACGGTGTTCGCCCAGCTGCGCGAGCAGTTCGTCGCCCGCGCGGTCAACCTGCCCCTGTCGACCGTCGAGCGGGCCGGCACCGGTGACCTCGTGGCCCGCACCACCAACGACGTCGAGGCGCTCTCGCACGTGGTGCGGTTCGGGATCCCCTCGTTGTTCGTCGCCGTGATGACCGTCGCGATGACCATCGTCGCCGCCCTGTTCACCTCACCGCTGGCGACGCCTGGCCATCCTCGCCGGCCTGCCGTTCTACTGGTTCTCCACCCGGCGCTACCTGCGGTATGCCGCCGACGGCTACCTCTGGGAGCGGGCCACCTACGCCTCGCTCAACGGGGTCGTCACCGAGACCGTCGACGGCGCGCGGACGATCGACGCGCTGTCGCTGGCCGAGGTCCGCCGCAACCGGTTCCACGAGGCGCTGCGCGAGTGCTACCGCGCCGAGCGCTACACCCTCGGGCTGCGGCTGCGGTGGTTCCCGTCGGTGGTGTTCGGCTACTCCGTCCCGACGGCCGTCGCGGTCCTCTGGGGCGGGTGGCTGGCGATCCAGGGCAACATCACCGCGGGTGCGGCCACGGCGGTCGCGCTCTACGTCCAGCAGATGATCGGCCCCCTCGACGAGGTGCTCAGCTGGCTCGACGAGATCCAGGTCGGGGCGACGTCGCTGGCCCGCGTGATCGGCGTGGGTGTCCGTCCCGCCCGACCGCATCGCCACGGGCGAGCACCCCGACGGGTCCGACCTGACGGTCGACGACGTCCGCTACGCCTACCGGCCCGGGCACGACGTGCTCCACGGGGTGAGCCTCGACCTGCACCCCGGCGAGCGCCTCGCCATCGTGGGTCCCTCGGGAGCCGGCAAGTCCACCCTCGGTCGCCTCATGGCCGGTGTCGACGGTCCCCGCGAGGGCCGGATCGACGTCGGCGGCGTGCCGCTGGTCGACCTCGAGCTCGGCGAGCTCCGCGGTGAGGTCGCCCTCGTCACGCAGGAGCACCACGTCTTCGTGGGCTCGCTCGTCGACAACCTCCTGCTCGCCCGCCCGCAGGCCACCCGTCACGAGCTCGCCGAGGCGTTGCGCGCGGTGGACGCCCTGGCCTGGGCCGACGGGGCTGCCGGACGGCCTGGACACCGTCGTGGGTAGTGGCGGGCACGTCCTGACCGAGGCCCAGTCGCAGCAGCTCGCACTGGCGCGGCTCGTGCTCGCCGACCCGCACACCCTCGTCCTGGACGAGGCCACCTCGCTGCTCGACCCGCGCGCTGCCCGGCACCTCGAGCGGTCGCTGGCGGCCGTGGTGCAGGGCCGGACCGTCGTCGCGATCGCGCACCGGCTGCACACCGCCCACGACGCCGACCGGGTCGCCGTCGTCGAGGACGGGCTCGTCAGCGAGATCGGCACCCACGACGAGCTGGTCGCTGCCGGCGGTGCGTATGCCGCGCTGTGGGCCTCCTGGCGCGACGAGGCACCCGCCGGCGGGACACGCCGCCAGCGGGGCACACGCCGGTGGGGCCTCCGCGTGGGGCGGACCGCAGAAATCTGGGGAGAAGGCGTAACCCCAGGTCACGGGACTCGTTGCTCCGAGTGGTGTGGCTGGAGATTCCACCCCCGGCTCATCCCCAGCCACACCATCAGGGGCGGCGGTTGAGGGAAGCAGGGGTCCCTTTAACCGCCGTCTCCGATATCTGTGGCGTTCCGGACCTGTGGCCCCTCGGGATACGTGGCCCTCGGGACAAGCGGCTCTCGGGACCTGTGGCCCTCACGCGGCGCCGAACCTCGTCACCGCTGGGTTGGCCGCCTTGACCGGCTCGAGCGCGAGGTAGCCCTCGCCCTGCTGCGGTCGCGGGTCGTGCTCACCCTTGTTGGGCCACAGCGACATCGCCCGCTCGGCCTGGGCGGTGATGCTCAGCGACGGGTTGACCCCGAGGTTCGCCGAGATCGCCGAGCCGTCGACGACGTGCAGGTCGGGGTAGTTCCAGACCCGCTGGTAGCCGTCGATCACCCCACGGTCGGGGCTCGAGCCGATCGGGACCCCGCCGAGGAAGTGGGCGGTCATGGGGATGTTGACGACCTCGCCGATGCTGCCCCCGGCGAACGCACGCAGCCCGGTGGCCTCGCAGAGCCGGACGGCCAGGGCCTTCATCGCCGCCTGCCCGGCCGGGATGTAGGTCGGGTTGGGCTCACCGTGGCCCTGGCGGGAGGTGAGGCCGCGGCCCCCGAAGCGCCCACGGGTGCCAGTGACCTGCAACGAGTTGTCGCGGCTCTGCATGATCAGGCCGATGACGGTGCGCTCGCTCCAGCGGTACTGCGACAGGGACCGCGCGAAGACCACCGGGTGCTTCGCCGCCTCGACGAGGAACTGCAGCGGCCTCGGCAGCCGGTCCCCCGGCACGAGGATCGTCGCCATCGCGCCCATGAGGTTGGAGCCCGGCCCGTAGCGGCAGTTCTCGACGTGGGTGTCGGCGGTCGGGTGGAACGACGAGGTGATCGCCACGCCCCTGGACAGGTCCTCGCCGCGCGGGACCTTCTCGACCATCACGCCGTTGAGGGCCTCGGAGTTGGTGCGCGTCAGGTGGCCCAGCCGCGCGGAGAGCCGTGGCAGCGCGCCGTTCTGGCGCAGCGTGTGCAGCAGCTTCTGCGTGCCCCAGGTCCCGCCCGCGAAGACGACCTGGTCGGCCGTGACGGTCCGGCGCTCGCGTCGCAGCCAGGCACCGGTGGCCTCGTGCGTCACCGCATACCCGCCGCCGACGGCGGGGGGCCACGCGCACGACGGTGCGCATGGGCTCGATGGTGGCGCCGAGGTTCTCCGCCAGCGCGAGGTAGTTCTTCACCAGGGTGTTCTTGGCACCGACCCGGCAGCCGACCATGCAGTTGCCGCACTGGGTGCACCCGGTGCGCTCGGGACCCGCGCCACCGAAGTAGGGGTCGGGGACCCGGCGGCCGGGCATGCCGTAGAAGACGCCGGTCGGGGTCTTGCGGAAGGTGTCCCCGACGCCCAGGTCCTCCGCGGTGCGCCGCATGACGTCCTCGACGATGCCCTCGCACGGGTTGGTGACGACGCCGAGCATCGTCGAGGCGGTCGAGTAGTGCTGCGCGAGCTCGGCCTGCCAGTCGGTGATGTCGCTCCACTGCGGGTCACGGAAGAACGACTCGGGCGGGACGTAGAGGGTGTTGGCGTAGTTGAGCGAGCCGCCTCCGACCCCGGCCCCGGCCAGGACCATGACGTCCGGGCAGGCGGTGGATCCGTTGCACCCCAAAGCATTTCAGCTTGGGCGCCCACAGGTAGCTGCGCACGTCCCACGACGTCTTGGCGAAGTCCTCGTCACGGAAGCGGCGCCCGGACTCGATGACGTGGACGCGGTAGCCCTTCTCCGCCAACCGCAGGGCGGTGACCGATCCGCCGAAGCCCGAACCGATGACGAGGACGTCGACGTGGCTGCCCGCGGGCAGGCCGGAGTCGCTCTGTGCCGGCCCGCTCATCGGCGACCGACCGCCTTGAGGGTCCGCAGGGCTGCGGTCATCACGCGGGCGTAGGACTCCTCGGACAGCCCCATCGAGGGGGCGATCGGCAGGAGGTACTGGGCGGTGACGTTCTGCGACTCGGTGTACTTGAGGATCCCCTCGCTGCCGTGTCGACGGCCGACGCCGGACTGCTTCATCCCGCCCATCGGCGCGGCCACGCTCCCCCATGCGGCGGCATACCCCTCGTTGACGTTGACGGTGCCGACCGCGATGGCCGTGCCGATCCGCCTGCCACGAGCCACGTCGCGGGTCCAGACGGAGGCGTTGAGGCCGTAGTCGGTGTCGTTGGCGAGGCGGATCGCCTCGTCGTCGTTGTCCACGCGGTAGATCGACACCACCGGGCCGAAGGTCTCGTCGTCGCGCACGTCCATGGCGGCGGTGACACCGACGAGGACGGTCGGCTCGTAGAAGTAGGGACCGAGGTCGGGGCGGGCGCGCCCGCCGGTGAGGACACGGGCGCCCTTGGCCCGCGCGTCGTCGACGTGGTCGGTGACGCGGGCGAGCTGGGCCGCGGAGACCAGCGAACCCATGTCGGTGCCGAACTCCAGCGCCGGCCCCAGGGTCATCGCCCCCACCGCCTCGACGAGCCGGCGCGGTGAACTCGTCGGCCACGTCGGCGTGCACGATCAGGCGCTCGACCGAGATGCAGAGCTGGCCCGCCGAGGAGAAGCACGCGCGGACCGCTCCGGCGACGGCCTTGTCGAGGTCGGCGTCGTCGGCGACGTACATCGCGTTCTTGCCCCCCAGCTCCAGGGAGTAGCCGGCGAGACGGCCGGCGACGGAGGTGGCGACGCTGCGCCCGGTCGCGGTCGAACCGGTGAAGCAGACGTAGTCGGCGAGGTCCACGACGGCCTGGCCCACGGTCGGCCCGTCACCGAGGACCACCTGCAGCACCGACTCCGGCAGGCCCGCCTCGGTGAGCAGCTGCACGGCCTGGAGCGCGGTCAGCGAGGCCTGCAGGTCCGGGCGCAGCACGACGGCGTTGCCGGCCATGATCGCGGGGATGGCGTCGGTGATCGCCAGGGACAGCGGGTAGTTCCACGGGCTGACGATGCCCACGACCCCGCGTGGGTGGTGGTGCTCGGTGGTCTGGGTGAGCACCGGGAACAGCCCGGCCCGCCGCTTCGGTCGCAGGTATGCCGCCGCGGAGCGTCCGTAGTGCCGCGCCACCAGGGCGACGTCGGCGACCTCCTCGAACGCCTGCCCGCGCGTCTTGCCCGACTCGAGCTGGACGATGTCGAGCAGCTCGACCTGTCGGTCGAGGACGAGGTCGTGGTAGCGCAGCATGATGCGCTCGCGGACCTCCATCGGGGTGCGCGACCAGGCGCGCTGGGCCGCCCGGGCCGCGTCCATCGCCGCGGCGACGTCCTCGCGGGTGGACAACGGCAGGGACGCCAGTGGCGCGCCCGTCATCGGGGTGTGGCTCACGTGGTGCTCCGCGCGCGGCGCGGCGACCACCCGCCGGGCCAGCCGTCGGACGAGCGCCGGGTCCACGGCATACGTCGCGGTGGGATCGGTCTCGGGGTCGGCGATGAGGTCCGGAGCCATAGGGGCAGCGTAGGTCCGGCTCCGCTTCATTACCAGTAGTAAGTTAGCGGGATCTCCCAGCTCGTGACGACGACGGCGACCCCGCCGGACCGTGCCGGTGGGTCGCCGTCGTCAACGCGGGGCTGGGCTCAGGTGGCCTGGTAGGGCGCCACCACGACCTCGACGCGCTGGAACTCCTTGAGGTCGGAGTAGCCGGTCGTGGCCATCGCCCGACGCAGGGCACCGATGAGGTTGGTCTGACCGGAGGCCGCCCGGCCCGGGCCGAAGAGGATCTCCTCGAGCGGGGCGACCGCGCCCACCTCGACGCGCGAGCCGCGCGGCAGCTCCTGGTGGTGCGCCTCAGGACCCCAGTGCAGTCCGCGGCCGGGTGCGTCCGTGGCGCGCGCGAGCGCCGCACCGAGCATGACCGCGTCGGCGCCGCAGGCGACGGCCTTGACGATGTCACCACTGGTGCCCATGCCGCCGTCGGCGATGACGTGCACGTAGCGGCCACCGGACTCGTCGAGGTAGTCGCGGCGCGCCGCCGCGACGTCGGCGATGGCGCTGGCCATCGGGGCGTGGATGCCGAGCGTGCGGCGGGTGGTGTGCGCCGCTCCCCCGCCGAACCCGACGAGGACACCGGCGGCACCGGTGCGCATGAGGTGCAGGGCGGCCGTGTAGGAGGCCGCGCCGCCGACGATGACCGGGACGTCGAGCTCGTAGATGAAGCGCTTGAGGTTGAGCGGCTCGGCGCGACCCGAGACGTGCTCGGCGCTGACCGTCGTGCCGCGGATGACGAAGAGGTCCACCCCGGCGTCCACGACGTGCTTCCAGAACTGCTGGGTGCGCTGCGGGCTCAGGGCGCCGGCCACGGTGACACCGGCGGCACGGACTTGGCGCAGCCGCTCGACGATCAGCTCGGGCTGGATCTCGGCGGCGTAGATCTCCTGCATCCGCGCGGTGGCGGTGGCGGGGTCGAGCGTCGCGATCTCGGCGAGCAGCGGCGACGGGTCGTCATACCGGGTCCACAGGCCCTCGAGGTCGAGGACCGGCAGCCCGCCGAGGTTGCCGAGCTTGATGGCCGACTCGGGGCTCATCACCGAGTCCATCGGCGCCGCGATGACGGGGATGTCGAAGTGGTAGGCGTCGATCTGCCACCCCACCGACACCTCCTCGGGGTCGCGGGTGCGGCGGGACGGGACGACGGCGATGTCGTCGAAGGAGTAGGCCCGACGGCCGCGCTTGCCTCGGCCGATCTCGATCTCAGTCACCGGGCAAGGCTATCGGCCACGGGGCCCACCACGAAAAAGGCCGAGCGCGCCCCCGGAAGGCACGCGGGCCGACCCGCCACGAAGGCGGGTCCGCCCGGGATGCACGCGGTGAGGGTCAGCGGCTGCCGTAGTTGGGCGCCTCGACGGTCATCTGGATGTCGTGCGGGTGGCTCTCCTTGAGGCCCGCCGAGGTGATCCGGACGAACTTGCCGCGTGCCTGCAGCTCCGGGACGGTGTTGGCACCGACGTAGAACATCGACTGCGCGAGCCCACCGACGAGCTGGTGGACGACGTTGCCGAGCGGGCCGCGGTAGGCGACCTGGCCCTCGATGCCCTCGGGCACGATCTTGTCGTCGCTGGCGACGTCGGCCTGGAAGTAGCGGTCCTTGGAGTACGACTTCTTGCCGCGCGAGGCCATCGCCCCGAGCGAGCCCATGCCGCGGTAGGACTTGAACTGCTTGCCGTTGACGAAGATCAGGTCACCGGGCGACTCCTCGCAGCCCGCGAGCAGCGACCCGAGCATCACGGTGTCGGCACCGGCCACGAGGGCCTTGGCGATGTCGCCGGAGAACTGCAGGCCGCCGTCGCCGATGACCGGGACGCCGGCCCGGCGGCAGGCCAGGGACGCGTCGTGGATGGCGGTCACCTGCGGCACGCCGACACCGGCGACGACGCGGGTGGTGCAGATCGAGCCCGGTCCGACGCCGACCTTGACGCCGTCGGCGCCGGCGTCGACGAGGGCCTGCGCCCCGGCCCGGGTCGCGACGTTGCCGCCGATGACCTGGACGTGACGCGTGGCCGGGTCGGCCTTGAGCCGGCGGATCATGTCGAGCATGAGGCGGGCGTGACCGTTGGCGGTGTCGGCGACGAGGACGTCGACCCCGGCCTCGACGAGGGTCGTGGCGCGTTCCCAGGCGTCACCGAAGAACCCGATGGCGGCACCGACGAGGAGCCGGCCGTGGTCGTCCTTGCTGGCGTGCGGGAACTGCTCGGACTTCACGAAGTCCTTGACGGTGATGAGACCGGCGAGGCGACCCTGGTCGTCGACCAGCGGCAGGCGCTCGCGCTTGTGCTGGCGCAGCAGGGCGGTGGCGTCCTCGCGGGAGATCCCGACCGCGCCCGATACGAGGGGCATGGGGGTCATGACGTCACGCACCCGCGTGCCGGCCCACTCCGCGACGGGCGTGAAGCGCAGGTCGCGGTTGGTGATCATGCCGATCAGGGTGTTGTCCGGCTGCACGACCGGCAGGCCGGAGACGCGGTACTCGCCACAGATGCGGTCGAGCTCCTCGAGCGTCGCGTCGGGACCGATGGTGATGGGGTTGCTGATCATCCCCGTCTGGGTCCGCTTGACGAGGTCGACCTGGTAGGCCTGGTCCTCGATGGACAGGTTGCGGTGCAGCACCCCGAGCCCGCCCTGGCGGGCCATGGCGATCGCCATCCGCGACTCGGTGACGGTGTCCATCGCCGCCGAGACCAGCGGGATGCGCAGCGAGATCTCACGCGTCAGCCGCGCCGTGGTGTCGACGTCCGACGGGATGACGTCGGTCTCGCCGGGCAGCAGCAGGACGTCGTCGTAGGTCAACCCGAGCTTCGCGAAGGGGTCGTGGTCCTCGACGTCGGGGGCCTGCTGGGCGAGTTCGGGGAGGCGGTCGTCAAACCCAAGGCTGATTGCCCAATCGTAAGGCAGCCCGCCGGGTGCGCCGGACGGCCCCGTCGTCGGTCCGCCAGCCGGACCGTGTCTGGATGCCGCAGCCAGCAGGAACTGAACGAAGTACAGGGCAC